>DATLYV010000109.1:0-16126 GCA_035574535.1 Binatia bacterium
GGGAGGCCCGTCTCGGCGGCGATCTCGTCGATCACCCGCCGCGCCTCGTCGTCCGTGCGGAGCAGCGACGTGTTCAGCGCCACCGCGACGACCTTCGACGGCGCGACCAGGCCCGCGACCTGCTCGTGCAGCGCGATGAACCCCGGCAGCTTTGCGATCGGGAACGAAACATCCGGCCGATGGTCGAAGTCGTGGGCCGCCAGGCCCGGCTTGTGGACCATGACCATCGCGTGCGGCGTCGCGCCGTGGATCAGGCCCAGCGTGACGGACGAGTACGCCGGGTGGTCCAGCGAGCCCTGGCCCTCGACGAGGACCCAGTCGCCGCGCTCCTCGCCCTGCTCGACCAGCCACTCGACCGTGCCCTGGAGGAAGTCGCTGATGACGCGGTCGACCGCCACGCCCCAGCCCTCGATCATCATCCCGGTCTGGCCAGTGGGCACGAAGACGGCGTTCTCGCCGGCCGCGAGGGCGCTCTTGCGCAGCTCCAGCGCGACCGACATCTTGCCGATCGCGCAGTCCGTCCCGACCGTCAGGATCACCCGCTTCCCCGGTCCGTGCGGCCGCCCGACCGCGGTCTCGTGCCGCTCCGGCGGCCGCCGGAAGTCGACGATCTGGACGCCCTTGGCGTGGGCTGCGGCGGTGAACTCCGGGTCGTCGCCGAGGAACGTGTGGAGGCCGGAGTGGACGTCCATCCCCGCCTCGATCGCGTCGAGGATGATCCGGCGCCACGCATCAGGCAGCTTGCCTCCCGTCGGCGCGATGCCGATGAGCAGCGTGTCCGGGCGCTCGGGCATCGCCATGGCCTCGGCGAGGGTGGCCACGGCCGGGATGTCCCTGCCGGGCACCCACTCGGAGATGTTCCGGCCGGCGATCGACGAGTCGAGGACCGCGACGATGGCGTCCGTGCCGTAGCGGATCACCCCCATGGCGGTCTTGCCGTGGTGCGGGCCAAACTGGCCCTCGGTCAGGATCACGAGCCGTCGCATTCGAGCGAGGATACGGGAGAGTCGGCGCGGCCATCGGCAAGGCCGTGGGGCAAGGCGACCCGACGGGCACGTTCGGCTCGGCGCCTGCGTCCCCGGGGATGCTGATGGTCACCGTGACGGGCGAGATGGGTGACCGTCCGACGAGGCCGGGTACCGCGCGAAGTGCGAGCAGCTTCTCGGCAAGGCGATCGCGCGGCTCCGAGAACGGCGACCCGGCACCGGACCAGGCCGCTGCAATCCCGGTTCGGGCTGGCGGGCGTAGAGTCTGCCGGTGAGCTTCGAGGTGGCCGCCGAGGCGTACGACCGGTTCATGGGCCGGTTCTCCCGCCTGCTCGCACCGCAGATGGCGGATCTCGCGAACATCGCGCCGGGCATGCGGGCGCTTGACGTCGGCTGCGGCACCGGGGCCCTCACGGCAGTCCTCGTCGACCGCCTGGGCACCGCCAACGTCGCGGGGATCGACCCGTCCGAGTCATTCGTCGCCGCGGCCCGCGAGCGCTTCCCGGAAGTCCGCATCGAGCACGGCTCCGCCGAGGCCCTCCCGTTCGGCGACCGGGCCTTCGACGCCGCGCTCGCCCAGCTCGTCGTCCACTTCATGACCGATCCGGTCGGCGGAATTCGCGAGATGGCCCGCGTCACGCGCCCGGGCGGCGTCGTGGCCGCGTGCGTCTGGGACCACGCGGGCGGGACGGGACCGCTGGGCCTGTTCTGGCGGGCCGTGTCCGATCTCCGGCCGGGCTCCGTCGACGAGTCCCGCCTGCCCGGCGCCCGCGCGGGCCACCTCGTCGAGATCTTCCAGCAGGCCGGGCTCACCAACATCGAAGCGTCCACGGTCGCGGCGGACCTGGAGATGGCGACGTTCGACGCGTACTTCGAGCCGTTCACGCGGGGCGTCGGTCCGGCCGGCGCATACGTCCAGGCGCTCGACCCGCCCGAGCGCGAGCGCCTCCGCGAGCACGCCCGCGCGCTCGCCGGCCCGGAGCCATTCACGATCAAGGCGCGCGCCTGGGCGGCCCGCGGCGTCGTGCCCGCCACATGACACCGTCAGGCCCTCGAACCATCCCCGACACCGATGGAAGGGGAAAGCGGCCGTGGAGACGAGCTGGCGCGAGCGCCCCCGCTACCGCATCGACGAGTTCTTCGCGCGCGGCACCATAACGCTGATCCTCAGCCTGGTCGTGGCGGAGCCCATGAAGGTCCGCCGTCGGGACGATTGACTGAGTCGCCTCACACGGCAAGGCCGGTCGATGAGCCAAGGACGGCGCCGCTTGTGCTGCGGCCGCTTCCCCTCCGGTTCCCCCATACTGCGATCGTATGTCAGGGCAGACCGAACCGATCGAGGAGATCGCGCACTACGACAATGGAAACGTCAAGCACAGGGGGTACACGCTCGACGGCGAGATTCACGGGCGCTGGTCTTGGTTCCGGCAGGACGGCTCGATCATGCGCAGCGGCGAGTTCGACCGTGGCCGGCAGACCGGCACCTGGCTGACGTACGACCGCACCGGAAAGGTGGTGAAGGAGACGCGCTTCGGCGGCTAGCCCACGGTCGGGCGCGGGCGAAGGCCATCGCCGAGCGAGGGGAAGTTGGTACCGCATATCGGATTCGAACCGATGATCTCCGCCTTGAGAGGGCGGTGTCCTAGGCCTCTAGACGAATGCGGCACCGGACGCGTCGGCGGGGACCCGCCGGACGGGGCGGCATTCTAGCAGCCCTTCGCGAAACGCTGGAAGTCCGCGTCGGCCGGGCTTTCCCGCCCCCCCACCGCGGCGCCTCAGCGGCGGGCGGCCAGCTCTCGGACCCACTCCTCGAGCCGGGGAAGGTGCTGGGCGTAGTGGTCGGCCGCGGCCTTGCGGATCCACCACGCGGCCTCCTCGGTCGGCTCGCGCAGCTCGTACCAGGCGTTGAGCAGCATGCTCCGGGCCGCGTGGGCCTGTGACCAGACGACGTCCCAGGGCTGGTCGGCGATGGCCTTCAGCAGCCGCGCGTTGAGGACGTCGATGCCGACGTCGTCGTGGCCGGTGTACGTCCCGCCGATCATCCGCTCGAACTGGGCCTGCGCCTCGGCCAGCCACGTCCCGATGTGGGCCACGAGGTCCCCCAGGTTCCAGTCGGGGGCGGTGTAGTAGCCGGGCGTCAGGCGGTCCTCCGGGTCGACCTGGCGGATCCGGAAGGTCAGCGCGTACCAGCCGGCGCGCGCGGCCTCCATCTCGGCCGCGTGGGGATGCGGGGTCGTCGCCTGGGTCGTCACCGGGGTCACAGCCGGTGCGCCTCGAGGAAGCCGCGGATCGCCTCGGCCACCTGCGCGTAGCCGAGCTCGCCGAGGATCAGGCCGTAGTGTGAGTGCGCACCGAAGGGCTCGTACTCCGCGCCGAGCCACTCGGCCAGCCGCTCGGTCGCCTCGAGCGGGACCGAGAGGTCGAGCCCGCCGCCGATGACCAGCCGCGGCGCCTCGGGCAGCTTCGTCGGGTCGACCTTCACGCCGCGCAGCATCGTCCGCCGGGCCCGCCCCGACTCGTGCGGCTTCTGCCCCATCAGGTGCTGGATGCGCAGCACGTCGGCGAGGCTCAGGTCGCGGTGGTCGCGCTGGAGCTTCTCCGGCAGCGTCGCCCAACCGAGCAGCGACGGCCCGAACAGCTCCGGCACCTCGCGGATCCGGTGCGGCTCGGTCGGCGGCCGAATGTCGCTCGGCAACTCGGGCGCGATGAGGATCAGGCCGCTCGCCTCCCGCCGCTCCGCGGCCTTCATGACGAGGAGCCCGCCCATGCCGTGCCCGACCGCGACGACGGTCGGCCCGAGGCGGTCCATCGCCGCGCCCACGTCGTCGACGAACGACTCGAACGACAGCTCCGCCGGGTGAGCCGTCTGGCTCCAGTGGTGGTTCCGGAGGTTGAGCGCGTGGCCCTCCCAGCCGCGCCCGGCGAAGTAGCCGAGGAACCGCTCCCAGGCCCACGACCCGGCGAGCTCGCCGTGGACGAACAGCAGCGGTCGCCGGCGCGAGCGCCGCTCGGGCAGCCACGACTCGATGTACAGGCCGCGGTCGTGGAGCTCGATCTCGTCCTTGCGGACCGGGCGGGCGGGCGGCGGGAGCGTGACGTCCGAGTGGGGCATGCGGGGCCTTACTCAAGGGGGTTGATGACGAGACCGGTCAGGGCCTTCGGGTAGATGTACGTGCTCTTCTGCGGCATGACGTCACCGTCGGCGGCGACGGCGACGATCTCGGCGGCCGGGGTCGGGTCCAGCAGGAGAGCCGCGTCCGCGGACCCGTCGCCGGTCGGGGCGGCGCCCGAATCGACCCAGCCGACGCCCTCCGAGGCGGACATCGTAAACGCGAGGCGCCCCGCTGCCACGGCGGTGGGGTCGATCCCGGCGAGGCGCTCGATCGCGACGGACGCGAGGGTCACGTCGAGGCGGCGCAGGGCGGTCCCGCCGGCCGGCAGGAACGGAACGAACGCGGCGCGGCGGGCGTGCAGGATCGCGCCCCCGGCCCGCGTCCACAGGCCGAAGCGGCCCTCGCCGCCGGCGCGCTCCACGGATCCGTCGAAGGCCGCGACCAGCGCGTCGCGGCCCACGCCCCGCTCCACGTCGAACAGCTCCCCGGCACGCTCGACGAGCCCGCGCGCGCCGTCGTTGCCGAGGCCGAGCAGGACCCGGTGGGTCGGCAGGACCGTGAGCGGCCCCTCCTCCGGCTCGAGGACCAGCATCAGGATCGCGTCCCAGGCTGGGCTCTCCTCAAGCACCGGGCCGCGCCGGCGGTCCTCGGCGTAGCGCAGGGCCGTCTCGTAGCGGTGGTGCCCGTCGGCGAGGGTGATCGGGCCTGCCCCGAGGCGCTCGGCGACCGCCGCCAGCTCCGCGTCGCGCGCCTCGTCCTCTCCCGCGGCCACCGCCCAGAGCCGGTGCGTGACGCCCTCGTCGTCGGTGAGCTCCGAGACCGGGCCGGTCCCCGCCACCGCACGCAGCCACTCGGCGACTGTGCCGGTGCGATCCTGCGCCAGCCCGACCACCGGCGAGGTGTTGACGTTCGTGGCCCGCAGCAGCCGATAGCGGTCCTCGCGCGGCTCGGCCAGCGTCCGCTCGTGCGCGCGGATGCCGCTGCCCGGCCCGAACGGCTCCAGCCCGACCCGCGCGAACACGCCCCGCCGCACCGCCTCGCGCGCCGTGCCCGGGACGACGTAGCGCTGTTCGTAGGCGTAGAGGCAGGGGCGCGGGTCGCGCCGGAGCACGCCCTCGCTGCGCCACGCCGCGAGCGTCCGCCCCGCGCGGCGGTAGCGCTCGTCCGGCGGGTCGCCGGGCTCGTCGTGAGGCAGGTCCAGGCGGACCACGTTGCGGGGGTCTCTCGCCAGGAGCCGGCGGTGCTCCTCCGGGCCGATCACGTCGTACGGCGGCGCCACCACGGCCGCGAGGTCCTCGACCTGCTCGCGGGAGTAGCGGAGCGCACGGAACGGTCGGATGGACGGCACGGGCCGCAATCGTACGATAGGCGGGTCGTCGCCCGGCGCGGCCGATGGCGGCACGGGATCGGCGGCAGGAATCCGGCCGCTGGGCCGCAGGGAATCGGCGCGCCGCGCAACTTCTCGGGGAGGTGCGGCGTCTTGGGACGGCCGCCGGGCGTCAGGCGCCCGAGCGGGCTACCGTCGACCATCCACGAGGAGGACGCGTGCCGCACGGCCGACCCGGCGCCACACCAGCCAGGACAAGACGATTCGCCGCCCGCCTGGGCTCCCTCGCCGCGGTCCTCGCGATCCTCGCCGGCCCGCTCGCCGTCGGCGGCGCCGCGGCCGGCGAGCTCAACATGAACGCTCGCGTCCTCCTGCAGGGCCACGCCCGCGCCGGCGCCTGGACCGCCATCGAGGTCCAGCTCAAGAACGACGGCCCGCCGATCCGCGGTGAGCTCCGGACGGACGGCGGCGCGGAGAGCAAGGCCCGCTTCGCGATGCCGGTCGACCTGCCAACCGGCTCCGAGAAGGTCTACGTCCTCCACGCCCAGGCGCCCCCGTTCGGGCGCAACGTCACGGTCGACCTCGTCGCCGACGGCCGGACGATCGAGAGCGTGAGCGTCGCGTGGGCCGTCCACGAGGCGGCCCAGCTCGTCGTCGGCGTCGTTGCGGAGGACCCGGGCGGCCTCATCGACCAGATCAGGCTCCCGCAGAGCACCTTCGGCCACGCCGCCGTCCTCGTGCCGCTGGGCGTGGGCGACCTGCCCGGTCGCGTCGAGGGCTGGTCCGCGCTGGACCGGCTCGTCTGGCAGGACGTCGACAGCAACGCCCTCACCGCCGACCAGCGTGACGCGCTGCGGCGCTGGATCGCGGCCGGCGGCCGGCTCGTGATCGTCGGCGGCAGCGCCGGGATCGGAACGCTCTCGGCCTTCCCCGACGACATCCTGCCCTACCGCCCGACCGCGACGATCGATGCCGACCCGGCGACCCTTGCGCCGCTCGTCGGGCCCGCGCCGGACGGCGCCGCGGACGTCCCGGCGATGGCCGGCGAACTCGCGCGCGGGCGCGCGCTGGCAACCTCGGGCGACCGGGCGATCGCCGCCGAGCTCGGCTACGGGTCCGGGCGCGTCACGATCCTGGGCTTCGACACCACGGCCTCGTGGGTCGCCGAGAGCACCGCGGTCGAGGGCCTCTGGCGGAGCCAGCTGCCCGCCCGGACCGCCGACGGCCCGAGCCTCTTCGACGACACCCAGCTCATCAACGCCGTGTACCAGCTGCCCGCGCTCGCGCTGCCGCCGACGGAGGGCCTCCTGGGCATCATCGGTGCGTACATCCTCATCATCGGCCCGATCAACTACTGGATCCTCCGGCGCCTCGATCGCCGCGAGCTGGCGTGGATCACCATGCCCGTCCTGGTCCTCGCGTTCGCGGCGGCGGCGTTCGGCTACGGCGCCCTCCTGCGCGGCACAGACGTCATCGTCAACGAGGTGGCGATCGTGCAGGCCGCGCCGGACACGACGGAAGCCTCCGGCCAGGTCTACTTCGGCGTCTTCTCGCCGACCCGCAACACGTACCGCGTGGACGTCCCCCAGGGCGCGCTGCTCGCGTCGCCGATCTCCGGCGACCCGTTCGGGGGCGGCACCACGACCCTCGACATCGTCCAGGGCAGCGGCCCGGCGGAGCCATCCGCGGTGCGCAACCTGTCGGTCGGGACCGGCTCGATCCGGATCGTCCGGGCCCAGGTCCCGGTCACCGCCCCGCGCATGCGCGCGAACCTGACGCTCGAGGGCGGGACCCTCACCGGCACCTTCGAGAACGCCTCGGACCAGCCCCTCGAGAACGTCGCGGTGGTCCTCGGCAGCTCGGTAGTCGTCCTCGGGAACGTCGCGCCGGGCGAGACCCGCAACGTCCGGCTGAGCGTGCGCGACAACCCGTTCGGCGCGCAGCTGGCGGACCAGGTCATCGGCCCGGCGTTCGAGAACACGACCCCGGAGCAGGTCCGCCGCTCGATCCGCTACCAGATGGTCAGCCAGCTGACGTTCGACCCGATGGGCACGTTCGGGGGCGGCCTGTCCACCGACCACGCGGTCGTCCTGGCGTTCACCCAGAACAGCCAGCTCGACCTCCGGGTCGGCAGCGAGACGCCGCGGATGAACGGCAACACGATGTATTACATGCCCGTGCCGATCGGCATCGAGGGGCACGTGTCGTTCACCTCGGACCTCCTCCGCTCGACCGTCGTCGACAGCGACGCGAACTTCTTCTCGAAGGAGCGGTTCTTCATCAGCCTCGACTTCGGGCAGGCCACGATCGCGTACCGGCCCATCCCGTTCGAGGGCACGTTCGCGGCCACCAGCCTGCGCATCGCGCTGAACTCGGGCGGCGGAATCGGCGGGCTCGGGCAGGGCAAGCCCATCGAGCCCCTGCCGAGCATCCCGGATCCGTGCACGGACGCGAACAACTCGCTGCCGAAGGGCTGCGAGCCGCGCCGCGACGATTTTCTCCCGGAGGTCGAGCTGTTCGACCTGACCGGCGCGGGCGCGTGGGTCCGGTTGCCGCGGATGCAGCCGGAGGCGGTCTACAGCGTGGTCGACCCGTCCCGCTACGTGGATCCGTCGACGGGCCAGGTCCTGGTGCGGTTCGTGAACGAGAATATCCAGATGCAGGCCGGCTTCGGCTTCCAGGTCGTGCTCGAGGGGGACATCCGATGAGCGCGATCATCGAGACCCGGGGCCTGGTCAAGCGCTATCCCGGCACCCTCGCCGTGGGCGGCGTGGACCTCGACGTCGAGGAGGGCGAGATCTTCGGCCTCGTCGGCCCGAACGGCGCGGGGAAGACGACGATGCTCCGGATACTGGCGACGCTCCTGGAGCCGACGTCCGGCGACGCGCTGATCGACGGCGAGTCCGTCCGCAGGAACCCGCAGGCGGCGCGGCGCGTCCTCGGCTACATGCCGGACGCGTTCGGGGTCTACGACGACATGAAGGTCTGGGAGTACCTGGACTTCTTCGGTCGCTGCTACGGCCTCGGTCCGGCCCAGCGCAAGCGGATGATCGGCGACCTCCTGGAGCTCGTCGACCTGGCGCACAAGCGCGACGACTACGTCCTCAGCCTCTCCCGTGGCATGCAGCAGCGCCTCTGCCTGGCGCACGCCCTCGTCCACGATCCGAAGGTGCTGCTCCTCGACGAGCCAGCATCCGGCCTGGACCCGCGGGCCCGCGTCGAGCTGCGCGAGCTGCTCCGCGAGCTCCGCGCCCTCGGCAAGACGATCGTGATCTCGAGCCACATCCTCCCCGAGCTCGAGGAGCTCTGCACGTCCGTCGCGATCGTCGATCACGGCCGCGTCCTGGCGGCAGGCACGATCGCGGACATCGGCCAGAAGCTCCGCGTGGGCGAGGTGCTGCGGGTCCGCGTCCTCGGCGACGAGGCGGCTGTCGAGGCGGCCCGCGCGTGGTTCGAGCTCCGCCCCGAGGTCGCGACGGCCGTCGCCGACGACGGCCTGATCGAGGTCGGCTTCACGGGCGACGAGGCGGGCGCCGCGGAGCTGCTCGCCGCGGCCGTCCGCTCGAACATCAAGGTCGCCAGCTACTCGCCAGCCGCCACCGATCTCCAGGAGCTGTTCCTCCAGGTGACCGACCGCGAGGCCGCGGCGCTCGTGACGGCGGAGGGCCCGGTCCCATGAGCGCGCTCGCCGGCCGCCTGTCACTCCGCAACCGCCTGACCGGCCGCCTGTCGAGCCTGCCGGTCCCAGTCGGCATCAGCGCGATCATCGTCAAGGAGCTGCGCGGCCGGATGCGCGGCCGCCGGGCGTTCATCGTGGTCACGATCCACGTGCTGCTCCTCGCGGTCTTCGCCTGGATGCTCCAGCAGATGGCCGAGGAATCCGTCCGCGGGCTGTCGTCCTACGGGGGTCAGGCGACGTATGCCTCGGCCACGGTGGGGCGCCAGATCTTCCTCGGGCTGCTGTTCCTGCAGACGCTGATGGTCGCGGTGCTCGCCCCCGCGGCAACGGCCGGCGCGATCAGCAGCGAGCGCGAGCACCAGACGCTCGACCTCCTCGCCGTGACGCCGATCTCGTCGGTCGCGATCGTGCTCGGCAAGCTCCTGAGCGCCCTGGCCTGGGTCTTCATCCTGATCCTCGCCTCGATCCCGGTCACCGCGCTCGTCTTCGTGTTCGGCGGCGTCGCTCCGGACGACATGGTGCGCGGGTACGTCGTCCTCTTCGCGACGGTCATCGGGCTCGGCTCGGTCGGGCTGTTCTTCTCGGCCCTCACGCGGCGCACCGGCGCCTCGACGGGCCTGACCTTCGTGGCCACCATCGGCCTCGTCATCGGGTCGCTGTTCACGTGGGTCTTCCTGACCAACACGAGCGAGGTCGGTCCGACCGGGCTTCGCCGGCAGCCGTCCGAGGCGATCCTCTACCTCAACCCGTTCATCGCCCAGGCGGACGTGGTCTGCGGCACCGAGGACGGCGCCTTCGGCGGGACGTGCAGCCTCATCTCGAGCGTCGTCAACACGCCGCCACAGCAACTCTTCCCGCCCGACGTCCAGCCCGTGCCGGGCGGTCCGACCTTCCCACAGGACGGCGTTCGCTTCGGGGGAGATGACGTCGGACTGCCCGCGGGCGGAGGGCTCAGCAACGATGTCGCTGACGCCGATGAGGTCGTCAACCTCGCCGCCGCCGACGTGTTCCGGGACCGCTTCTGGCCCAAGAGCGTCCTCAGCTTCCTCATCCTCGCGGCCGTCCTGACGGTCGCCTCGGTCCAGTTCGTCACTCCGACGCGCCGCTGGCGCCCCAGCCTGCCGGGTCCCGTGCGCCGCCGCATTGGCAGGAGGAACGCCGCATGACGTCGTCCGGTTCGGCCGCACGCCGGCCCCGAATCCGCATCGCCCGCCCGAGGCTGCAGGCCGGCCGCTCGTGGCCGCGGCCGTGGCGTCGCTTCGCGACCGCCGCCGAGGCGACGTTCGTGCCGGTGGATCCGCGGGCGGCCCTGGGACCGGCGCTCGACGCCGACCTGCTCGCGATCCGGGGCATGCTCCGGCCCCACGGGCGCCGCCTGTGGTTCCGGCGCATCGTCCGCCGCGCGTGGATCGTCGTCGCCGTCGCGCTGGTCGCGGAGCTCGGGCTGTGGACGCTCGCGCGGCTCATGCCGATCGAGCTGGCCCCCACGCTCGCGATCGGAATCCTCCTCACTGCCGGCATCGCGATGCTGGTCCTCTCGGTCGCCGCGCGGCCCAGCCTCGGGGAGACGGCCATCGCGGTCGATCGCGAAGGCGGCCTCGGCGACCGCGCCGCGAGCGCACTGGCCCTGGCCGTCGCCTTCCCGGGCGCGGCCGGCCCGGACGGCGGCGGGTCGGGGGAAGAGCCCGCCTCCCATCCGGACGAGGTGCGGCGGCGGTTCGTCCGCCGGCAGCGCCGCGACACCGTCGGCGCGCTGGGCACGGTCCCGGCGAACCTCTTCCGGCCTCGCTTCTCCCGCCAGCCCGCGGCGGTGGCGCTGGTCGCCGCGCTCGCGCTCGGGCCGGTGACGCTCCTGCCCAACCCGCAGGACGTCGTTATCGCCCAGCAGCAGCAGATCCGCGAGGAGGCGAAGGCGACCGCCGAGAAGCTCGACAGGCTCGCCGAGGAGCTCGAGAAGAAAGGTGCCTCGGCCGACGACCCGCGCACGCGGCTGGCCAAGGAGCTCCGCGAGCTCGCCCGCCAGCTGCGCGACAACCCCGACAGGCTCGACGCCAACCTCGCCAGGCTCGGCGCGATCGAGGCGGCGCTGCGGTCGCAGCTCGATCCGGCCAACGAGCAGCGGGCCGCCGCGCTGAACACCCTGAGCCGCTCGCTGTCGCGGGCCGCCACGGGCAACCCGGAGGCGAACCCGAACGGCGATCCCAAGCAGGCCCAGCAGGACGTGAGGGACCTCGCCGACAAGGTCGACGAGATGACGCCAGAGCAGCAGAAGGAGCTCGCAGAGCAGCTGGCCGGCCTCGAGGGCGCGGCCAGCCAGGCCGGCTCGTCCGCGAGCCAGGCGCTCCGCGACGCGGCCCAGAGCCTCGCCCAGGGCGACAGCGCCAACGCGCAGGCCGCCCTCGATCGTCTCGCCGACGCGCTCGGGACCGCCCAGGACCGGATCGCCCAGAACCGCGATCTCGCCTCCGCGGCCAACCAGCTGCAGGGCGCCCGGCGCGACCTCGCGAACGCCGGCCAGCAGGGCCAGGGGCAGCAGGGCCAGGGGCAGCAGGGTCAGGGGCAGCAGGGCCAGGGCTCCGGCCAGGGTCAGGGCCAGGGTCAAGGGCAAGGGCAGGGCCAGGGCTCCGGGCAGGGCGCCGGCCAGGGCGCAATCGGTGGCGGCGGCTCGAACGCCAGCTACCTCGGCTCCGGCTTCGGCGGGCCCGGCAACCTCGGTGGCCCGGTGAACCCGAACCGGCCGTCGGAGCTCGGCGACGAGCTGGGCGGCATCTTCGCGCCGTTCGACCGCATCGGGAAGCCGGGCGACCCGTCGTACATCGCCGGCAGCGGCGGCAGCGGCCAGGTCTCCCAGGGCAACCAGCAGGGTGCTGGCGTCGACCCCGGCTCGTACGTGCCGTACGACCAGGTCTACGCGGAGTTCGAGCGGCTCTGGACGACGACCCTCGACCGCGGCTACCTGCCGCTGTCGATCCGGGACTACGTCCGCGACTACTTCAGCTCGCTCGATCCCAGCCAGTGACCGGTCGCCGGTCCACGGAGGCAGCCATGGAAACGACGTCGTCCCCGGCCGAAACGGCCGTCCCGCGCCTCGCGCCGGAGGCATTCGCCGACCGCGCGGCCGCGATCGAGCGCGAGGTCGGGCGGGTCATCGTCGGCCAGCGCGAGCTGGTCCGGCAGACCCTCACCGGCCTGCTCGCGAACAGCCACGTGCTCCTCGAGGGCGTGCCCGGCCTCGGCAAGACGATGCTCGTGCGGACGATCGCCGACGTCATCGACTGCACCTTCAACCGGATCCAGTTCACGCCGGACCTGATGCCGGCCGACATCACCGGCACCAACATCCTCGTCGAGGAGGGCGGCCAGCGGGTCTTCCGGTTCCAGGGCGGCCCGATCTTCGCGAACCTCGTGCTCGCCGACGAGATCAACCGGGCCACGCCGAAGACCCAGTCGAGCCTGCTCGAGGCGATGCAGGAGCACCAGGTCACCGTCGCGCGCCAGCGCTACGCCCTCGAGCCGCCGTTCTTCGTTCTCGCGACGCAGAACCCGCTCGAGATGGAGGGCACCTACCCGCTGCCCGAGGCCCAGCTGGACCGGTTCCTGTTCAAGGTCATGGTCCCCTTCCCGTCGGAACAAGACCTCGTGTCGATCATGGACCGGACGACGGGTGCCGAGGCGCCGAAGGCCAGCAAGGTCGCGAGCGCCGCGGAGATCGTCGAGATGCAGCGGCTGGCCCGCGCGGTCCCGATCGCGCCGCACGTCACGGCCTACGCGGTCAGCATCCTCGCGGCCACGCACCCGGACCAGGGCCGCGCCCCGGAGCTCGTGCGCGAGTACGTGCGCTACGGCGGCTCGCCGCGCGGCGCCCAGGCCCTCGTGACCGCGGGCAAGATCTACGCGCTGCTCGACGGCCGGTTCAACGTCTCGATCGACGACATTCGCGCGGTGGCCCTGCCCGCGCTGCGGCACCGCGTCATTCTGAACTTCGAGGGTGAGGCCGAGGGGATCACGCCCGAGGCCATCGTCCGCTCGATCCTCGACGCGGTCCCGGCGCCCAGCGTCGAGTAGCGCTTCGCGCGCGGACGCGAGGCCGGACAGCACGACATGACCGAGCAGCAGCTGCCGACCGCGGCCGCCACGGCGACCGTCGCCGCCACGCCGGGCGCATCGGCCCCGCCCGCCCCCGCGGGAGCGCGCGCGGCGAAGCCGGCGTTCCTGCCCTCGGCCATCGACCCGACCGTCTTCGACGAGGCCTTCCTGCGCCAGCTCGAGCGGCTCCAGCTGCTCATGAAGAAGCCGGTCCGGGGCGGCCTCAAAGGCGGACGGCGGTCGGTGAAGCGCGGCCAGTCGGTGGAGTTCGCGGACTTCCGCGACTACACCCTCGGCGACGACCTTCGGCAGCTCGACTGGAACGTCCTCGCCCGCCTCGAGAAGCTGTTCATCAAGCTCTACGTCGAGGAGGAGGACGTCACGATCCACTTCCTCCTCGACGCGTCCGCCTCGATGGAGGCCGGAACGCCGGGCAAGCTGCTGTTCGCGAAGCGGGCGGCGGCGGCGCTCGGGTACATCGGGCTGGCCTCGGAGGACCGCGTCGCGGTCACGGCGCTCATCGGGCGGCAGGGGCGACGCCAGGTCGCGCTCCGCGGCTCGGGTCGGGTGTTCCGGCTGCTCGCGGCCCTCTCGGGGATCTCGGCCGCGGACGGGCAGACGGACCTCGTCGCGGCCGTCCGCCACGCCGCGGCGCAGCTGACCGGCCGCGGCGTGATCGTGCTCCTGTCCGACCTGCTCGATCCCGGCGCCGACCGCGTCGTCCGCGAGCTCGCCGCGACCGGCGCCGAGCTGGTGATCCTGCACGTCCTGTCGCCGGAGGAGCTCGACCCGGTCCTCGAGGGCGACATGCAGCTGGTCGACGTCGAATCGGGCGACGGCCTCGACGTGACCGTCGACCTCGCGACGATTGACGACTACAGGGCCCGCCTCGCGCAGTGGCAGGAGGGCTTCGCCGACCTCGCCGCGAAGCGAGGCGCCACGTACGTCCCCATCTCCACCGACCTCCCGCTCGCGGACCTCGTGTTCGCGGAGCTGCGACGGCGGCGGGTGCTCGGTTGATGCCACCCGTGCGCTGCGTTGCCGGCTGCGCTCCACGTTCACGCACGTCTGCACTGCGCTCGCGTTCGGTGCTCGCTGTCGCCTTGCGCGCGGGCGGTCCGCACCGAACGCCCGGAGCGAACTCGTGAGCTTCCTCTCGCCGCTCGCGCTGCTCGGGCTGCTGTTCGTGCCGCTGGTACTGGCGATGTACCTGCTCAAGCTGCGCCGGGACCGCCAGGTCGTGCCGTCGACGCTGCTGTGGCAGCGGCTGCTGACAGACGTCGAGGCGAACGCGCCGTGGCAGAAGCTGCGGCGGAGCCTGCTGCTCTTTCTGCAGCTGCTGCTCGTCGCGCTCCTCGCGATCCTGGCCGCGCGGCCGTTCCTCGAGCGCCCGGCGGGGCTCGCAGGCGACGTGGTCGTCGTCATCGACACCTCCGCGAGCATGGCCTCGACGGACGTCCCGCCAGACCGGCTTGCCGAGGCGAAGCGCCAGGTCATCGAGGCGCTGCGGGAGCTGCCCGCGGGCGGGACCGTCAGCGTCATCGCGGCCGGCGGCACCGCCCGCGTCGTCGTCAATGGGACGACCGACCTCGGGCGCATCCGCGCGGCCATCGATGGCATCACCGTCTCGCCCGCGACCGGCGACCTCGGCGACGCCCTTGCGCTCGCCGACGCCCTCGCCGACCGCGCCGGGGACGCCGACATCCTCGTCGCGACCGACGCCGCGCTCGCCGTGCCGCCGACCGCCCGTGTCGGCCACGAGATCAAGGTCCTCCAGGTCGGGCGGGAGCGGCGGAACCAGGCGATCGTCGCGCTCGCGGTCCGCCAGGCGCCCTCGGGCGTGGGCCGATCCGCCTTCATCAGCGTCGCAAACCTCGACATCGAGCCCGCCCAGCGCCAGCTCCAGCTCTACGCCGACGACGTCCTGATCGAGGCCCGCGACCTGACGCTCCTCGAGCCGCAGACCCGGACCGAGGTCGTGGTTGACGACATCCCCGGGGAGGCGTCGGTCATCGAGGTCCGCCTGACACGTGGCGAGGACGGCACGGGCGGCGACCACCTCGCGCTCGACGACCGCGCCTGGGCCATCGTCCCGCCCCACCGCGTGCGTGAGATCCTGATCGTCGGCGAGGGCGATCCGTACCTCGAGACCGCGCTGACGTTCCTGCCGAACGTCGTCCTCTACGGGGTGAAGCCCGCCGACTACCCGGAGAAGGCGGTCCGCACCGACGGCACGGCGTGGGACCTCATCATCTTCGAGGACTTCGTGCCGGACGAGCTGCCGCCGACGGCCGTGCTGCTGATCGGCCCGCCGGAGTCGAGCCCGCTGGGCGAGGTGACCGGGACGCTCACCGATCCCGGGATCGGGACGCTATCGCCGGACGAGCCGATCCTGCGGTTCGTCGACCTCTCGACCACCCACATCGGGAAGGCCTCGAAGCTCGTGACGCCGCCCTGGGCGCGGACGGTCATCCCCGGGCCCGCGGGCGCTCCCCTGCTCTACGCCGGCGAGCTCGAGGGCCGGCGGGCCGGCGTGCTGGCCTTCCTGCCGCGGAACTCGGACCTGCCGCTGCAGGTTGCGTTCCCGGTGCTCCTCGCGAACCTCACCGGCGAGCTGATGGGCGGCTCCGACGCGCCCCAGGGCGCGATCCCGCCCGGCGAGCCGGTCTCGCTGCCGATCCCCAACGGCGCGACGTCGCTCGTGGTGACGCGGCCGGACGACTCGACGGTCGAGCTGGTCCCGCCGACGGCGGGCGCCGTGTCGGTTACCTTCAGCCAGACGGACCTCCTCGGCGTCTACACCGTCCGTGCGGTCTTCCCGGCGCCGACGCCCGGCCCGTCGGCCCTCCCGACGCCCGGCCCGACCGGGACCCCGACGGCGCCGCCGACCCTCCCGCCCGGCGCGACGCCGACGCCCGGCCCGACCGCGGCGCCG
>DATLYV010000110.1:0-17961 GCA_035574535.1 Binatia bacterium
CCCGCCTCGGGCATCCACGTGTCGCTCTACAAGCTCGGCGAGGACGGTCGACCCATCCGGCTAACGCAGGCCCTGACGGACGACGACGGGCGCATCCGCGACCTCCTCGAGCGGCCGATGTCGCCGGGGGAGTATCGGCTCGAGTTCCACCTCGGCGGCCGGACGGCGCCCGACGGCGGCGAGGGGCGATTCTTCCAGCGCGTCGCGGTCGACCTGCGGATCGAGGACACGGGCCGCTCGTACCACGTGCCGCTGCTGCTCGCCCCGTACTCGATGACGACCTACCGGGGCAGTTGAGCCGCCCCGGCAGGCTCGCGGATGTCCTCGTCGCCGCCGAGGTTCCCGCGACAGGCGTCGCCCGGGTTGAACTCCTTCGGCGTCGCGCCCAAAGCACCTTGATGGCACCTGGAGTCGTTGCATGGGGCTGGCCCAGAAGTCAGCGTTGGCGACTGGAGTGTTCGCGCCCGTCGTTGTGACAGCCAGCTGTCACAGGGCATCGGCAGGATCTGGGGCATGGAAGCTCGCATCGTCACCTTCCCGGCCAGCCACCCGGGTGTCCGCGTCGCCGGCGACCGCATCGAGGTCGAGCGGCTGACGGTGCACGACGGCCCGCTCGCGGCCTGGCTCGCGGAGCAGCCGCCCGACGACCACGCCATCCTGGTCGAGCGCGCGGTTCGCATCGGGCTGACGGCGCTCCAGAGCGTGGGCGTGACCGTGAACGTGGACGCGGTGCGGGCCGAGTTCGAGCGGTTCGCCGAGCAGAGCCGTGCCGCGAACGAGCGGGCGGCCGAGGCGCTGGAGGCGGTCCTGCGCACGAACTTCGCCGACGGCGACGGCCGGCTGCCCCGGACGCTCGAGGCGTTCCTCGGGGACCGCGGGAAGCTCCGCTCGATGGTCGAGGAGCTCTTCGACCCGAAGCGCCAGGACTCCGCCGTCGGGCGGATCGCGTCGATGCTCGGGACGTACTTCGACGGCGATGCCTCGCGGCTCGCCACGCTCCTGGATCCGACGCGGCTCGGGTCGCCGCTGCACCAGTTCCGCGCCGAGGTCGCCGACGGGTTCCGCTCCCTCCAGGAGAAGCTCGTGGCCATCGAGGCGGCGCAGCAGGCGCGGGCCGGCGAGCGCGCGAAGTCCGCAGCCAAGGGCGGCGACTTCGAGGCCGTGCTCGAGAGCATGCTCGGCGAGATCGCGCGCGGCGCGAACGACGTGCTCGACCGCTGCGGCAACGACGCCGGCGACGCAGGCCGGTCCAAGAAGGGCGACTTCGTCCTGACCCTGGACCCGGACCTGTGCCGCGGCGCGGAGCTGCGGGTCGTCATCGAGGCGAAGGATCGGAAGGTCTCCGGACGCGAGATGCGCGACGAGTTGCGCGCCGCGAAGACCAACCGCGACGCCGCGGCCGCCCTCGTCATCTTTACGCCGGCGCACGCGCCCGCGGGCATCGCGCCGTTCGACGTCCGCGCCGGCGACGTCTACGCGGTCATCGACCCGGCCGACCCGGACCCGGCCACGCTCCAGGCCGCGGTGCGGCTCGCGCGCCTGCTCGCGCTGTCGACGCTCCGGGAGACGGAGGCCGAGGTCGACGTGGCGTCCATCCAGACCGCGCTGACCTCCATCCGCGAGTGTCTGGAGACCGTCCGCGGGCTCAAGGTCCAGCTCACGACCATCGGGACGACCTCGGAGAACGTCTCCAAGGCCCTCGACAAGCTCCGGGAAGCGATCCTGGCCTGGATCACGCGGGCGGAGCGAGAGCTCTCGGCCTGACGTCGTCGTTCGGGCCGTCCGCGGCGTTCGGGCCGTGGCGCGGCGGCGCACCAGACTTGGGTTCGGGCGGGCGCGTACGAACGGGCGCTGGCGCGCGAACACGCGCGCGCGAGGATGCGCGGCATGAAGACGCAACGGCTTCGGGTGGTGGGAACCGTCATGTGGTTCGTCGCCGCGTGGTCGGGGGCCGGATTCTTCGCCGGCATCGCGGGCCTGCCGTCGGCGCTGGCCCTGGTGGCCGCCCTGCTCGTGGCGATGATCGTCTGGTTCGACCCGACGGGCCGGATCTGGGGCCAGCCTCGGCCGACGCGCCGCGTTCGCCCGATCGAGGACGTGGCGGCCGAGCTGGACCAGCGCGCCGGTCGCGGCGCCGCGGAGCCGGTCGAGCAGCCGACTCCCTGACGCCGGGGGCTCCACGCCGCAGGCGTCGCCCGAAAGCAAGGCTCCGGGCCGCCACGCTCACGCGGGTCGGTTGCGGCTCGGTGGTATCGTCGCGTCCCGCTCGCGGCGAGCAGTGAGCGGCAAGCGGAGGTAGTCCGTGGCGCGCTCGATGTGGAAAGGGGCCATCCAGTTCGGCCTCGTGACCATCCCGGTCAAGCTGTACGTCGCCACCGAATCACGCGCCGGCGTCAGCTTCCACATGCTCCATGCCAAGGACAACTCGCGGATCCAGATGAAGATCTGGTGCCCGGAGGACGAGGAGATCATTCCTCGGTCCGAAACGGTCAAGGGCTACGAGTATGCCCCCGACAAGTACGTCGTGATCACCGACGAGGACCTCGAGAAGCTGCCGCTCAAGACCGTGCGCTCGATCGAGATCGAGCAGTTCGTCGAGCGCTCCGAGGCAGAGCAGCAGACGAAGTTCGTCAAGCAGGCCTACTACATCGAGCCGGACCGGGTCGGCCGCAAGGCGTTCCAGCTCCTGAAGGAAGTCCTCCAGGACAAGAACCTCACCGCGATCTGCAAGTTCGTGATCCGCGATCGCGAGGTCCTGGCGGCGATGGACCCGTTCGAGAACACGATGCTCCTCTCGACCCTCTACTGGCCGGATGAGATCCGCGCCCTCGACGAGCTCGACCTGCCCGATGAGGAGCCCGAGATCAAGCCAGCCGAGAAGAAGATGGCGGCCCAGCTGATCGAGGCGATGACCGGCGAGTTCGACCCGGCGAACTACCGCGACGAGTACCGCGAGGCGCTGATGCAGGTCATCGAGTCGAAGATCGAGGGCCGCGAGGTCGTGGAGGTCGAGCCCGAGGAGGAGCCGACCAAGCTGGTCGACCTCATGGCCGCGCTCCAGGCGAGCGTCAACGCCGCCACGAAGGCGCGCGAGGAGAAGCGCGGCAAGCCGGTCTCGGTCGCCGAGGCCAAGGAGCAGCGCGCGGCCAAGGCCAAGGCCGACACGGGCGAGAAGGCCGCCGCGCGGTCGAAGTCGACCAGGGCCGAGGAAGCGGAGCGCCCCGCGCGACGCCGCAAGACGGCTTGACGGAACTCGCGCCGCGCATGCGCCCGGTCTGCGCGCGGCCGCGACGGTCCGGCCCGCAGGTCGCGCCGTTCACCGCGGGCACGGCCCAGGCGCTCGAATCGCTGTTCCGGCTGGAGGAGGTGGAGGCGTCGCTCGTGCTCCCGGGGCACGGCGCGGAGTGGCCCTTCGGCGTGCGGGCGGCCGTGGCCGCCTTGCGATCCGCCGAGGCCGGGGGCTCCCTCGCGAGCTGACGTCGACACCGCTTGGCGAGTGGCACCTGACCCGTGCCGAGCCGTTACCCCGTCGCGCCGCCCGGTCGCAGCGAGACCCGGACGTCCATCCCCGAGGGCGTCACGCGGACGTCGGTGATCTCCCATTGGTCGTCCGGCGCCGGCTCGACGATCACGAGCGGGCCGCCCATGACCTCGGGGATGACCAGGGCACCCTGGTCGACCCCCAGCGGGACGGCAACGCGCTGGCCGAACAGCCCGAACGAGATGCCACCGTCGATCAGCTCGAGGCTCTCGACGGCGATCCCGCTCTCCGCGAACGCGTTCCCGACCAGCGACAGCCCGCCCCGCAGGTCGAAGCGCGCGAGCGCATCGATGTCGCCGTCCGTCCCGGACAGCTCGACCGTCGGGATCACCAGCGGCTCCAGCTGCACGAACGGGAGCACCACGTCGGTCAGGCGGCCGGTCAGCTCGCCGAACGACTGCTTGCCGCCGGTGGAGACGTCGAGGAGCGTCAGGTCGAGGTTCGAGATGATGGCGCCCTCGACCTCCAGGTTCGAGCCGGTGACCCGGATGCGCTCGATTCGACCCTGGAGGAGCCGGAGCGGGTCGATGTCGACCGCGACGTCGATCGGCTGGTCGCCGAACGGCGAGGCGTCGTGCACCGCGTCCACAACCATCGGCCGCACGATCATCGGCACGAGGACGAGGGCAGCAACGGCGAGCGCGGCCAGCAGGAGCACGGTGAAGCCGAGGAAGCCGCGCATGGGTCGCGACATGCTACGGCGCTCCGCCGCACACTGACGCGGTGCCACGGAAGGAAGCGGCTTCGCGATCGGGATCGGTGACGCGCGGGAAGGTGTCGCGGATCGGTCCCCGCGAGGGACCGGCGCCTCGCGCGCCGCTCGAGGAGTACAAGCGCAAGCGTGACTTCCGGAGGACGCCGGAGCCGCCGCCCGGCGTGCTCCGCACCGTCGCGGAGCCGGCGGGAGGCTGGCGACCAGGCCGCGGCGGTCGCTACGTCGTCCAGCGCCACCGCGCGACCCGGCTCCACTACGACTTCCGTCTCGAGATCGACGGCGTGCTGGTCTCGTGGGCCGTCCCCAAGGGCCCGACCCTCGACCCCGCGCAGCGCCGCATGGCCGTTCACGTCGAGGACCACCCGATCGAGTACTTCGACTTCGAGGGCGTGATCCCGAAGGGCGAGTACGGGGGCGGCGACGTGATCGTCTGGGACTGGGGCACGTGGCAGCCCGAGCCCGAGACGCCGGACGGCCGAAGGGCGGTCGAGGACGGCGAGCTCAAGTTCGTGCTCAACGGCGAGAAGCTCCGCGGCCGTTTCACGATCGTGCGGACGAGCGGGCGCGGGAGCGGCCGAGGGGCGCGGGTGCGGCGGGAGAGCTCGCGGATGCCCTCCGAGGAGAGCGACGGCGACCAGTGGCTGCTCATCAAGAAGCGCGACGAGGCCGCGGTCGACGGGTGGGACGCCGAGGACCATCCCCAATCGGTCAAGACGGGCCGCACGAACGACGAGGTCAAGGAGGCCCGCGACGCGCTTTGGATCAGCGCCGCGCCGGCGGCGACCGCGGAGATCGACCTGACCGGCGCGAGGCCGGCGAAGCTGCCCGGCTTCATACCGCCGATGGCGGCGACGCTCACCGACCGCGGCTTCCGCGACGACGACTGGCTGTTCGAGGTCAAGTGGGACGGCTATCGCGTCGAGGCGGTCGTGAAGGACGGCACCGCTCGCATCTTCACCCGCAACGGCAACGACGCCGAGACCTACTTCCCGAAGCTGCTCACGAAGGCGACCTGGATCGACGCGGACGAGGCGATCGTCGACGGCGAGGTGGTGGCGCTCGGCGAAGACGGGATGCCCGACTTCAGCCTGCTTCAGGAGGCCACCGGCGGGCCCTCGAACCGGTTCGTCTACCAGGCGTTCGACCTCCTCCACCTCGACGGGCGCTCGCTCCTCGCCGTCCCGCTCGAGAGCCGCAAGGCGCTCCTCAAGACGGTCCTGCGAGCGGGCGATCGACGGGTGCGCTTTGCCGACCACGTGCTCGCCGAGGGCCTCGAGTTCCTCGAGGCAGCCCGGGGGCTGGGCCTCGAGGGCATCGTCGCGAAGCACCGCCGCTCCCCCTACGAGCCGGGGAAACGCGCGAGAACGTGGCTGAAGATCAAGGTCCGGCCCGAGCAGGAGCTCGTCGTCGGGGGCTGGACACCGGGCGAGGGCGCGGCGAAGGACCTCGGGGCGCTCGTGGTCGGCTACTACGTGACCGGCGAGGACGGGAGAAAGCGCCTCCACTTCGCCGGGAAGGTCGGGTCCGGCTTCAACAACCAGAGCCGGAAGCGGCTCCGGGTGCTGCTCGAGGACCTCGCGACCGATGAATCGCCGTTCGACCCGCCGCCCCCGAAGGACTACAAAGGGCGCTGGGGCGGCGAGCTCCGCAACGTCGTCTGGACGCGGCCGGAGCTCGTGATCCGCGCCGAGCTCGGCGGCTGGACCCGCGACGGCATCGTCCGCCAGGCGGCCTTCAAGGGCCTCGACGAGGGCGGCAAGCCAGCCACCGAGGTCGTCCGCGAGCAGCCCGTCGCCACGAGGGACGCCGTCGACCAGGCGGCGGCAACGATTGCCGATCCAGAGGAAGATGCGCCCGTGGCCGTGAGCAGCAATCGGCATTCGAAGGCCAGCTCGGACCCCCCGCCGACGGGTCGCGCGCGACGACGGGCGGCGTCGTCGGCGCAGGAGCACGAATTCGCCTGGGAGGCCACGCCGGAGGAGCTCGCGGCGCTGGACGCGATGACCAAGGACGGGATCTGGGAGGTCGGCGGCTTCGAGCTGAAGCTC
The DNA here is from genome assembly GCA_035574535.1 of Binatia bacterium. Taxonomy (GTDB): domain Bacteria; phylum Chloroflexota; class Limnocylindria; order Limnocylindrales; family CSP1-4; genus UBA5189. The sequence continues at coordinate 6,305 of DATLYV010000110.1, forward strand.
ACGAACCTCGACAAGGTCATCTTCCCGCCGCGCGACGAGGGGCCGTTCACGAAGCGCGACCTGATCCGCTACTTCGCCCTCATCGCCCCGACGATGCTGCCGCACCTCCAGGACCGGCCGCTCAACTTCCAGCGCTTTCCGAACGGGCCGAACGCGCCTGGCTTCTGGCAGAAGGACATCCCCTCGACCGCGCCCGCGTGGCTGCGCCGCTGGCGCGAGGTCGGGGTCGAGGAGCGGGAGGCGAACGACCATCTCATCGCGGATCGTGTCGGGGCGCTGTGCTGGCTCGGCAACCAGACGTCGTTCGAGATCCACGCCTGGACTTCCAAGATCCAGGACCCGATGACCCCGACGTTCGCGCTCGTCGACATCGACCCGGGGACGAAGACGACCTGGGAGGAGACGGTCATGCTGGCGAAGCTCTACCGGACCGCCCTCGAGCACCTCGGCGTGCGCGGCTACCCGAAGACGACCGGCAAGCGCGGGATCCAGGTCTGGATCCCGATCGAGCCGAAGTACACGTTCCTCGACACGAGCGACTGGGTCGAGAAGCTCTCGCGGGCGATCGGCGCGACCGTGCCGGGCCTCGTCTCGTGGGAGTGGGCGAAGAAGAACCGCGGCGGGAAGGCGCGCCTCGACTACACGCAGAACACCTACATCAAGACCCTCGTCGCGCCGTACTCCGTGCGCCCCGCCGACGGCGCGCCGGTCTCCGCGCCGATCACCTGGGACGAGCTGGACGACCTCGAGCTCCGCAGCGACCGCTGGACGATCAAGTCGATCATCGACCGGGTGGCGAAGGTCGGCGACCTCTTCGCCGGCGCCCGAACGGACCTCCAGGAGCTGCCGCCGCTGTAGCGCGTCAGGGGCCGACCCGCGTCAGGGGCCGACCCGCGTCAGACCAGCGGGACGACCTCGCGCCAGAACTGCTCGACGGCCTCGCCGAGGCCGTCGGGATCGCGCGGCTGGAAGACCAGAACGAGATGGTCGACGCCGAGCGCGGCGAACTTCCCGATCTCGCCGGCGACCTCCTCGGGCGAGCCGTGCATCGTGTAGAACGGTTGGCGCTCCCCGCCGACCTCGACGCGCGCGCGGGCAGACAGCCGGGGCATGGGGCGGCCGGCGGCCTCCGCGGCGGCGCGGATCACCGGGATGCGCTGCGCATAGGACTCGGGGCTCGAGGCCGACGCGTGGTAGCCGTCGGCGAGGCGACCGACCCGGGCGAGCGCCCGCTCGTCGCGCGCCCCGATCCAGATCGGCAGGGCGGCGCCCTGGTCGGGCAGCGGCTGGAAGACGAAGTTCTCGAACTCGACGAAACGCCCGCGAAACGGCTCGGTGCTGCCGGACCAGAGGTGGCGGCAGAGTCTGATCGTCTCCTCGAGGTAGGCGCCGCGGACGTGGAAGCGGTCGGCCGCGCCCACGTTCGAGAACTCGAGGCGGTTCCAGCCGACGCCCATGCCCGCGATCAGCCGCCCGCGCGAGAGCGCGTCGAGCGTCGCCAGCTGCTTCGCGAGCAGGACCGGCTCGCGCATCGGGACGACGATCACGCTGGCGCCGAGCCGGAGCGTGTCGGTTCGGGCCGCTGCCCAGGCAAGGGTCGTGACGGCCTCGTAGATCCGGCCGTAGTCCTCGGCCGCGTCGTGGCCGACGAGGATGTGGTCGGTCGCCCAGACGTCCGTGAAGCCGTGCCTCGCGGCGATGTCGATGGAGGCCTCGATGCCCGCGAGGGTCGCGTCGTCGCCGAGCGAGGGGAGGGCGAGGCCGTAGTCCATCGCCGGCGAGCCTAGCGCGGCGGCACGTAGGGCAGGTGCAGCAGCCCGAGGAGGGCCTCGCCGGTCGACTGAGAGAGGCGAATGTCGCCGCCGTGCCCGCGCTCGATGGCCAGCTCGACGTCATCCCTGCCCGGGTGGTTCGGGTCGTAGACGCCGATCGCGATGCGCTCGGGCGAGGCGTCGAAGCGGTACCCGAGGACCTGGTGGCCCATCCCGGTCGAGAGCGGGTTCCAGCCGGCCTCGCGCACCAGGCCGATGACCGGGAGCCGCCCCGCGTCGATATCGCGCCGGATCGCCGGCCAGGCGACCTTCACGGACTCGCGCGTCCGCCGCCGGTCGTCGTACAGGGCCGAGGCGATCCAGAACCGCAGCGGAACGATCCACAGCGGCCCGAACGAGTCGAACTGCCGGTCGACGACCGTCCTGAACAGCGGTGTCCCGAACGCCGGTGCCTCGGCCTCCTCGGGCGGGGCCTCGCCGCGCTCGAAGCGGTCGCGCGCGAGGTAGGCCATGCCGCCGCACAGCCCGCGCGCCGGCTGGCCGATCCCGACGTGGACTAGCCCGAGGTCCCACTGCCTTGCCGGCCCGGGGGTCCAGCGGTTGGCGAAGCGCAGCCCGTGGCGCGACGGGCGGAAGCCCTCGACCTCGCGCGTCGTCATCGGGCCTCGCTCGCTCGGAGGGTCGCCGTCGCCGCTGTCGTCATCCCGGCCGTCGTCCCGATCGTGTTCGTCGCATCGAGCGCCCGTCAGGCCGTGCGCGGCAGCCCGCTCTTGCGGAGGGCCATCGCGGCCGGGAGGTCGAGCCCGTGCTCCCAGACGCGGTTGAACGCGAGCTTGAGGGTCAAGGCCAGGGCGGGATGCTCGACGACCATGATCGTCAGCTCCTCGCTGCCCGCGACCGGGTCGACGAGCTCGAACATCACGATCGCCTCGTCGACGATCACGAGCTTGAGCGGGACGTGCTCGGTGAAGCGCGCCTCCTCGCCGGCCTCGATGAACCGGCGGATGCTGGCCGCCATGGCCGGGTCGTCGAGGACGTCGAGCTCGTAGACGCTGCGCGCGACGTGGCTGCGGGCGACCTCGATGCCGCCGACGTTGTCCTGGGGCGGCGTCGCGTAGGGCGGCTTCGTGAAGACGAGGATCTCGCGCTTGACGCCGGCCTGGAGCTCCGCGAATCGCTCGCGGATCGCGCCGCGGTCGCGGAGGACCTCGATGTACTCGAGCGGGTCGCGGTGCGCGCGGCCGGCCAGGAACGCGGGCCCGAGCTGGCCGATGACGTCCGCGGCGTCGAGCTCGAGGGCGGCCATCGCCTCGCGCTGGCTCGCGACGAGGCGCTCGACGGCACGCTCCGGCGCGATCGCCGCGTACTTGACGACGGTCCCGGGCCTTGCCGACGCGAGTCCCTTCTCGACCAGGCTCGCGAGGACGTCGTAGATGCGCTGGCGCGGGAGGCCGGCCGTGCGGGCGATCTGGGCCGCGGTGAAGGAATCGCGCCGGACGAGGGCCGCGTAGGCCCGGGCCTCGTAGGTCGTCAGGCCGAGCCGGACGAGGCGGTCGACCGTCGGCTTGTCGTCCAGGGATCGCGGTTCCATCGGCGCGACCATACAGCAAGGGCCGGCCCTCGACCGCGCGGCCAGCTGACCCTGCGCCGCCCACGCGACGAGGATCTGGCAAGCGCGCCCATGCGACCGGGCACCCCACGGCGCGATTCGCGCCTAGGCTGGCGTCGATGAGCGAACGCACGCCGAGCGAGAAGCCGGCGACCCACCGGCACACGAACCGCCTCGCGAACGAGACGAGCCCGTACCTCCTCCAGCACGCCCACAACCCCGTCGACTGGTTTCCCTGGGGCCCCGACGCCTTGGCGCGCGCCCGCCTCCTCGACCGCCCGATCTTCCTCTCCATCGGCTACGCGGCCTGCCACTGGTGCCACGTCATGGAGCGCGAGAGCTTCGAGGACGAGGAGACCGCGGCGTTCTTGAACGCGCGGTTCATCCCGATCAAGGTCGACCGCGAGGAGCGGCCGGACCTCGACCAGATCTACATGACCGCGGTCCAGGCGATGACGGGCGGCGGCGGCTGGCCGATGTCGGTCTTCCTGACCCCGGACGGGCGGCCGTTCTACGGCGGCACGTACTTCCCGAAGGTCCCGACCCACGGCCTGCCGAGCTTCCGCCAGGTGCTCGAGGGGATCGCTCGGGCCTGGCGCGAGCAGCGCGCCGACCTCGAGCGGAGCGCGGCGCAGCTCGTCGCGCAGGTGTACGGCGCGAACCGGAACGTCGTCGGACCGGCGCCGCGGCCGGACCTGCTCGACACAGCGGTCACGCTCATCGAGCAGGAGTTCGACCACCAGAACGGCGGCTGGGGCCGGGCGCCGAAGTTCCCGCAGCCGATGACGATCGACTTCCTGCTCCGGCGTGCGGCGGCGGGGGATCGGCGGGCCCTCCCGATCGCGCGGCGGACCCTCGACCGGATGGCCGACGGCGGGATCCGCGACCAGCTGGGCGGCGGCTTCCATCGCTACGCGACGGATGCGGTGTGGCTCGTGCCGCACTTCGAGCAGATGCTCTACGACAACGCCCAGCTCGCCCGCGCCTACCTTCATGCGTACGCGGCGGCGAGCGACGAGCGATACGGCGAGGTCGCCAGGGACACGCTCGACTACATCATCCGCGAGCTCACGACCGACGACGGCGCCTTCGCCTCGAGCCAGGACGCCGACACGGAGGGCGTCGAGGGCGCGACGTTCACCTGGCGCGCCGACGAGATCCGCGAGGTCCTCGGGGACGACGCGGCCCTCTTCTCGACCGCCTACGGCGTCACCGACGAGGGCAACTGGGAGGGCGTGACCATCCTGTCGCGCGTCCGCCCGACGGCCGAGCTCGGCAACCTCGCCGGCGTCCCGGCCGCGGAGGTGGACCAACGGCTGGAGCGCGCCCGGGCGCGGCTGTTCGAGCATCGAAAGCGCCGTCCGCAGCCCGCCCGCGACGACAAGGCGCTCGCGGCGTGGAATGGCCTCGCGATCGGGGCGCTCGCGGAGGCGGCGCGGACGTTCGAGGCGAGGGGTGCCGAGGGCGTCGCCGGTCGATACCGGGCCGCGGCGGTTCGCGCGGCCGAGGCGATCGTCGGCGGGCTGCTCGGCGAGGACGGGCGCCTCGGCCGATCGTGGAAGGACGGCCGGGCGACGGGGCAGGGCGTGCTCGAGGACTACGCCGACCTGGCGGAGGGCCTGCTGGCGCTGTACGAGGCGACCTTCGACGAGCGCTGGTTCACGACGGCCCGGCGCCTCGCCGACGCGATCCTCGAGCGGTTCGCGGACCCGGCGGGCGGGTTCTACGACACCGCGACCGACCACGAGCGGCTGCTCACGCGACCGAAGGACCCGCAGGACAACGCCACGCCCTCCGGGGGCGCGATGGCGACGTTCGTGCTGTTGCGGCTCGCCGCGTTCACCGGCGAATCGCGCTACCGCGAGGCCGCCGAGCGGACGCTCACGACGATCACGCCGTCCACGGCCCGCTACCCGACCGCGTTCGCGATGTGGCTCCAGGCGATCGACCTCGCTCTCGCGCCCGTGGCCGAGATCGCGATCGTCGGCGACCCCGGCGACGAGGCGACCCGCGCGTTGGTCCTCGAGACGGCGAAGGTCTACGCGCCGAACCAGGCGGTCGCGCTGCGGCCCGCCGAGGACGCGCCGACGAGCATCGCGCTCCTGGAGGGTCGAACGCTGGTGAAGGGTCGACCGGCGGCGTACGTCTGCCGCGGGTTCGCGTGCCGGCTGCCGGTGACCGAGCCCGACGCGTTGCGCGAGGAGCTGACGGCCGTCGCGGCCGCGGTCTAGGGTGCGACGGGTGCACGACGCCTGCGGCCGAGCGCGGCCGGCCGACCGTGGCGAGCCGTGGTCAGACGGTCGAGGCAGGTCGAGGCGGTCGGCCCAGCCGAGGGCGTCAGGAGGGCTTCGAGGTCTCTTCGCCGGAGGCGTCGTCGGACGTGCGGCCCTTGTTGATCTCCTCGCGCGCCTCGCGCACGCCGCGCCCGAACATCCGCCCGATCTCGGGGATCGTCTTCGGCCCGCGCCAGATCACCACGATGACCAGCACGATGACCAGGACGAGGATCACGTCGTTGCCCACGGGCGGATGGTACGCCCCGGATCGCCGCTATCGTGGGCCGGGTGAGCCTGCCCGATCCGCTGCTCGTCTTCGGCCCGCGCTCAACGGACTACGACTTCGGGCCGGTGCACCCCCTGACGCCGCGCCGCTTTTGGACGGGGATCTCGCTCCTCGAGACGCTCGGCGCCGTTCCTGGTCTCGCGCCGGAGCCCGCTTCCGACGAGGAGCTCGCGCTCGTCCACGACCGCGCCTACATCGAACACGTCAAGCGCTGCGGCTCCGACCCCGTCGGCGCCTGGGGCATGGGGATCGGGCCCGGGGACACGCCCGCGTTCGGGGGCATGCACGAGGCCTCGGCGGCGGTGGCCGGTGGATCGCTGCGGGCCATGGAGGCGATCCTCGGAGGCGAGATCCAGCACGCCTTCCATCCCGGCGGCGGGCTCCACCACGCGATGCGGGCACGCGCCTCAGGCTTCTGCGTCTACGACGACCCGGCGCTGGCGGTCGCCCGAGCGAGGCACGACGGCCTGCGTGTCCTGTACGTCGACCTCGACGTCCACCACGGCGACGGCGTCCAGGCGATCCACTGGGACGACCCGGGCGTCATGACGGTCTCGATCCACGAGTCGGGCTCGACGCTGTTCCCCGGCACGGGGTTCCAGGACGAGCTCGGCGGGCTGGGGGCCGAGGGCACGGCCGTCAACATCCCGCTCGATCCTGGCACCGGCGAGATCGGCTGGGTCGAGGCGCTGGAGATCGCCCTGCCGCCGCTCGCGGAGGCCTTTCGACCGGCGATCGTGGTCTCCCAGCACGGCGCGGACTCGCACGCCTACGACCCGCTGGCGCACCTCATGGTCACCACCACGGCGATGGGTCGAGCGGCACGGCTCGTCGATTCGCTGGCGCACCGCCACGCGGGCGGCCGCTGGCTCGCGACGGGCGGCGGCGGCTACGACGTCTACCGCGTCGTGCCCCGGATGTGGGCCCACGTCTGGCTCGCGCAGACGCACGCGACCCCGCTCGGCGAACTCTCGCCCGAGTGGCGCGAGCGCTGGGCCGCCGACGCCGAGCGCTACGGCCAGTCGCCGATCCCCAGCACCCTCGACGACCCGGAGAACGCGGGCCTCCCGTACCGCGACGCCCAGGAGCGCGCCGACCGCCGCGCCGCGGAGATCGCCCGCGCGTCCGTCGAGCGCGCCCTCGAGGCCCTCCGCCGCCGCGAGGGCTGAGGATCAGGTCTCGCGCGGAACCGCACGCGGACCCGCCGCGCTGCTCCACAGCGTCCCCCGAAGACGACCGACCGCCCGGCCGGAGCCGGGCGGTCGGCGGAGCAAGGGAGGCCGATGTCGGTGCAGGATCGGCCCGCCCTGCGGAAGGTTCGAACGTCGATCAGGCCGTCCTTGGCTCGGGGCCGGGATGGGCCGTCATGACCGGGGCGCGCCACGGGACCCCGAGCCGCGGGAGCAGCCAGCGGTCGACCCCGTACCAGCCCGCGACCCGCCAGGCGAGCATCAGCCCGATGGCGAGGGTGAACAGGACCGGGTTCGTCGAGGCCGAGCCGGCGAGCAGGAACGACATGTTCATCACGGCCCCGAAGAAGGCCGCGAAGCCTGTCAACGCCCCAAGGATCAGCCCGAGCCCGACCGCGAGCTCGCCGAACACGATCAGCCAGGCGAACCACGTCTGGGCGTCGATCGAGAGCAGGAAGTTGAGGAAGTCGCGGTACCACTCGAACGAGATCGCGGCGCGGCCCGGCGGCTCCGGGATCGCCACTGCGCGCTCCCAGTAGCCCAGGAGCGAGGCGCCGCCGTCGAGCCAGCCCGCGCCGATGGGCTCGCCCGCGGGGAAGAGCTTGTGGAGGCCGGCCTCGAGCCACGCGAAGCCGACGAACAGGCGGACCGGCAGCCACAGCAGCCCGGCGCGGGTGTTGCTGAAGAGGAACCGGGTGAAGCCGGGGCCCTCGACATCGACCGTCGTCGCGCCCGGCGCCTTCCGATCGGCGAACAGGACGACGAAGATGACGATCGCGAGGATCCAGAAGACGACCGAGAGGATCGTGAAGACGTCCTCGCTCGGCTCGAGCGACCCGAGGCCGATCACGTCGAGCGGGGCCGAGAGGTACAGGACGATCGCCGCGGCGATCACCCCGAGCGGGACCACGTACCTGCGAAGTGTCGACATTGCCGTTCGCTCCCTTCTCACGGACTGCTCAGGTCCGGGGCCACGATGCGCGCTCGAACCCGAAACCGGACGGGCCGACCGGCCCGATTCGCCCGGGACCGATGGCCCGGTCCCGCCGGACCTCGCTTCCCGGTCGTCGACCGGCCCCAATGGAGCCGCTCGCGAAACGCCCGGGAGCCTCGAACATCTGATCGAAATCGTGCGCGCGGAGTAGAATTTTCAGCTCCCGTGAAGACGATCCCCTCGACCCCGCAGACCGCGTCGACGTCCGCGGATCCGCTCGCGCCGTTCTCCCCGGCGGTGCGCGCCTGGTTCGAGTCCGCGTTCGAGGCGCCGACGCCCGCGCAGGCCCGAGGCTGGGCCTCGATCTCCACGGGCCGGCACACGCTGATCCACGCGCCGACGGGCAGCGGCAAGACCCTCGCCGCGTTCCTGTGGTGCCTCGACCGGCTCGCGCGCGAGCCCGCGCCGCCGCCCAGCCGCGCGACCCCGAGGAGCGTCCGCGTCCTCTACGTCTCGCCGCTCAAGGCGCTGACCTACGACGTCGAGCGGAACCTGCGGGCGCCGCTCCACGGCATCGCGCTCGCGGCCAAGCGTCTCGGCGAGCCGGAGCCGCGCATCACCGTCGCGGGTCGGACCGGCGACACGCCGCAGGAGGAGCGGCGCGAGCTCGCGAAGCACCCGCCGGACATCCTCGTGACGACCCCCGAGAGCCTGTACCTCATGCTCACGTCGACCGCGCGAGAGGCGCTCCGGGGTGTCGAGACGGTCATCGTCGACGAGGTCCACGCCATCGCCGGCTCGAAGCGCGGGGCTCACCTCGCGCTGTCGCTGGAGCGCCTCGAGCAGCTACGCCAAGCCGGCGCGAAGCCGCTGCAGCGGATCGGCCTCTCGGCGACCCAGCGGCCCCTCGAGACCATCGCCCACTTCCTCGGCGGCGCCGGGCCGGGGCGCGAGGTCGAGATCGTCGACGCCCGGAGCCGCAAGACCCTCGAGCTCGAGGTCGTCGTCCCGGTCGAGGACATGGCCCGCCTCGGCGAGGTCATCCCGCCCGAGGACCAGCCCGGCGGGCCGGTCGCGTTCGGTGACATGCGGACCAGCATCTGGCCGTCGATCCACCCGCGGCTCCTCGAGCTCATCAAGGCCCACACGTCGACCATCATCTTCACCAACAGCCGCCGCCTCGCCGAGCGCCTCGCGCAACGCCTGAACGAGCTGGCGGGGGAGGAGCTGGTCCTCGCCCACCACGGCTCGATCGCCCGCGAGCAGCGGCTCCGGATCGAGGAGGACCTCAAGGCCGGGCGGATCCCCGGCCTCGTGGCGACGTCCTCGCTCGAGCTGGGCATCGACATGGGAGCGGTCGACCTCGTCATCCTCGTCGAGTCGCCGCAGAGCGTCGCATCGGGCCTGCAGCGCGTGGGCCGCGCCGGCCACCAGGTCGGCGAGCCGTCGAAGGGCATCGTCTTCCCGAAGTTCCGCGGCGACCTGCTCGAGTCCGCGGTCGTCGTCGAGCGGATGCACGAGGGCGCGATCGAGACGACGGTCATGCCGCGCAACCCGCTCGACGTGCTCGCGCAGCAGCTCGTCGCGATGGCCGTGATGGACCGCTGGACAGTCGCCGAGCTCCTGGAGGTCGTCACGCGGGCCGCGCCGTTCGAGACGCTGTCGCGGGAGGCCCTCGAGGCCGTGTTGGGCATGCTCGCCGGCGCCTACCCGTCCGACGAGTTCGCCGAGCTGAGGGCCCGGCTGACCTGGGACCGCGTGACGGACGTCGTCGAGGGCCGGCGAGACGCGCGCGTCGTGGCCGTAACCAGCGGCGGGACCATCCCGGACCGCGGGCTGTTCGGCGTGTTCCTGGCTGGCGAGGCGGGCACGCCGGGCAGGCGCGTCGGCGAACTCGACGAGGAGATGGTCTACGAGCTCCGCGCCGGGATGCACGGCGACGTGATCGTGCTGGGCGCAAGCAGCTGGCGGGTGCTCGACATCACGCCGGACAGGGTCATCGTCGAGCCGCAGCCGGGCGTTCCGGGCAAGCTGCCGTTCTGGAAGGGCGACTCGGTCGGGCGGCCGGTGGAGCTCGGGCGAGCGATCGGCAAGTTCTTGCGCGACGCGGAGGCCGACCTGGCGCGCGGCGAGCGCGGCGTGCGGGCCCTGACGGCCCGGCTGCGGGAGCGCCACGACCTCGACGAGCTGGCCGCGTCGAACCTCGTCGCGTACCTCGAGGAGGAGCGCGAGGCCGTGGGCGCGCTGGCGACGGACCGGCGGCTCGTGGTGGAGCGCTTCCGCGACGAGCTCGGCGACTGGCGCCTGACCGTGCTGTCGCCGTTCGGCGGGCGCGTCCACGCGCCGCTCACGCTGGCGATCGAGGCACGGCTCCGGGACCGCCTCGGCATCGAGGCGCAGACGATCTGGTCGGACGACGGCATCGCGGTCCGGCTGCCCGAGGGCGAGGGCGACGGCGACGCGCGTCGCCTCGCGGAGATCGAATCGCTGCTGTTCCCGTCCGCCGACGAGGTCGAGGACCTGGTCGTGGAGGCGGTCGGCGGGTCGGCGCTGTTCGCGTCGCGGTTCCGCGAGAATGCGGGCCGGGCGCTGCTGCTCCCGCGGCGCCGTCCGGGCGCCCGCACGCCTCTCTGGCAGCAGCGGCAGCGGGCGGCGGACCTGCTGCAGGTCGCGTCGCGCTACGGGGCCTTCCCGATCCTCGTCGAGACGTACCGCGAGGTGCTCTCGGACGTCTTCGACCTCGAGGCACTGCGCGAGATTCTCGCCGGCATCGAGCGGCGCGAGATCGCGGTCCACTCGGTCGAGACCCGGAAGGCCTCGCCGTTCGCCAGCTCCCTCCTCTTCGACTACGTCGCGCAGTACATGTACGAGGGCGACGCGCCGCTGGCGGAGCGCCGCGCCGGCGCTCTCGCGCTGGACCGCGACCTGTTGCGCGAGTTGCTTGGGCAGGAGGAGCTCCGCGAGCTGCTCGATCCGGAGGCGCTCGCGGACCTCGAGCTGTCGCTCCAGGGCCTGACCGAGGAGCGCCAGGCGAACAGCGCCGACCACCTCCACGACCTGCTCCGGCGGATCGGCGACCTGTCGGCGGACGAGGTGGCGGCCCGGGTGGTCGGCGGCGCGGACGTTGCGGCCGCGTGGCTCCAGGAGCTGGCCGGGAGCCGGCGGGCCGTCGAGGTGCGGATCGCCGGCGACGCGCGCTGGATCGCCATCGAGGACGTCGGGCGGTACCGGGACGGCGTGGGCGCCTCGCCGCCGCGCGGGGTGCCGGAGGCGTTCCTCGAGCCCGTCGCTGGTGCGCTCGACGGCCTGCTGGCGCGGTTCGCCCGCACGCACGGGCCGTTCCTCGCCCCCGAGCCGGCACGGCGCTGGGGGCTGCCGGTCGGCGTGGTCGAGGACGCGCTCGGGAGGCTCACGGCCGCCGCCACGCTGGTGCGCGGCGAGTTCCGCCCCGGCGGGTCGGAGCGGGAGTGGTGCGACCCGGAGGTCCTGCGACTGCTCCGCCGCCGCTCCCTCGCGCGGCTCCGGCGCGAGGTCGAACCGGTCGATCCAGAGACGCTCGGGCGATTCCTGCCGGCCTGGCAGGGCGTCGC
>DATLYV010000111.1:0-7934 GCA_035574535.1 Binatia bacterium
CACGGCCGCCGCCCGCGCCGAGGTCATCCGCGCGCTCGCCGAGCTGAACCTCCAGGCCGCGGACGCGGTCCGGACGTACCGACCGCCGGAGGGCCCGCTGGTCGCGGCTGCGCCTCGGTCGGTCCTCCAGGTCGCGATCCCGAACGACACGGACCACGGCTTCATCGTCCTGTACGCCTTCGACTCGCCGAGCGACGCCGCCGAGGCCGCCCGGGACCACGCCCGGTATGTCGGGAGCAACGTCGGCCGGTCCCAGTTCCCGTTCGGGACGCGCTTCGTCATCCGCGTCGTCGGCGCGACGGTCGTCTTCTTCCACTGGTCGCCCCAGGTCTCGACGGACGAGCTGACCCCGTTGATCGAGCAGGGGCTGCTGCGGATCGGCAGCGGGGTGCCGGTCCAGGGCTGAGCGCCGGCCCGGTGGCGATCCTTCCTGCTCGGCGAGGACCTGCCCCGGGCGCGACGCAGCCCGGGGCGCGACTCAGCCCTTCGCGACCCAGGCGCGGACGAGGTCGCGCTTGACCTTGAGCGTGTGCGTCCGCGGGAAGTCCGACTCGGGCCAGAGGCGCCAGCCGGAGATGTGCTGGTTCGCGCCGAGGTTCTGGTTCGCGGCCTTGACGGCCGCGTCGATCGTCGCCCGCAGCTCGGCGGGCGGGTCCGCCGGGTCGAAGTCGAGCGGCTCGCCGGGCGTCCGGATCGGCGACGCGGACGGGGCGAGGACGATCGCCTCGATCCGCCCGGGCCTCGTCTCGAGGACCACCGTGTCGCGCAGTCCCTCGATCCGGAGGGCGTTCTCGATGTCCTCCGGGTAGACGTTGAATCCGTTCGGCAGCACGATCATGTCGCGCTTCCGACCGGACAGGATCAGCCGGCCGCGCGCGTCGAAGTGCCCGACGTCGCCCGTCATGTACCAGCCGTCCTCGGTGAACGAGGCGGCGGTCAGCACGGGCGCCTCCCAGTAGCCCTTGAAGAGGCTCGGGCCGCGGAACTGGACCTCGCCGTCGGCGGCGAGCCGCATCTCGATGCCCACGGGCGCCCAGCCGACCGTGCCCAGCCCGTGGTCCTCCAGGGTTGTCGAGGACCCTGTGCCGGTCTCGGTCGCGCCGTAGCCCTGGAGGACGGTCACGCCCATGTCCTCCCAGGCCTGCTGCAGCCCGGGCGGCAGGAACGCGCCGGCCGACATGAACAGCCGGAACGACCCGCCGAGCTGCTGGTGGACCCGCCGGAAGATGAGGCGGCGCGCGGGTATCGGCAGCTGCCGGGCGATCGACCGGAGGCGGTCGAAGAGCTTCGCCCGGCCGGACTTCTCGACCTCGCGCTCGATGGCGCTCCAGAACAGGTCGAGGACCTGCGGGACGACAACCATCGAGGTGACCCGGTGCTGCCGGAGCGAGTCGAAGATGACCCGCGGGTTGCGGCTCCGCACGTACAGCACGGACGCCCCGACGCTGATGGCGTAGAAGACGCCGACCGCCTGCTCGAGGAGGTGGGAGAGAGGCAGCAGCGAGACGATCCGGTGCTCCATCGGCGGGACGATGTTGTGGAACGTCCGGTTCGCGGCCATGAGGTTGTCGTGGGCGAGCATCACGCCCTTCGGCGTGCCAGTCGTGCCCGAGGTGAAGATCAGCTGGACGAGGTCCGCCGGGTCGGGACGGGGCCACGCGTCGACCTGGGCCTCCCAGTCGGGCGGGAGGGTCGCATCGCCCTCGGGCTCGCCGCCGAGGTACTCGACGCTCGTCGTCGGGAAGCCGGCGAGGCCGAAGTCCTTCGGGTCCGGGGCGTCGCGGCCGCTCCCCGCGACGAGGTGCTTCGCGCCCGACTTCGCGACGATGCCGTCGATCGCGTCCTTCGACATCCGGAGGTCGAGCGGGACGTAGATGACGCCCGCACGCATGGCGCCGAAGTAGGTCGCGGGCAGCTCGGGCGTCGAGGGGCTCCAGGTCAGGACGCGGTCGCCCTTCTGCAGGCCCAGGGCCCGGAGCCGGAACGCGGCGACCTTCGTCCGCCGCTCGAACTCGCGGTACGTCCAGCCGAAGGTCGAGCCGTCCTCCTGGCGCAGCGCGAACGCGGGCCGGTCGCCGAATCGCGTCACCGCGTCGGTGAGCAGGTCCAGGAGGGTCTCGGCCCTGCTCGTCATCTCCGTCGGCGTCGTCCGCGTCGCCATCGGTCTCATCGTCCCATCCTGGGCAGGTGGCGTGCGCGCCTGGCGCGTGACACCGCCCCGGCGTTTCGACGGTCGTCATCGATGCGCGGGCCGCGTGGCACTGGCGTCGTCGCCACGCTGCGGCGGACGCTCGTCGCACGCGCCCAGGAGGTTCCGTCCGCGCGATCCGGACCCGTCTCGGCCTTGTCAGCCACGCGTTTGACCCCCTCGGGACCCTGTGCCACACTCCGCGGGCCCTTGCGGGCGGCGCAGGAAGTGGCGCCCCAGCACGTTCGGGGGAACGCATCGGAGCCGTTGGGCAACGAGCCCGATTGCGAGGCGAGACGACAGCCCGAGGAGGTGAATCCCGGATTGGCCGAGGTTCGAGTGGGTGAGAACGAGACGTTCGAGAGCGCCCTCCGCCGCTTCAACAAGAAGATTCAGCAGTCCGGCATCCTCGCCGAGGCTCGCCGCCGCGAGCACTACGAGAAGCCGAGCGTGAAGCGGAAGCGCAAGGAAGCGAAGCGCAAGAAGAACGCGCGAACGCCGCAGGGCTGATCGGTCGGACGGCCGGGACCGTCCGACGCACCGTCGCGATCCCAACGCGACGCGACTGACGCCCCGCCACCGCCACCGACGACCCGGGCACGACGCGACGGGCCGCAGCGATCCCCAGGGAGGATCGCCGCCGGCCCCGCCACCCGAGGTGCCGATACCGGTGTCCCTCCGAGAGCGAATCCAGTCCGACATCACGGCCGCCATGCGGTCGGGTGACGTGCTGCGCCGCGACACGCTCCGGATGGCCGAGAGCGCGATCTACAACGCCGAGAAGCGCGACCGTCGGCAGTACAGCGACGAGGAGGTCGTCGCCGTGCTGACCCGCGAGGTCAAGACCCGTCGCGAGTCCGTCGAGGCGTTCCGCAAGGGCGGCCGCGAGGACCTCGCCTCGAAGGAGGAGGGCGAGATCGCGATCCTCGCCGCGTACCTGCCCGAGCAGCTGACCGAGGCCGAGATCGAGGCGCTCGTCGAGGAGGCGATCGCGGCGACCGGCGCCACGAGCCCGAGGGACATGGGCAAGGTCATGGGCTGGCTCGTGCCGCGGACGAAGGGTCGTGCGGACGGACGGGTCGTCAGCCAGACCGTCAACCGGGCGCTCGGGCAGAAGGCCGGCTGATGGCCGCAACCACGAGCGCACCCGGCCCGTCTCCGCAGACGATGTCGACCCCGGCGCCCGACCGACGCCGCCTCCCGAGCCGCCGCGAGCTGATCCGCATCGCCGCGGCCGGCCTGGCGCTCATCACGGTCATGACGCTCGTCCTGGGCATCGACCTGACGCCGGGCATCGACCTCAGGGTCGGCGACCTCGCCCAGACGGACATCCGGGCGCCCCGCGCGCTGACCTTCACCAACGAGATCGCGACCGAGCAGGCGCGCGAGGCGGCACGCCAGGCCGTCCAGCCCCAGTACGACTACACCACCGAGCGGGCGATCACGATCGCCCAGGAGCAGGCCGCGGCCTTCACCCGCCGCGTCGCGCCGCTCGACACCGCGTTCGCACCCGAGACGGCGCCCGAGGACCGTCAGGCCTTCCTCGAGACCGTCCTGCCGGAGCTCAGCGAGGACGCCCGCGCCGCGCTCGTCGAGCTGCCCCCGGAGCGCTGGGCGCCGGTCCGGAGCGAGGCCGCCCGCGTCCTCGACGTAGTCGAGCGCGCAGAGCTCCGCGACACCGAGGTCGCCGAGACGCGCGAGCGACTGCCGTCACAGATGGCCGGCGGGCTCTCGGCGGCGGAGCGGAACCTCGCCGCGGAGCTGATCGGTCCGCTGCTCGTCCCCAACAGCTCGTTCAGCGAGGACCTGACCGAGCAGGAGCGCGACCGCCAGGCGGCGGCCGTCCAGCCCGTGGTCGAGGAGATCCTCCAGGGGCAGATCATCGTCCGCGAGGGCTCCAGGGTCACGGAGCTCGACCTCGCCCGCATCCGCGCCCTGAACCTCGACGAGACCAGCCCGGACCTGGCCGCGTTCGGGGGCTGGCTGCTGCTCTCGGGCCTGCTCGTGGCGCTCGTGATCGCGTGGCTGCGGATGTTCCGGCCCGAGTACTGGCACCGGAACAACGTCGTCCTCCTGATCTGGCTGCTGATCACGTTCGCGACCTTCGCGCTGCAGCTGACCGCCGGGCGAGCCGCGCTGCCGTTCATCCTGCCGATCGCCGCCGTCGGGCTGCTCGTCGCCGTGCTCTTGGACGCGGAGACCGCGATTCTCGTCACCGCGGTCGTCGCCGTGATCGCCGGCGCGGTGAACGGGCCGTCGCTCGAGCTCGGGACGTACGTGATGCTCGGCGGCCTCGCCGGGATCCTGGCGATCCGCCGCGGCGACCGGCTCCAGGCGTTCATCCAGGCCGGCGCCGCGATCTTCGTCGTCCAGGCAGTCGTCGTGACCGCGTTCTCGCTGCTCGGCGAGCGCGACCTCACGGGCGTGATGCAGCTGATCGGCGCGGCGGCGGCCTCGGCGGGCGGCGCGGCCGTGGCCGCGGTCGGGTCGTTCGCTGTGCTCGGGAGCGTGTTCGGGCTGATGACCGTGTTCCAGCTGCTGGAGCTGGCCAATCCCTCGCAGCCGCTGCTCCGGCGCCTGCTGGTCGAAACGCCGGGCACGTACCACCACTCGCTGATGGTCGGGAACCTGGCCGAGCGGGCCGCCGAGGCGATCGGCGCGGACCCGCTGATCACTCGCGTCGCGGCCTACTACCACGACGTCGGCAAGCTCTCGAATCCCGCGGCCTTCATCGAGAACCAGGCCGGCGGCGAGAACGTTCACGACGAGCTGGCGCCCGAGGAGTCGGCGCAGATCCTGAAGCAGCACGTCGCCGACGGGATCGACATCGCCTACCAGTCGAAGCTCCCGAAGGCCCTCATCGCGTATATCCCGCAGCACCACGGGACCGCGGTGATGAGCTACTTCTACGCCAAGGCCCGCGAGGAGGCGGCCGCGCCGTACGGCGGCCTCGACACGGACCAGGGCCGCAAGGCGGCCGACGCGGTCGACATCCGCCGGTTCCGCCACGCCGGCCCGAAGCCCCAGTCGCGCGAGGCCGCCCTGCTGATGCTCGCCGACGGGATCGAGGCATCCGTTCGCTCCCTCTCGTCGCGCGACGAGCCCGCGATCCGCGCGATGGTCGCCCGGATCGTCAGCGACCGCCTCGAGGACGGCCAGTTCGACGACTGCGACCTGACGCTCCGCGACCTCGGCATCGCCCAGGAGGCATTCGTCTCGCAGTTGCTCGGGATGTACCACCAGCGCGTCGCGTACCCGCAGAACAAGGTCGTCGAGCTCGAGTCGCGCCGCGCCGCCGGCGGAGGCAGCACCCCCGCGTGACGTCGCGCTGACCGAAGCGTCGGACGTGCGCAGACGATCTGTCGTCGCTGAGACCTGGCGGCCCTCGAATCGCAGCGTGGACTTCGATGCAACGTTCGAACCGGACCTCGCCGCGTGGTGGGCGGCGGTCGCAGACTCGCCGCATCGGACCCCGTCGAGGACTACCTCGTTGCGCTGGGGCTGTTCGAACGGGTCGCGGGCGGCGTCGAGGTCGTCGTTCCGGGCCACGGTTCGACTGGCGACGCCGGCCAGCTTCGCGAGCGGATCGCGCGCGACCGTGCCTACGTCGAGGCCCTCCGAGACGGCAGCGACGCGGACGATCCGCGGCTGCGTCCTCCGGCGCCGCACGCGGAGTGGCTGCCCGGCGTCGACGAATGGCAGCGCCAGCGGGTCGCCGGGGCCTCGCCCACCGTACCTGCAGGCTGACGGACACCGTCGATCGAGCGAGGGCGCCGATGGGCGAGGAGCGGTTCTTGCCGGCCGGAGCCTCCCGCGTCGAGCTCGCGCCGATCAGCAGCAAGCGCTCGGGCGACTCGAGCATCCTCAGGTTCCGGGTGATGCGGAGCGAAGGCGACCGGCCCTCGGCGCCGGGACCGCCAGGGCGGTGCAGGACGTAGATCCGTTCGAATCGTGCTGGGAAGTGGGCGCACGCGACGTGGTATACACCCCGACGCGTGACACTCCGCGGCGCGACCCGGGCATGAGCGACGACGCCCCACGGTCGATCTACGTGTCCCCGTGGCGGATTGACGTGACCACGCGCCCGGGCATCCGATTCCCGCTGTCCCGGGCGGCCATCGCCCGGGCCGTGGCCGAGGCCCTGGCAGCTGCGGGCGCTCCGTCGCCGGGTTCGGTGGCCGTCGTCCTCACGGACGATGAGGAGCTGGCCGAGCTCAACCTCGAGCACATGGGCCACGACGGCCCCACGGACGTGCTGTCGTTCCCGATGCTCGAGCCGGAGGCGTTCGGGCGAGGCGAGGGGCCGCCGCGACCGGCAGGCCGGGCTCCCGCGGCGGAGTCCAGGCTGCACATCGGGGACATCGCGATCTCGGTCGAGCGAGCTGCCGAGCAGGCTGACCAGGGCCGCGGCGGCCAGACCGGCGACGTGCGCTGGGCCCTCGCGGACGAGCTGCGCCTGCTCGTGACCCACGGCACGCTCCACCTGTGCGGCTGGGACCACGCGGAGCCCGGCGAGGAGGCCGCGATGCGCGCGCTGGAGCGCCGACTCCTCGGCCTCGCGGAGGGCTGACCAGGGCCGTCCCGGCTACCATTGCCTTCGAGCCCCCGGACGTCGTCCCGGGGCCGTTCGTGCTGTTCGGAAGCGCCTGGAGGCAGTCCTGAGGAAGATCGTCGTCGGGCTCGGCAACCCCGGCGAGCAGTACCGGCAGACGCGCCACAACATCGGCTGGATGGTCCTCGACCGCATCGCGGATCGTGCCGGCTGGTCCGGCCGCGGGCGGAACCGGGATGCCGCATCGGTGGTCGGTGGGCGGTACCGCGGGCTCGACATCGAGCTGGTCAAGCCCCAGACGTACATGAACGAGTCCGGCCTGGCCGTCCGCAAGGTGCTCGCGCGGGAGCGGGCGCCGCTGGGCGAGCTGCTGGTGGTCGTGGACGACTTTGCCCTGCCCTTCGGCAAGCTCCGCTTTCGCGAGGGCGGCGGGCCCGGCGGGCACAACGGGCTGCGCTCGATCATCGGCGAGCTCGGGTCGGAGGCGTTCAGCCGGCTGCGCGTGGGCATCGGCGCGCCCGACGGCCGGTTCGTCGATCACGTGCTGACGCGGTTCGAGGTTGATGAGCGCCAGCGCCTCGACGAGCTGCTCGATGCCGCGGCGGACGCGGTCGAGGCCTGGGCGCGCGAGGGCACGAACAAGGCCGCGAACCGGTTCAACTCGTTCGAGCTGCGACCCGCGGACGAGGACCGGCTCGCGCCGGCGGGCGAGGTCGACGGGCCGCCGGGACCCGACGGCATCCGCCGGACGAAGACCGGCTGGCGGCGGGTGCTGTCGCTGCGCCGTGACGACGACGAGGCTCGACCGTGAGCAGCAGCCCGCCGCTGCGCGGCCGCCGCGGCTGGGAGCGCCGGCTCGCGGAGCGGGATCGGGAGGACGCGCGACCGAGCGTCGAGCGACCGGCGTTCGACTCGGCCGAGGCGGAGATCGAGGCCCACGTCGTGGCGACGGCGCGGCTGGCGGAAGCGGCCGCGCCCCGCCGCCAGGGCGCCGGGCGGCGCATCCCGAATCTCGCGGGATTGCCGCTGCTCCTCGACGGGACGGGGGCCCTGGAGGGCCTGCGCGAGCGGCTCGGGCGGCCGAGCGAGCTGAGGACGGTGGGCCGCCACGCGGGCGTCACGTCCGTGCCGCACGGCGCGAAGAGCTACCTCGCGGCGGCGCTCGCGCTCGTGGCGGGCGAGCGGATCTGCTGG
>DATLYV010000112.1:0-3591 GCA_035574535.1 Binatia bacterium
AGCGCGAACGGCCGAGCCGCAGCGCGAACTGGCCGAGCCGCAGCGCGAACGGCCGAGCCGCAGCGCGAACGGCCGAGCGGCAGCGCGAACGCGCGAGTCTTAGCGCGGGCCGGCGGGCTCCGGAGGCGGGGCCGCCGACGGCTGACCGTTCCCCGCCGGCGCTCCGTTCGCCCCGCCCGACGAGGCCGAGGGCGACGGGGCGCTGTACCCGAGCTCCGCGATCTCGGCGGCGCGCTGGCGGTAGGCGTCGACCGACGGTGGCGTGACGGCGCGGAAGCCGTCGACCAGACGGTTGTACATCGAGAACGCCGACGCGATCAGCACCGCGAGCTGGACGTCGGCATCGGCGGCGCCAGCCGCCTTGGCGGCGTGGACGTCGTCGGCCGTCAAATCGAGCGGGTTGCCGCGGACGACGCGGGCGATGTGGAGCAGCGCCCGCATCTTCGGGTCGAAGCCGTCGGACGCGCCCTGCTTGACGACGTCGATCAGCTCGACGCGCTCGGCGAGCCCATCGCGCTCGAGCAGCGCGGTCGCGAAGGCGCCGTGGGAATCCATGCAGAAGAAGCAGTCGTTCGCCGCGGAGACCGCGGTCGCGAGCAGCTCGCGCTCGTGGCGCGCAAGGGTCGCGCCCGGGAAGTCGTTGACGAGGACCTCGTCCGCGAGGCCCCGCAGGTGCACGCCGAGCCCGGGCGTCAGGCGCATCGCGACCCCGATTCCCGGCACGTCCGGCAACCCGGGCACGATCGGGCCCTGCTCGGCGCGTCGCGCGCGCTCGTCCTGGCGCACGTGCTCCTCCTGCCGGCGGACGTGCTCCTCCTGCCGGCGCACGTGCTCCTCCTGCCGGCGGACGTGCTCCGCCTGCCGCACGCGGCCCTCGTCGCGGGTCACTTGTAAGACAGCCTCCTCAAGCGTCGGTCGGCCAAGGATATGCTGGCCGCCTCGATGACGACCCGGACCTTGACGATCGGCCAGGGCACTTACCCGCTCGTCCTGCCGAACATCCGCGACCCCCGGCTGCACGTCGCCGCGGTGATCATCAGCGTCCACGTCCTCGGCCAGGTCGGCCTGCACTTCTGGGTCAGCGTGCCGCAGATCCTGGCGGCGATCCTGACGTGCTGGATCATCGAGGTTGTCATCACCTTCGCCAAGGCGAAGGCCTTCGTCTGGCCGGCGAGCGCGATGCTCACCGGCAGCGGCGTGGCCCTGATCCTGCGGGTGGTCGGGACGCGGCCGGACGATCCCTGGAGCTTCTACGCCGTCGAGCTCTTTGCCGGCATCGCCGGCCTGTCGCTGCTCTCGAAATACGTCATCCGCTACCGCGGCTCGCACGTCTTCAACCCGTCGAACATCGGGCTCGTCGTCGCGTTCATCGTGCTGGGCAGCACGCGCGTCGAGCCGCTCGACTTCTGGTGGGCACCGCTCACGAACCCAGCGATGATCGCCGCGTATGCGCTGATCCTCGGCGGCGGGCTGCTCATCACGCGGCGGCTGCGGCTCCTGCCGCTCGCGGCGACGTACTGGCTCGTGCTCGCGGCCGGCCTCGCGGTCCTCGCCGCGTCCGGGCACTCGATGGTCACGCGATGGTCGTTCGCGCCGGTGACGGGGTTCGACTACTGGCTCGCGATCGTTGGCTCGCCCGAGGTGATGATCTTCCTGTTCTTCATGATCACGGACCCGAAGACCGTGCCGGCGGGGCGCGTCGGGCGCGTGGTGTTCGGGGCGCTCGTCGGGATCGTCGGCGTGCTGTTCATGGCGCCGCAGACCGACGAGTTCGGCACGAAGGTCGGGCTGCTCTCCGGGCTCGTGGCGATCAGCGCGATCCGGCCCGTCCTCGAGCGGTTCTTCCCGGAGCCCGGCTCGGAGCGCGATTCGGTGCGCTGGCTCGTCGGGCGCCTGCTGCCGGGCTTCGGCCCGGGCGCGTCGCCGGCGCGGCGGCCGCTCGGGATTGCCATGGCCGCGCTCGCGCTCCTGGTGACTGGGACCGGCATTTTCCTCGCCGGCACCCCCGCGCGCGGCCTCCTCGTCCCGGCGTCCGCCGAGATCCTGAATCGCCTGCCCTCGCAGGTCGATCCCTCGACGCTGCCCGCGATCACCGTCGCCGAGGACGTCAGCGAATTCGACCCGACGCTCACCGGCGACGGCATCCAGGCCGTCCTCGTCACGCTGGCCCAGAACCTCGAGTACGAGAACATCGCGGTCCGGCAGGCCGACGCCTCGATCCTCCCCGCGGTCGACCACGGCGACCGCCTCACCGAGATGCAGGCCCGCGTGGCCGCGGCCGCCGCGGGCGGCGACCGGACGGTCGAGCACTACCGCTTCGACGCGGTCGAGGTGCGGCGGCTGGTCCCGTTCGGTGTGCAGGAGGGGTTCAGCCTGGGGCTCGACGCGACGGGCACGATCGTCCGCGAGGTCTACGCGGCCGATGGTCGACTGCTCAGCCAGACCACCGAGCCGTTCGCTGCGACGTTCGCCCTCCGCCGCGCCACGGGCGACCGGTGGCTGACGATCGGCGTCCTGCCGCCCGGCGCCGCCTCGCCGAGCTGACGGCTGCCCGGCCCTCAGCCCGGCACGTTCCCCGGGAGCACACCCGCCTCGCGGTCGATCACCGAGAACGCCTCGACCGGGACGGCCTGCCACTCGCCCTGCGTCCCGTCCGGCCACCGCACCCGTGTCTCGACCGTCCCGCCGGACCCCGCCGACCCGAGCCCGACGTGCAGCCACCCGAGCTGCCCGCCGGCGTGCCCACCCCCGATCACGACCTCGCGCGTCTGCCGCCAGTCGCCCGATCGAAGCTCGACGACCGCCCCGATCGCGTCGACGTTGCCGCCCGCCTGGCGCAGCCGGATCGCGAGCCAGCGCGCCCGCCCCGCGTCGTCACCCTCGACCGGCCCGGCGTTCCGCCAGACCCGCACCGGCGCGCCGTAGAACGACTCGACCAGATCGAGCCGCCCGTCGAGGTTCAGGTCGACCAGCGCCGCGCCGCGCCCCCGGTCGAAGACCACGATCCCCGCCCGGTCGGCCGCCTCCTCGAACGTCCCGTCCGGCCGCCCGAGCAGCAGGCTAGCGGGATCCTGCATCGCGTAGTCGGGCACCTCGGTGGTGTTGCCCTTGGTGACGAGCAGGTCGATGAGGCCGTCGTCGTTGACATCGGCGAACTCGGGGTGCCACGAGGTCGAGGGCAGGTCGACATCGTCGCCCAGGAAGGGATGAGCCGTGTTCACGCCACGGGCCAGCCCGATGTCGACGTACGCCGGTCGATCGACCGCCCCCTCGGCGAGCGTCTGGAGCCGGTTCGCCGCCTGGCTGGTGAGGTAGACCTCGGGGCGGCCGTCGCCCGTCAGGTCGAAGCTCCCGATGCCCATGCCCTCGATCCGCACGGTCGACCAGCCGTCCGCCTCGTCGTAGAGCCGCGGCTCGGCGCCCGGCTCGATCCGCCAGAGCTGCTCCTTCCCGACCGTCTGGCGGTAGAAGGCGCGGTCGTTGCTCACGCGAAGGTCGCGCCGGCCCGTGCCGGACCAGTCGCTGAAGAGCATCGACAGGGTGCAGTAGGCGGGGCTGAGCTCGATCGGCGGGTCGTAGTCCGGCGGGGCG
>DATLYV010000113.1:0-3098 GCA_035574535.1 Binatia bacterium
TCGCCCCGGCCGCGCTCGCCCCGGCCGCGCTCGCCCCGGCCGCGCTCGCCCGCGACGCGAGCATCAGCGCCTCGACCAGGCGGAAGTCCTGCTCCTCGTCGATGTCGGACGCCTCGTCCCGGTCGATCTCGAAGAGCAGCGGCCGCGCCCCGATCCGCGTCCCGCGCTCCTCGAGCAGCTCCCGGGTGAACAGGTAGAGGCAGGAGTTCTCGAGAAAGACGGGCGGGAGGTCCTGCGTCCGGAGCAGGACCGCGGGGTCGTGGTTCATCGGCCTGCCGTCGGCGGTCCAGAGGCGCGCCTGGATCCGCGTGACCGAGAAGAGCGAGTCGTGCTCCGGGCTCTCGACGAAGTCGCGGATCGCGCGCCGGATCGTCTCGGGCTTCAGGAGCGGGTTCGTGCTGTGGGTCTGGAGGTACAGGTCCGCCTCGACCTGCCGGACGTCGTTGCGCAGGACGTCGTTCATCGGGATGGTCCCGTCGCGCAGGTGCTCCGGGCGGTCGAGGACGACGACCTGGGGGAAGTGCTCCGCCGCGTCCGCCTTGACCGTCGGGCTGTCGGTGTCGATCACGACCTGTCCGATCTCGGGTACGGCCAGCAGCGTCGTGATGATGTGGCGGTAGAGCGGCTCGCCGGCCATGAGGCGGTAGTTCTTGCCCGGGACGCGCTCGCTGTCGTGGCGCATCGGGACGAGGGCGGCGATCCGGGGCATCGGCTTGCTGGACATCGCGCTCAGGGTGCCGGATCAATGAGGACGGCGCGCGCCGGAGCCGCCTCGGTGCCGGCGAGTCGCAGCGGCGCGGCGACGAGCGTGTAGGCGCCGGGCGCGACGTGGTGCAGGTTCAGGCCCTCCAGGATCGCCACGCCCGCGCGCATCAGGATGCGGTGGGTCTCGCCGTCGTCCTCGTAGCGCTGGATCGAGAGGTGGTCGATGCCGACCAGGCGGATCCCCCGGTCCACCACCCAGCGCGCGGCGCCCCGGTCGAGGGACACGTAGTCCGGGTCGAACGAGCCCCACCCGGCCGCCCAGCGGGCCGAGTTGGCGGTCTTCACGAGCAGCCGCTCCGTCCCCCCGGGGACGCCGACCGCCTCGAGCGCCTCCGCCGTCACGACGTCCCCGCCGACCTCGACGACCACCGCCGGCCCGATGAACCGCGCCAGCTCGATCGCGTCGAGCGGGTCGCCGCCGTCCAGGAAGTGCAGCGGCGCCTCGACGTGGGTGCCGGTGTGGACGTCCATCTCGACCACGGTCACGTTCGCCGGGTCGCCGTCGGCGATCCGCATCGCGTCGCGCAGCCGGAAGCCCTCGCTGGTCGGCCAGGTCGGCAGGCCGGGCTCGATCGCGAGCGAGATGTCGAGCACGCGCATGGTCAGTCCACCCGCTGCATCGTTCAGTCGACCCGCTCGAGCTCGTCGTACGGGATCGGCGAGCCGATCTCGCGGGGCTTCGGCTGGCGGCGCCGGATGCCGCGCGGGTAGTAGAACCGCCGCCGGAGCTCGTCGGGGACTTCGCCGCGTTGCGAGAAGCCTTCGTACGTGCCGAGGAACTGGGCCGCCCGGAAGCGCGGGATGTCCAGGAGGTGGCGATGGATCTGGCCGTCCCGGAGCGCGTGCCAGTAGTCGCTCGCGACGTTGGCGAGGAACAGCCGGGCCGCCTCCAGCCGGCCCATGCGGGGGTCGTTGAAGATCCGGCGGTGCGCGATCGCCTCGCGCCGGTAGCGGTTGCGGGTCTGCGCGAAGCGCTCGTCGTGCAGGTGGACGACGGGCGCCTCGGCGACGTAGGCGATGCCCAGGCCGCGCTCCAGCGCCTTCCGGGCCCAGTCGAGGTCCTCGAGGCCGGTGAGCTCCTCGTCGTAGGGCATCTGCTCCCACTCGGTCCTCCGGATCGCCGCGTTGGCGTTGTTCGCGAAGGGGTGCTGCTGGCGCTTCTGCGACTTCGCCGGGAACCACGTCGCCAGGATCTGGCTCTCGCTGTAGGGCGTCGTCGGGCCGCCGACCTGGCGGCCGTAGGCCAGCGCGATCTCCGGGTCCTCGAGCGGCTTCGTGAGGCGCTCCAGCCAGGTGTCGTAGACGGGGTAGACGTGGGCCGAGGCCATGACCGCGATGTCGCCGGTCGCGTGCCGGATTCCGAGGTTCAGCGACCGCCCGAAGGAGAAGTCCGCGGGGTCGATCTCCATGATGTCGACGGGGTAGCGGCGGGCGATCTCGAGGGTCCGATCCGTGGAGCCCGAGTCGATGATGACGATCTGGTCCGGCTTGCGCGTCTGGGCCTGGATGCCGGCGAGGAGCCGGCCGATCATGCGCTCTTCGTTGAAGCAGCGGACGACGATCGAGATCGTGGGCATGTCACGCCGATTGTGGGCGGTCAGCGGGATCGAGGGGGCCGGAGCGTGCGGCGGACGGCCGCCATGATTCGACGGAGGGCCCGGCGGGCGGCCCGGACGATCGGCGGGCCCGGCTCGCGCTGGAGCGCGACCGCCGTCTTCGTGCGCGCGACGATGCGGAAGCCGCCGTCGAGGAGGGCCGGGACCGCGTCGCGGCCCTTGCCGCCGAAGCCCTCGCCGTCGGACCAGGTGTCGTCGATGACGACGAGCCCGCCCGGCACGACGCGCGGCATGAGGGCCTCCGCGCAGGCGAGGTGCATCGCCGCGGCGCCCTCGTCGGTGATCTCCGTGCCCAGGAACTCGCGGTAGCGCGAGACGCGGTAGTCCGAGTGCTTGCCGTGCTGGATGTCGAAGGCGTCCAGGTAGGCCGCGACGACGGGCCGGTCGAAGCGGGCGAGGAACTCCTCCCCGAGCGCGGTCACGGCCTCGACGCCGTTCCGCTCCCCGAGGTCGCGGCGGGCCTGCTCGGTGTTCGCCGGGTCCATGTCGACGGTCACGAAGGGCAGCCCGAGCTCGGTCGCGAGGGCGGCGAGCTCAACGGTCGAGCCCTGGCCCGGCAGCTTCTCGCGGGTCGTGCCGACCTCGACGACGTAGCCGTGGGGGACCTTGCGGGCGACGTCGGGGAGGAGGCGCGCGAGCAGACCGTGCCCGTGGAGCGCGGCGCCCCCCGGCCTGTCCCTGCCGGACATCGCGCCGCGCCCGGCCGTCGCCTCGGTC
>DATLYV010000114.1:0-10859 GCA_035574535.1 Binatia bacterium
CGTCGACTCCCGCGCTCGCGGACGGCGCCCCGGCCCGGCCTGTCGTGACCGCGCCCCTCAGCGGCATCTGGTACGGCTCGCCGGCGCCCGGGTCCGCGCCCTACGTGACCGTCGGGGGGGAGGTCGCCGTCGGGCAGGTGATCGGCCTGATCGAGGCCATGAAGCTGTTCAACGAGATCAAGAGCGACAAGGCCGGTCGCGTCGTCAGGATCCACGCCGAGAACGGCAAGCTCGTTCGCGCCAAGCAGCCGCTCATCGAGGTCGAACCGTTGTGACGCACGCATCGAACGGCACGCCCGACGGCACGCCAGCCTCGAACGGCACGCTCGGTTCGTCTGCCTCCCGCGATCCCGGCCGGCGCATCCGCGCCCACGTCACCGGCTGGGGTCGCTACGTGCCCTCGCAGGTCCTGACGAACCAGGACCTCGAGCGGATGGTCGACACCTCGGACGAGTGGATCGTCACCCGCACCGGCATCCGGGAGCGCCGGGTTGCCGCGGCGCACGAGACGACCGCGTCCATGGGCGCCGTGGCCGCGCTCCGGGCCATCCACGCCGCCGGCATCGACCCGGACGAGATCGACCTCATCCTCCTGGCGACCCTCACGCCGGACTACTGGATGCCGTCCACGGCCGCCCTCGTGAAGGAGGCCATCGGGAACACGACGGCCGCCGCCATGGACGTCGCGGCCGCCTGCTCCGGCTTCGTCTACGGCTTCGCCACCGCGCAGGCCTGGATCGAGTCGGGGCTCGCGAAGCACGTCCTCGTGATTGGGGCGGAGCTGCTGACCCGCTTCCT
This sequence comes from Binatia bacterium, assembly GCA_035574535.1. Taxonomy (GTDB): domain Bacteria; phylum Chloroflexota; class Limnocylindria; order Limnocylindrales; family CSP1-4; genus UBA5189. The sequence continues at coordinate 799 of DATLYV010000114.1, forward strand.
CGACTACACCGACCGCAGCACCTGCATCCTGTTCGGCGACGGCGCCGGCGCCGCCGTGCTGTCCGCCTCGACCGAGGAGGGCGGCGCGCTCGGCATCGAGCTCACGACGGAGCCCCAGGGTGCCTACATGATCTGGCTGCCCGCCGGCGGCGCGAAGAGCCCGCCCTCGGCCGAGACGATCGCCCGCGGCGAGCACTACATCCGGATGGAGGGCAAGGAGACCTACCGGTTCGCCACGAAGACCCTCGCCTCGACCGCCCTGGAGAGCGTCCGCAAGTCCGGCCTCGACCCGTCGGACATCGGGCTGTACATCCCGCACCAGGCCAACATCCGGATCATCGAGGCGGTCGCGAAGGGCCTGGGGCTGTCGATGGACCAGATCTACACGAACGTCAACCGCTACGGAAACACCTCGGCCGCGTCCGTGCCGATCGCCCTCGCCGAGGCGGTCAACGAGGGCCGCATCGACGTCGGCGACTACGTGACGGTCGTCGCATTCGGCGCGGGCTTCACCTCGGGCGCGGTGACGATCCAGTGGACGGCCGACCCCGCACGGGGCCGCGACGCCGACGAGAAGGTCCGACCGGAGGACGTCCGCGTCCGGCTGCCGGTCGACTGGGATTCCGTCGACCCGATCCCACCCGCCCTCGCCGAGCTGATGGCCCGGCCGGGCCCGGTGGATCCGCCACTCGACGACGTCGTCCCAGGGGAGCCCGAGCCGGCCTCGCAGCCCGTCGCGCGCTGACCCGGACGACCGTGTCCGCCGAGCGTGTCGTGGCTCGCATGCCGTCCGGCGGCGGGAGCGGCAGAATCACGCACAGGTCGAGTTCCATCCAGAGCGCCGGCACCAGGCCGGGCACGCTCCAGAGAGACGCGTTGCGGGGAGTGGGTACATGAGCCGAGGGGCGGCACGGAAGCGAGATTCGCTGCGGAACCTGCATCACGCCGAGGTCGAGCCGCGCTGGTTCGAGCTCGAGCGGCTGCTCGAGCCGGCGGGCGTTCCCGCCGGCGACGCGGAGCCGGTGGTCAAGGAGCAGGCGGACGATCGACGGCGCGACGACGCCAACGCCGAGCCCGGCGACGGAGCGTGATCGGGAGCTGCCTGGAGGCGCGGTCGCGACGCGGACGACGCGGAGGAGGCGGAGGGAGGACGCTCGGATGATCGATCTGTCGGGCAGGAGCGCGGTCGTCACCGGCGGGTCGCGCGGCATCGGCCGGGCCATCGCGCTGCGCCTCGCCGAGCAGGGCGCCGACGTGGCCATCAGCTACCGCGGCAACGAGGCGGCGGCCAACGAGACGCGCGCGGCGATCGAGGAGCGCGGCCGGAAGGCGCTCGCGATTCAGGGCGACGTCTCGGACCCCGAGGCGGCCGAGGCCGTCATCAAGACGGCCCTCGACGCGTTCGGCAGGATCGACATCCTCGTCAACAACGCCGGCATCACGCGCGACGACCTGATCATGCGGATGTCGCTCGACGACTGGCGCTCGGTCCTCGAGACGAACCTCTTCGGCGCCTTCTACTGCATCAAGGCTGTCGCCCGCCCGATGCTCAAGGCCAAGGGCGGCCGGATCGTCAACATCACGTCGGTGTCGGGCCAGGCGGGCCAGACGGGGCAGGCGAACTACTCGTCGGCGAAGGCCGGGCTCATCGGGCTCACCAAGGCCACGGCGCGCGAACTCGCCTCGCGGGGCATCACCTGCAATGCCGTCGCCCCGGGCTTCGTCCTCACCGAGCTGACCAGGGACCTCGCCCAGGAGTGGCAGGACCGCATCATCGAGCAGACCCCGCTGGGTCGATTCGGCACCCCGGACGAGATTGCCAACGCCGTCGCATTCCTCGCCAGCGACGAGGCCGCCTACATCACGGGCCAGGTCCTCGGCGTCGACGGCGGCCTCGTGATGATGTAGGTCCGTCCGCCGCTCCCGGCAGGACTTCGTGGCGCGCCGACGCACCGGCTCGCGCCCGTCGCCGGGCACGACGGCGCCGGAACGGCGATCCTTCGCGCTGAGGTGAGTGCCGCGTCGCCAACCCCACCCAGCCGCCCGGGGGCCGGCGGCGAGCCGTCGATCCGGCGGACCTGGTGGCTGCTCGCGGGCTCGTTCTTCCTGCTCGCGCTGGTCAGCGGCATCCGGCTCGTCACCGAGCAGGCGGCGGTCGACTGGCTGACCGTCATCCTCGTCGTCATCGCGGCGATCGCGGCCATCGCCCACCGGAACGCGGTCGCGGGCCTCGAGGCGCGCGGTCGAGGCGAGGCCGAGGGCTTCGCCCGGATCCTCCGGAGCCTGTCGCGGTCCGTCTCGGCCGATGCCATCGTCAGCGCGATCCTCGACGACCTCGTCGACGCCACGGACGCCGACCACGTCGTGCTGGTCCGCCGCCGTCGTGACGCCTCAGCGCTCGAGGCGACGCTCGTGACTCGGCGCCCCGGCGTCCCCACGACTTCAACCATCCTGCCGCGCTCGCTCCTCGAGAGCGCGGCCCTGGCCGGTCCCAAGCCCGCGGTCGCGATCCCGATCGTCACCTCGGCGCCCGTCGCCGTCGCCGCGGGCGCCGACGCCGCTCCCGCGCCCGAGCGACCCGGCACGACGAGCAGCCGACCCGAAACCGACGACGACCGACCCGCAGATGCCAACGCCGACACCGCCGAGACCCCGAGCGCCTCCGCCGACACTGCCGATGCCGTCGACCGACCGATCGTCCTCCCGCGGGTGGCGCGTCGCGCCTCCGACCCCGCCGGCGGCCGGACCCTGCTCCGTCGGGCTGCGGCCGAGGGGCTGGCCCTCCTCGGCGACATCGGCCTGCCGACGCGCAACCTCCCGGGCATGCGCGGCCGCGCCCGCCCGTCCGAGGTGCTCGCGCGCGGCGACGAGGCGGTGATCGTCGAGCGCGTGGCGGACCGCGTTCGGGCCGTGTTCGGGCTCTCGCACACCCTGTCCGCGCCCTTGCGCTCGGGCGAGCGGGGGATCGTGGGCGCCGTCGTCCTGTCACGCCGGGCTCGGGAGGCCTGGCCGGAGAGCGCGCGCCGGCTCCTCCGCGGCGCCGCTGCCGAGACCGCCACGGCCCTGGAGCGCGCCGATTCCTTCCGCGCTGCCGAGGAGTCCGCCTCGACCGACCCGCTCACCGGCCTCCCGAACCGCCGCTACTTCGATGAGTTCGCGACGCTGCTCTCGGCGCGTCGCCGGAAGGGCGACGCGGTGGCGGTCCTGATGATCGACATCGACCGCTTCAAGGTCCTCAACGACACATACGGCCATCCGGTCGGCGACGAGGTCCTGAAGGCCGTCGCGAACGCGATCACATCCGCCGTTCGGGACCAGGACGTGCCCGCCCGCATGGGCGGCGAGGAGTTCGCCGTCCTGCTGCGCAACCCCGGCCCGGACGTCGCCCGGGAGATCGGCGAGCGCGTGCGCCGCGCCGTCCGGGACCTCGACCTGGCCGACCTCGGCGTCCCAGGCGTCAGCGTCTCCGTCGGCGTGGCGAACGCCACCGGCCCCGACGAGCCGATCCACGCCCTCGTCGACCGCGCCGACCGCGCCCTCCTCCGCGCCAAGCGCGCCGGCCGCGACCGGGTCGTCGGGGGCTGAGGTCGCCGTCCCGCAGAGCGCAGACGCATCCCATGGGACGCTCGCACGCCCCCGAGGTTGGCTCTGAAGGCGCCGGACCGGACCGGGGCGGGGGCCCCACGTAGCCGCGGCAGTCGCGCGCCGACGCCAGCTGCGACCAGGACGTGCCGTTGGCCGATCGACGCCGACCGCACCTTGCGACGTTCGCCGCTCGACGCCGACCGCACCTTGGGACGTTCGCCGCTCGACGTCGATCGCACCTTGCGACGTTCGCCGCTCGACGTCGATCGCACCTTGCGACGCCCGACCGAATTCATTCACGGGCGTCGCGGCGATGGTTTCGCATCGCTGGAACCAACTCGATTCAGCGCTGGGTGGCTACCACCCCCCGGGCGTCGAGTTCGGAGACCGTCGATACCATCGGTCGGTGACCGCCGACGCCGACCGCAGGGCATCCGGCTCGCCCGGGACCACCTCCCGGATGGCGACCACGCCCGCGGGTCGGACCGGGGCCGCGGACGAGACCACGCCCGCGGACGAGACCCCCTCCAGGGCTGAGACCAGCCCGGCCGAGACGCTCGAGGCCATCGCGGCGCCGGAGTTTCCCGCGCCCCACGACGAGGAGGGCGCGGCCGAGGAGGCGGACCAGGCGCGACAGGCCGCCGGCGACGAGGTCCCGCTCCTGACGAACGCCCAGCTCGCGCAGGTCTTTCACGACATCGGCGACCTGCTCGAGGTCAAGGGCGAGCTCGTCTTCAAGACCGTCGCGTACCACCGCGCCGCCGATGCGATCGGACGGTCGCCGATCGAGGTCGCGCGAGCCTATCGCGAGGGCCGACCGCCGGAGATCCCGGGCGTTGGCAAGGCCATCGCGGACAAGCTCCGCGAGCTGGCGCTGACCGGGCGCAGCGAGTACCGCGACAAGCTGCTCGCCCAGTTCCCGACCAGCCTCCTCGAGATGCTCCGGCTGCCCGGCCTCGGGCCGAAGACCGTCCGGGCGATCTACGAGGGCCTCGGCGTGACGACCCTCGACGAGCTCAAAGAGGCGGCCGAGACCCGCCTCATCCGCACGCTTCGCGGCCTCAGCGAGCGCACCGAGCAGATGATCCTCGAGGGCATCGCCCGCCTCGAGCGGCGCGACCAGCGGATGCTGCTGCCGAAGGCGAAGGCCCTCGTCGAGGAGATCTCCGCCGGGCTGCTCGACGTGCTGGACGTCGGGCGGATCGTCGCCGCCGGGTCGTACCGCCGACGGAAGGAGACCGTCGGCGACCTCGACCTTCTCGCCGAGACAGACTCGCCGGAGCGGGTCGTCGAGACGTTCGTGCGCCTGCCGTCGGTCGAGGCGGTGCTCGGGAAGGGGCGGCACAAGGCGACGGTGCGGATAGGCGGCCGCGGGCCGCAGGTCGACCTCATGCTGATGCCGCCGGGGCAGGCCGGGACGTACCTCATTCACTTCACGGGCTCGAAGGAGCACAACGTCCGGCTTCGTGCGATGGCCCGCGACACGGGCTGGAGCCTGAGCGAGTACGGCTTCGCGCGGCTCGGCGAGGACGGCGAGATCATCACCGACCCCGCGGCGGGCGGGGAGCTCCGGACCTTCGCGACCGAGGAGGAGGCCTACGCGTTCCTGGGGCTGCCGTTCATCGAGCCGGAGCTGCGCGAGGACGCGGGCGAGATCGAGGCCGCGCTCGCGGGGAGATTGCCGAATCTCATCTCCGAATCCGACCTCCGCGGCGACCTTCACTCCCACTCCGACTGGTCGGACGGGTCGATGTCCGTCGAGCAGATGGCCGAAGTCGCGCGCCGCCGCGGCCACGCCTACCAGGTCATGACGGACCACACCCAGTCGCTGGCGATCGCCCGCGGCCTCACGCCGGATCGGGTCGCCGAGGAGCGGGCGCTCATCCGGAGCCTCAACGCGAGGTTCGAGGCGGAGGAGGCGGCCGGCACCGCGCCTCCCGAGACCAGCCCCGAGGGGTTCCGGCTGCTCCATGGCTGCGAGCTGGAGATCCGCGCCGACGGCCAGCTCGACTACCCGGACGAGCTGCTGGCGACGTTCGACCTCGTGGTCGCGTCGCTCCACGTCGGACGGCGGCAGTCGCGCGCCGAGCTGACCCAGCGCGTCCTCAATGCAATCGAGAACCCCCACGTCGACGTGATCGCCCACCCGTCGGGTCGGATGATCGGGACGCGCGACGACCTCGACCTCGACTGGGAGGCGGTCTACCGCGCCGCCGCGCGGACGGGAACCGTCCTCGAGATGAACGGCTCGCCGCACCGGCTCGACCTGTCCGTGGAGCGGGCCCGCAAGGCGCTCGAGGTCGGGTGCGTGCTGTCGATCGACTCGGACGCGCACCACACCCGGGAGTTCTCATACCTCGGGTGGGGGATCTCGCAGGCCCGCCGGGCCTGGGTGACCCCCGCCGACGTGTTGAACACGCGCTCCCGCGCCGGCCTGCTGGCGTGGCTCGCGATGCCGAAGCCGCGGGCCAAGGCGAAGCTCGCGCCGCCGGGCCGATAATCGACCCGATGAGGGCACCAGGGCGCGGGGGGCGCACGCCGACGTGCGTGCCGCATCGCGCGCCGATGCGGGGCGGTCGATGAGTGGCGAGAGCGGCGCGCGCGACCTCGCGATCGCGGTCGGCGTGGTGGTCGCGCTGTCCCGATTCGCGCCGGATGCATTCGTCTGGCCGATCGCGGTCGTCCTCCTCGCCGGCGTGTTCCTCGGGGCCCTGCAGGTCGTCGCGGAAGCGGATCCCGCCTCCGGCGGCTCGGGCGTCGCGGTCGAATCCCTGATCCTCCCCGGAGGGGCGGCCCTCGCCGCGCTGGGAGCGATCCGCCTCGTGCCCGTCGGCGTCGTCCTACTGCCGGCGTTCATCCTCGCGGGCGGCCTGGTCGGGCTGGCGCTGGTGACCGAGCTCCGGCTCGCGCGCTCCAGCGGCCCGCCGTCCTCGGCCGACCGGACGGCCGTGCTGATCCAGGTCCTGCTCATCGGCTTCCTCGGGTTCGCCGGCGTCGCGACGCTCGTGCCGGGGGGCCTCCCCGACCCGAACACGGCCGAGCCGTTCGGGCCGGACGCGGTGGCCGTGCTCGCCCAGGCGATCGGCGACGCGGTGATCGCGTTCCTGCTCGCCTACCGGACCGCCGCGCTGCGGACCTCGAACCTGCGCGACGTGGCCTGGTTCGGGCTCACCGGGGCCGCGGTCGTGGCCATCGCCGCGGTCGCGCTCCGCTCGATCGAGATCCCGCGCATCCTCGGCCCAGCGCTGCTCGTGCTCGTGTTCTTCCTGTGGGACGCGATCCACAGCGGCGGCCCGGTGCGGCGCCGGGACCCGCTGCGCGTCTGGGAGACGGTCCTGCTGGCCGTCCTCGCCGTCGTCGTCATCGGCTGGAGCATCGGCATCCGGGGATAGGGAGCTGCGTCGGGGCGAGGGCGATGCTCGCGCCACCCCGATCTGTGGTAGAAAGCATCGCTCCGAATCCGCGAACCGCCCGACGGTCGGGTGCGCCCGACTCATCGGCCGAAAGGACCAACAGCCCGTGACCTTTTCCGAGACCGAATCGAACATCCAGAGCCCGGCAGCGACGACGCGCATCAAGCGCCAGCTGGCCGAGCAGGCGATCGCGAGCGCCGCCGCCGGCCGCTGGGCCGAGGCCGCCGACACGAACCGCAAGCTGCTCGAGATGGGCCCGGACGTCGAGGCCGAGAACCGCCTCGCCAAGGCCCTCTGGGAGCTCGGCGAGCTCGGCGCCGCGCGCGAGCACTACCAGGCCGCCCTCGCCCTCGACCCGACGAACCGCATCGCCGAGCGGAACATCGACCGCCTCAAGACGCTGCTCGTCGCCGCCGGCGAGAAGACCGTGCCGGCGAAGGATGGCTCGAAGGCGCCCGTCCGGATCTTCGTCGAGGAGACCGGCAAGACCGGCTTCGCCCACCTCCTCGACCTGGCGGACGCGAAGACGCTCGCCCAGGTCAACCCCGGTGACGCCGTCGAGCTGACGCCCGAGGGCAACCGCCTCGTCGCAATCTCCAACGGCGTCCGGATCGGGACGGTCGAGCCGCGCGTCGCGGCCCGCCTCCTCAAGCTCATGGCCGACGGCAACAAGTACTTCGCCGGAGTGACCTCGCTCGGCGCGCAGGACGTCCGGATCATCATCCGCGAGGTCTTCCAGGACCCGCGCAACTACGGCAAGGTCTCCTTCCCGACCGCGGCCAAGTCCACGGACCTGCGCCCGTACACGAAGGGCACGCTGCTGCGCGAGGACGAGGAGCTCGAGGAGGACCTCGAGGACGACGTCGAGGACGAGGAGATCACCGACCTCGAGTCGGTCATCCCGCCAGAGGACACCACGGACGAGGCCTTCGAAGAGGAGCTCGACGAGACCGAGGAGCAGTAGCTCCCGGCGCTCACCGCGCCCGTCGTCGCCCCTCGCCGGCACCGTTCCGGCGTGAGGTGACCTGCGACAATCGAGCCCGATGGTGGGGCGGGCGCTGCTCTCGCGGGCCGAGCCGGGCTTCACCCTCCCTGCCTTCGAGCGGATCGCGCCGCCGCCGCCGCCCGAGCTGATCCGTGCCCGCCTCGAGCAGGGGAGCGCGCCGGGCGACGTCGTCGCCGACCTGTTCGGGCGCGGCGGGTGGGTCGCGCGGGCCGCGATCGACCGGCAGCGCCGGGCCTTTGACCTCGAGTCGAGCCCGCTGACCCGGCTACTCGCCGAGGTCGTCCTCCGGCCGCCCGACCTCCGCCACCTCGACGCCGCGTTCTCGTCCCTGGCCGCGTCGCCGCTCGGGGAGTCGAGCCTGCGGCTGGCGATCAACGAGCTCTTCGGGACCCGCTGCCAGACCTGCGGCCGGGCCCTCCCGATCGACGAGCTCGAGTGGGCCGCCGACCGGCCCGAGCGGGTCCACTATCGCTGCGTGATCTGCCGCGACCAGCAGGGCCGGCACGAGCACCAGGCGGTCGACCCGACCGACGCCGACCGCGACCGGGCGAGGCGCGACGTCGGGGCTGCCACGGCGCGTGAGCGGCTGCTCGAGCGGTTCCCCCTGCCGCCCGGCGGCGAGGGCCTCGCGCAGGCGCTGCTCGACCTCCACACCGATCGGCAGCTCGTCGGCTTGGCGGCGATCCTCGCGCGCATCGAGGGCGACCTGCGGGCCGCGCCGGTCGAGAGCGCGCTCCGGCTGGCCTTCCTCCACGCCGTGCTGCCCGCGAGCCGGCTCGGCCTGGGCGGGTCGAAGATCCCAGCCCTGCGGATGAGCGGGGGGACGGTTCGGGTTCCCGCGGCGGAGCGCTGGCACGAGCGCAACCCGTGGCTCGCGTTCGAGGACGGGTTCCGGATGGTCCGCGGGTTCGTGCAGCGCCTGGAGTCGAACGCGCTCGGGCCGCTCGAGGCGAGATTCGGCACGGACCTGCGAGCCCTGGGGGAAGGGGTCTCGACCGCGGTCGTCCGCGTCCTCACGCCGAGCGCCCTGCGGACGCTCGCCGAGGAGGGCCGCGGCGGACACGGCCCGAGGATCCGGCTCGTCCTGGGGCAGCCGCCGGCGCGATTCAACCAGGAACGGCTCGCGGCCACGTACCACGCGACCTGCTGGGTCCTGGGACGCGAGGCCGCCTCGCTGCTGCCGATCGAGGCGCTGCTCTCGCCGGCCGTGCAGCCACCGTGGTCGTGGCAATCGGCGGCGCTGCGGCGCGCGCTCGAGGCGGCCGCGCCGCACCTCGCCCGGGACGGCCGGGTCGTGCTGCTCCTCGAGCACGGCGGCCCCGAGGCGCTGGTCGCGGCAGTCCTGGGCGGCGTGGGCGCCGGGTATCGCATCGCGGAGGCGCGACTCGCCGATCCCGACGAGGAGGCGGGCGGGGTCGTCGAGCTGATCCCGCCCGTCGGCGTCCTCCCGCCCGGTCCGCGGACTCGGGCCAACCGGACCCTCGAGCCCGGCCCAGGCGACCGTGGCGACCCCGAGATCGTGCCGGTTCCCGGCCTCTTCGCGCCGCCGGAGCGCATCGAGGCGCGACCCTTCTCTGCCCGCGAGGCCGCGGCGACGGTGCTCGAGACGACGGTCGAGGTCCTCCGAGCGCGCGGCGAGCCCGCCCACTTCGAGCGGCTGCTCGGCGAGATGCTCGTCGGCCTCGATCGATCGGGCGCGCTGCGGCGGCTCCTCGCCAGCGAGCAGGGGCCTGCCGCGGCCGCCGGCACCGGCCCGGCTGGCGCCGACCGTGCCCAGGCCCTCGACCAGGGCGACCGTGCCGACCACCCCGAGGGTGGGTGGCCGCGACGCGAGAGCGACTCGCCGAGACACGCGGCCGGGGGCGCCGAGGCCGCGGCCGATGCCTCCGGCGCCGGTTCGCCGCCGGTGACGCGGACCCGCATCTTCGAGGAGCCGCAGCCAACCAGTGATCCGGTCGAGCGCGTCCTCGCCCTGATCCGCGACGAGCTCGCTCGGCCCACCCAGCATCGCCTCGTCGAGGTCGAGCCCGGCCGCTGGTGGCTGGGGGAGCGGCGGG
>DATLYV010000115.1:0-22354 GCA_035574535.1 Binatia bacterium
CCGCGTACCCGCCCCAGATGACGAGGTTCAGCTCGCCCTCTGGCTCGCCGATCGAGGTGATGATGTCGACAGGCGGCGCCTGGGTCGCCCCCGGCGGCTCGGTCGCCGTCCCGCCCTGGGTCGGCGCCGGGGTCGCCTGGCCGCCGCCCGTCGGGGCCGGCGAGGCGCCGCCTCCACACGCGGCCGCGACGAGCGCCGCGACAGCAACGAACCCCGCGAGTCTCCTCTGGAACACGCTTCCTCCTCCTTGCACGGTGCCGCTCGTCACTCCTGGACGCGCAGGACGTGCTGCCGCTTCCACACCAGCCGCACGGGTTGCCCCTGCGCGGCCAGCACCTCCATGGACGATGTGTGCAGGTTCTGCTCCGTGACCACGAGGTCGGAGCCCGCGTCCAGCGCCACGATGTAGCGCGTGTCCGGCCCGAGGTAGACGACCGTGCGGATGGTTCCATCCGCGCCGATCTCGTCGTCGGCCACTGGGGCGCCCGCCTGGGCCAGCCGGATCTTCTCCGGCCGGACCGTGAACAGGCCCTCGCTGCCGACGAGGCTCTTCGCGGCGTCACCGCGAAGGAGGTTCGAGGTGCCGACGAACCCGGCGACGAAGGCCGTCGCGGGCTTCTCGTACATGTCCGCCGGCGTGCCCATCTGCTCGATGCGGCCGCGGTTGAACACGGCCAGGCGGTCGCTCATCGTGAGCGCCTCCTCCTGGTCGTGGGTGACGTAGATGAAGGTGATCCCGACGTCCCGCTGGATGGCCTTCAGCTCGATCTGCATCTCCTCGCGGAGCTTCAGGTCGAGCGCACCCAGGGGCTCGTCGAGCAGGAGGACGCGGGGCCGGTTCACGAGCGCCCGCGCGAGCGCGACGCGCTGGCGCTGCCCGCCGGAGAGCTGCGACGGCTTGCGCCGCTCGTAGCCGGCAAGGCGGACCATCTCCAGCGCCTCGCCGACCCGCCGCTCCCGCTCGGCCTTCGGGACCTTCCGGACGGTCAGGCCGTACGCGACGTTGTCCCCGACGCTCATGTGCGGGAACAGCGCGTAATCCTGGAAGACGGTGTTGACGTCGCGCTCGAACGGCGGCCGCCGGGTGACGTCGACGCCATGGAGGAAGACGCGGCCACCCGTCGGCAGCTCGAAGCCGGCGATCAGACGCAGCGTCGTGGTCTTGCCCGAACCGGATGGCCCGAGCATCGAGAAGAACTCGCCGTCGCGGATGTCGAGGGTGACGTCGTCGACGGCGACGACCTCGTCGCCGGCCGCGGTCCCGCCCCCGTCTCCGCCCGGGGCGCGCCGCTTGACCTCGCCGCTGAAGCGCTTCGTGAGGCGCTCGAGGCGGACGGCGGGTATGGCGTCGGGCGGCGTGGCGGCCGGACCGGTCGTCGCGTCAGGTGCCGTCGCGATGGCCAAGCGTCTCCTGCTCCGGGTACGGTCGACCGCCGCCCGGTCTGCTACGGGATTCGAACCTCGCCCCTCTCCCTGCGACGAGGATCGCACGCCCCGCGGTCGCGCGGGGTAGCGGCGAGTGTTGGCGTGCGACGGTTGCCGTGTCAAGGCCGGAAGGCGCGGTGTACGCTACCGATCCCATTCGGGTCGGTGCCCCGGTCGAGGAGAGGAGATCGCACAGGACATGGCATACGTCATCGCCGAGCCCTGCATCGACGTGCTTGACCTCTCGTGCGTGTCGGTATGCCCGGTCGACTGCATCCACTACGAGGAGGGCGTCGACCGCAAGCTGTTCATCGACCCGAACGAATGCATCGACTGCGGCGCCTGCGAGCCGGAGTGCCCGGTGAACGCCATCTTCCCCGAGGACCAGGTCCCGGCGGAGTGGGCGCAGTTCACGCAGATGGATGCGCTGTGGTTCACCGACCGCGCCGCCGCGCGTGAGATGGTCGACGCCGCGAAACCTCGCTGACGCCGCGGCGCCCGCGGTGCCCCGCGGCGCGCTGAGCATCGCGCCCACACGGGGTGCGGAACTCCTCGTGGCATACTGCGCGACCCATGTCATCGCTCGCGCGCGCCACGATCGCGACCGTCGGATCCGGCGTCATGGCCGAGGCGATCATCGCCGGCCTGCTGCGCGACCACGTCGTCGAGCCGGGGCAGATCGTCGCCAGCCACCCGCGCCCGGAGCGGCGCGAGGCGCTCGAGCGGGGCCACGGGATCCGCACGGTCGACGCGAACGCCGCAGCGATCGAGGGCGCGGACGTCGTCCTCCTCGGCATCAAGCCGCAAATGCTCGGCCGGGTCGGGCGCGAGCTGCGGGGCAGGCTCCGGCCGGGCCAGCTCGTGATCAGCGTCCTTGCGGGCGCGACGACGCGCGCCCTGACGGGCCACCTCGGGCATCGCGAGGTCGTCCGGTCGATGCCGAACACACCGGCGCAGCTCGGCAAGGGCATGACCGTCTGGTACGCGACGCCCGAGACGACGCCGGCCCAGCGTGAGCAGGCGGCGACGCTGCTGTCGGCGCTCGGCCACCAGATCGAGGTCGACGACGAGCGGCTCGTCGCGATGGCCACCGCGGTCTCCGGGACGGGACCGACCTACGTCTTCCTGGTGATGGAGGCGCTCATCGACGCGGCCGTTCACCTCGGCTTCGCGCGCCACGTCGCGCACGACCTGGTGATCGAGACGCTGGAGGGTTCGACGCTCTTCGCGAAGCAGTCCGGGATGCACCCGGCGCAGCTCCGGAACATGGTCACCTCGCCGGGCGGCACGAGCGCCGCGGCCCTGCACGAGCTCGAGTCGGGCCGGCTGCGGACGGTGCTCTCAGAGGCGGTCTGGGCCGCGTTCCGGCGGACGGTCGAGCTCGGGGAGCAACTCGAGGTCGGCGTGCCGTCGGAGGCGGAGTCCGGGGTGGAGGAATCGGCGGCAGAGCGTCGCTAGCTAGCCGCTCGCGCCCGGCTGTGGGGCGGGATCGATGCCCCCGAGAGGTCAGCCCGCTGCGGCCGCCGCCGATGGGCCGCGCCGCATGGTCGCGACGATCGTCCAGGCGATGCCCACGGCGATCAGCACGTCCCCGACGCTGAAGACGTTCGCGAACGGCAGCCACGCCGGCAGCGCGAAGATGTCCGTCAGCGGCTCGAGCGCCGGGTTCTCGAGGACGACGCTGTTGGCGTGGTCGACGATCGGCAGGCCCGCGGCCGTCAGCGCCTCGGGGCTGGCCGGCATGAACCCGCCGTTCGCGACGATCGCCGCGAGGTTCGACAGCGCCCCGAGCGCCACCAGCGGCATCCCCGGTACGCGGATGTTCCGGACCACCGCCACGAACACGGCCAGCGTCGAGCCGATGTAGATCCACGGCGCCAGCGGCCCCGCGACCGCGGCCCCGGCGTCCGTGAACAGCCCGAGCTGCACCAGCAGGCCCGCGACGGCCAGCCAGGCCCACCGGAACCGGAAGGTCGAGAGGTGCTCAAGCCGGCCCCGGGCGAGGAGCCCGACCACGATCCCGATCGGGATCGCCCAGAGCATGAACACCGCCGCCGCGATCCCGCGAGGGTCTAGGACACGCCCGCGACCGACGCGCGCAGCTGCGTCACGTGCCCCTCGATGTGGCCGACGATGAAGCGCTCGGCGATGTCGCGCACCGAAAGCTCGCCCCGCGTCACGTGCCGGCCGATCGCGGCCGCGTCGTCCTCGCCAAAGGCCCGCAGCCGGCGCGCGACGCGCTTGCCTTCGGCCTCCACGCGCCCGAGCAGCTCCCGCGCCGGAAATGCCCGGTCGCGGTTGATGATTGCGACCCGCAGGTCGTCGTCCTCCAGCCGCCCGAAGCCGTGCGGTTCGCCGTGCCCGGCGGCATCGAGGATCAGCTCGATCTCCCCGAGCCAGTACGAGAGCATCTCCCCGACGTGCGCGAGGACCTCGCGCGGGCCCCACCTGGACTCCGGCCCCGGCGCGACCTGCCCGGCCATCGGCCATGGCTCGCCCGCGGCCAGCTCCGGCCCCAGCTCGACCATGGCCTCGACGGCCCTGTCCAATCGATCCGCCAGCTCTTCCAGCGCTGCCACGGGCGCAGTGTCGCACGCCGGGGACCGCGTCTCCCGCCAGCGCCGAGCCTACGTCGGCGACCCTGGACTCGACATCGCCTGTTCCTGCATGGTGCGTCGATGGGCCTAGACTGCCCGGGAGCCGTTGCCAGGTCGTTGCAACGCTGTGGCCGAGGACGCCGGCATGCGGGGCAGGGACCTACCATGGGCGCAACCTGGTCGCCCTCCCGTGCAGCAAGGAGCCGAGCGGTATGACGGACACCTTGACGAAGAGCACCGCTGCCCAGGGCGTCGCCAACCAGTCGGGCGCGCACATCAACAGGGACGCCTACAAGGAGGCCAAGGACTTCCTGCCGCTGAACGGCATCGACCACGTCGAGTTCTGGGTCGGCAACGCCAAGCAGGCGGCGCACTACTACCGGGCGCTGTGGGGCTTCACGCCGATCGCCTACGCGGGCCTGGAGACGGGCGTCCGCGACCGCATCAGCTACGTCCTGCGCCAGAATGACGTCACCCTCGTCGTCACCGGCGCGCTCCAGCCGGACACCGAGATCGCCCAGCACGTCGCGAAGCACGGCGACGGCGTCAAGGACATCGCCTTCAGCGTCGACGACGCGGCCGCGGCCTGGCGGGAGACCACGTCGCGCGGCGCGCGCTCCGTGATCGAACCGGTCGAGCTCGACGGTGGCGAGGACGGCGTCCTCCGCCGCAGCGCGGTCGGGACCTACGGCGATGTCCGTCACTCGTTCATCGATCGGCGCGACTACCACGGCGTCTTCGCGCCGGGCTACCGCCGGATCAAGAAGCCGGCCCGAGCGGCGACGGGCATGAACCTCCTCGAGATCGACCACTGCGTCGGCAACGTCGAGCTCGGCGACATGAACCGGTTCGTCGATTACTACCGCGACGTCTTCGGTTTCGCCCAGCTCATCCACTACGACGACAAGGTCATCCACACCGAGTACTCGGCCCTCATGTCGAAGGTCATGACCAACGGCAACGGCCGGATCAAGTTCCCGATCAACGAGCCCGCGACGGGCAAGAAGAAGAGCCAGATCCAGGAGTTCCTCGACTACTACCTCGACGCCGGCACGCAGCACATCGCGCTCCGGACCGAGGACATCGTCGGGACGGTCCGGACGCTGCGCGAGAACGGCGTCGAGTTCCTGGGCATGCCCCACGCCTACTACGAGACGCTCGCCGATCGCGTCGGCGATGTCGGCGTCCCGATCGAGACGCTCGAGGAGCTGGGCATCGAGGCCGATCGCGACGAGGAGGGCTACCTCCTCCAGATCTTCACTCGGCCGATCCAGGACCGCCCGACGTTCTTCTTCGAGATCATCGAGCGCCACGGCTCGCGCGGCTTCGGCGTCGGCAACTTCAAGGCGCTCTTCGAGGCGATCGAGATCGAGCAGGCCCGGCGCGGGAACCTGTAGCGAAGCTCGCAGACGCCGCCGGCACATGTCACCAGCGCGTCCTGCCGGGCATCCTCGGCCCGGTCGACGTCGTGGAGGATCCGTCGGGCGATCGAGGACAGGCGGTCGATGCGCGCGCGGACCAGGTCCATGAAGGCGACCCCGATCGCCACGCTGCGCCGCGACCACGAGCTCTCGATCCACCGCCGGTCTCGGTTCTGACGTCCAGCCGGGACGTCGTCCGGTGATTCAGGCGAAGGTGCGCGCTCAGCGTTGCATGTCGCCTCGGGCGGACCGCGAAACGAGGCTGGCGCCGGCGGCGGCTGGAGTTCGTGCGTGGACCCTCTGCGGGTTGGCGCGCCTCTGCTCCGGACGTGGCGCCCCTCGGGGGCGCCGTTCCGCACTTGTCTGGTCGATGGTGCGCCTCGAGCGTTGGAAACATCGTGCGGCGGTGCGGGAAGCGCTTCGATTCCCCGACCACGGCTGATATTGACTGCGCATGCCAGTCAATGAAAGAATGCGCGGCAATGGCTCCCCGGACTTACAACCTCGGGCGGCGCGCGGAGGCCGCGACGGCGACCCGCGAGCGCATTCTCGAGGCCGCCCTCGCCCTCTATCACGAGCGCGGCGTGGCCGCGACGACGCTCGCCGAGGTCGCGCGCCGCGCCGACGTCTCGCGCGGGACCATCCTCCACCACTTCGGCAGCGCCGACGGGCTGCTCGATGCCGTCCTCAACCAGGTCGTCACCGGCCTCGACTACCCGGACGAGCGCGTCCAGGCGGGCGCGGCGACCCAGGACGAGCGCATCCGGCGGTACGTCGACGCGATGTTCCGGTTCTACGTCCGGAGCGAGGCCGACTGGCCGGCCTTCAGCCGGGACCTCGACCACCCGGTCGTCAAGGCTCGCGAGGCCGAGTACTACGCGACGGTCGGTCGGCTGTTTGCCGCGACGTTCGGGGATCTCGCGTCAGACAGAGTCGTCGGCGCGGCAGTCCGGGCGTTCGTCAATTACATGCCCCTCCACGACCTTCGGGCCGCCGGACTGTCGCTCGACGAGTCGATCGACGTGGTCGCCCGGACCCTCATCGCCCTGGTCAGGCAGCGCCGAGCGGCGGGCGCCGATTCGCCGCCGAAGGACGCCGAGCAGGCGTCGAAGGAGCGCGCATGAACGTCGACCGCGTCTCCAGGGGCGCGTGGGCGGCCCTCGTCGCGGCGATCGCCGGCGGGGTCGCGCTGGTCACGATCGCGCTGTTCTTCACCGTGGGCGGGCCGTTCGGGACGATCAACGACGCCGTGCTGATCGCGCTGGTCCTGGCGCTCCCGTCCGTGATGCTCGCGCACGACGAACTCGGCGGGGTCGTGCCGCTGTGGCCGGCCCGCCTCTCGCTCGCGGGCGGGATCGCGGCCGCGCTCGGATGGGCCATCCTGCACGGGGCGTTCATCGTCCGGATCGTTGATTTCGACGACGCGCGGCCGGCGACGGGCGCGTTCGTCGTCTCGAACCTGCTCCAGGCCGGGGTCGGGCTGTGGATCGCCGGGGCGAGCCTGCTCGCCGGTAGCTGGCTGCCGACCCTCGTCCGGGTGCTGGGGATCGTGGCCGGGCTCGGCACGGTCCTGCTGTCGGTCGGGCTGTTGCTCGGAGGGATGAGCCACCCCCTGACGATCGCCGGCGGGCCGGGCTACCAGCTCGTGCTGCCAGTCTGGGCGTACCTGCTGTCCCGCGTCTTCCGGGCGCGGGCCGACGCGGCGCGGACGTCGACCGCGACGACCGAGGGTGCGCCCGCGCTTTCGACCACCTGACGCGCAACCACCGCAGAGGAGGATCCCCGTGCAATCGATCGTTCGCCAGGTCCACGCGGGCGTCGCGTGGCTGCTGGTCGCCGCCATCCTCGTCCAAGTCTGGCTGGCGGGCGTGGGCATTCCGCAGCTGGGCGGCAGCGGCGCGAGCTACGAGCCGCACCGCTCCGTCGGCTACGGGATCGGCCTCGTCGTCCTGGCGTTGTTCCTGACTTCGCTGCCGTCCGGGCTCGGCCGGCGCCGGATCCTCCAGAGCCTCGGGATCCTCGGCCTCTACATCGTCCAGTCGTCGCTGCCGTACGTGCAGGTCGGCGCGATCGAGGCGCTCCACACGGTCAACGCCGTGGTCATGTTCGTCGTGTTGCTCGTGTACGCAAGGGCCGCCTGGCGCGAGCGCGCGGCACCCGCGGTCGCCTGAGCCTCCGCAACCCACGATTCGGCGTTCGTTCGAAGCCCGAAGGAGAGCGCGAGATGGACCTTTCCCAATTCAGCCGGTTGTTCGTGTTCCTGCACGTCCTCGGCGCGTTCATGTTCGCGGCCGGGCACGGCGTGTCGATGTTCGCCGTGTTCCAGGTCCGCAAGGAGAAGAACAGGACGCGGCTCGCCGCGCTCCTCGACCTTTCGGGCTGGTCGCTGGCCACCGCCGGCATCGGGCTGCTCGTCCTGCTGATCAGCGGCATCCTGGCCGGGTTCGCGCTCGGCTCGTGGAGCCGCTGGTGGATCTGGATCTCGCTGGCGCTGCTGATCGTCATCGGCGGCGTGATGACGCCGATCGGCGGGAACTACCTGCGGAACCTGCGCGTGGCGATCGGCCAGCGGCCGCGGAACGCGAAGCCGGAGGATCCGGACCCGGTCCCGGTGTCCGACGCGGCGCTCGCGGCGCTCCAGGACTCGCGCCGGCCGGAGCTCCTGCTCTGGCTGGGCGTCGGCGGCTTCGTCGTGATCGTGTATCTGATGATGTTCCGGCCGTTCTGAAGCCGCGTTCGGCCGTTCTGAGGCCGCGTTCCGGCCGGTCGAGGCTCCGTCCGGCCGTTCTGCGGCCGCGTTCCGGCCGTTCTGAGGCCGCGTTCCGGCCGGTCTGCGGCCGCGTTTCGGCCGGTCGAGGCTCCCCTCTGGCCGTCCGACGCTCGCCAGATCGCCGCGCGTCTGGACGCCACGCGACCTATTCCTGCCAGTGAAGTTTTACGCGTCCTCTTCCGGGCGATCGCGCCGCACAGGGCTGCCACGGACCGGCTGTATTCCCCGCAGGCATCGAACGCCGGCAGAACGGTGCGCCCCGCGGGGCTTGTCGCCTCCCAGGATGTCGCCGCGACCGCTTCGGGCCATGAAACTACACCCACAGGAATGTCGAGCGGCAGGAAGACAGGCGGGCAGCGGGCCGGGATGGCTGGTGGCGGCGCTGCCATAGACTCCCGCCGTGCGCATCGCCCACGTTCGAGAGCGGCACGGCGCGGCTGGAGCGCCCTGGCGTCTCGCCGCCGCCGCGACCTGGCGCGACGGCCCGTGGCTGGACCTCGAGGTCGTCCGCCGCCGGCTCGTCGCCGTGGACCAGCGTCGCGCCCACAACTCGACCCTCTTCCGCCAGCCGTTGACGACCCTCGACGACCTGCTTGCGCGCGGCCTCCGCATCGAGGCGCTCGGCGAGCTCGTCGACGGCTTCGCCGATGCGGGCGGCCCGCGTGACGAGGATGACAACGCGGTCCTCGACGAGGCGGACCTCGCGTTCGGGCCGCCGATCCTCCGCCCGCCGGGGTTCCGCGACTTCTATGCCTTCGAGCGGCACGTCGCGACGATGTGGGCGCGCCGCGGCAGCGAGGTCCCGGAGGCCTGGTACCGCCTCCCGATCTTCTACTTCTCGAACACCTCGGAGATCCGCGGGCCGGACGACCCCGTCTGGGCACCTCGCGGCTGCACCGAACTCGACTTCGAGTTGGAGGTCGGCGCGATCGTCGACACGCCCGTCTTCGACCTGCCCGTGGAGCGGGCGGGCGAGGCGATCGGCGGCTACTTCCTGCTGAACGACTGGTCGGCGCGCGACCTCCAGCGCGACGAATCGACCGTCCGGCTCGGGCCCGCCAAGGGCAAGGACTTCGCGACGACGATCGGGCCGTGGATCGTCACGCCGGACGAACTCGCCGACGCGATCCTGCCGGGTGGCAAGGCCCCGGATCTCGAGCTGACGGCGACGGTCGAGGGTGTGGATGGCCGAACGGTCGAGGTTTCCCGCGGTCGCTGGTCCGCGGCGCGCTACTCGTTCGGGGAGATGCTGGCCCGCGCGTCGGCGGACGTCCACGTCCGGCCGGGCGAGATCCTTGCGAGCGGGACCGTCGGGACGGGCTGCCTCCTCGAGGTGAAGGAGGAGACCCTCGGACGGTGGCTCGAGCCCGGGGACGTGGTCACGCTCGCAGGGGATCGGTTCGGGCGCCTGCGAACGACGGTGGTCGACCGACCCGTTCGCTGACCCGCCGCACCGAGGTTCGAACGGCGCCGCAGGGCGCGGCGCCCAGGGGTTGACAAGCACGAGTCCGTCGTCAACTATGTCTACTAAGTCCACTAGGACGGTGGATATAGGTGATAATGTGGACAAACGCGAGGAGCCCCCATGCCAACCCTCATCGCCATCGCCTTCGCCGGCTTCATCGCCCAGCTGGTCGACGGCTCGTTGGGCATGGGCTACGGCGTCACCTCGACGAGCCTGCTGCTGACCCTCGGGGTCGCTCCGGCCCTCGCCTCCGCGTCGGTCCACCTGGCGGAGATTGGTACGTCGGGCGTCTCCGGTTTCTCGCACTGGCGGCTCGGCAACGTCAACGGCAAGGTGCTGTTGCTGATCGGCGTGCCCGGCGGGATCGGCGCGTTCACGGGCGCTGTCGTGCTCTCCAACCTGTCCCTCGACGCGGCGCGGCCGATGGTCTCGCTCGTCCTCCTCGTCCTCGGCGCCGTGATCATCGTCAAGTTCCTCCACGGCCGGCGCGTCGCGGCGGCAAAGGCCAGCGGCCTGGACGACCCCGTGCAGATCGGCGCCTCGCGGAGTAACGGCCAGCGGCGCCTGGCGCTGATCCCGCTCGGGCTCGTCGGCGGGTTCATGGATGCGAGCGGCGGCGGTGGCTGGGGTCCCGTGACCACCTCGACGCTCCTGGCTGCAAGCCGCATGCAGCCGCGCACGATCATCGGCACGGTCAGCGGCTCCGAGTTCATCGTCTCGATCTGCGCCAGCATCGGCTTCCTCCTGGCGCTGGGCTCCGCCGGCCTGGACCTCGGGATCGTCGCGATGCTGCTGCTCGGTGGCGTGGTCGCCGCGCCGCTGTCGGCCTGGCTCGTGAGTCGGTTCGACGAGCGCGCCCTCGGGGCGGGCGTCGGCGGCCTGATCATCGTCCTGAACATCGACCGGGCGCTGACGCTGTTCGACGTCGACCCGTCGGTCGGGCTGGGGGTCCGGGTCGCCACGATTGTCGTCTCGGTCGTGCTGGTCAGCTGGCTCTTCATCCGCGGCCGCGCCGCCCGTCGCGCCGCCGCGGCCGTCTGACGCTCGCTGGACCGCCGGCCTCCCGTTCGATGGTGCCGGACCCCCGTCGATCGATGGTCGACCTCCGGCGAGCCTCGATCCGACGAGCCCCGATCCGTACACTCGCCGGGTGAGGGTCTCCGCGAGGGCCGACTATGCGATCCGGGCGCTGCTCGAACTCGCCGCGGCGGACGACGCGCCGACCCGGGCCGACGCGATCGCCCGCGCCCAGTCGATCCCGCCGAAGTTCCTCGAGAACCTGCTCGTCGACCTGCGTCGCGCTCGGCTCGTCGTGAGCCAGCGAGGCCAGGCGGGCGGCTACCGGCTCGCCCGCCCCGCATCCCAGGTGAGCCTCGCCGACGTCTTCCGCGCCGTCGAGGGCCCGCTGGCCGACGTTCGCGACCTGGCGCCGGAGGACGTGACGTACCCTGGGCCCGCCACGGCCCTGCGCGACGTCTGGGTGGCGCTCCGGGCGAGCATGCGGTCCGTCCTCGAGACAACGACCCTCGCCGACGTGGTGCGCGGCACGCTCCCCGCATCGGTTCGGCGCCTGCTGAAGGACCCCGAGGCCTGGCGCCGCCGTTGAGGGTCCAGCTCGCCACGGCACGGCTCGCCACGACGGCCCCTAGACTGGCCTCCGCACGACGCGGAGGTCAGTCGATTCGATGTACTACGTCCGCCACGGGTCCGTCCCCCAGCAGCGCCACACGCAGCACCGCGCCCCCGACGGCAGCCTCTACGCGGAGGAGCTGTTCGGGGTCGAGGGCTTCACCGGGCGCAGCTCGCTCTTGTACCACCTCGTCCCGCCGACGCAGACCCACCGGATCGAGCCGGTCCGGGAGATCCGTCTCGAGGCGGCCGTGGAGCCGGTCCACCGCCACCACCTGACGAAGACCGGCGGGCTCGAGCCGACGGGCGACGTCATCACGGGCCGCATCCCGCTGTACTTCAACAACGACGTCGTCTTCGGCGTCGTCCGACCCGCCGAGCCGATGCCCGAGGGCACCTTCTACCGCAACGGCGTAGCGGACGAGCTGCTCTTCGTCCACGAGGGCACGGGGGTGTGCGACACGGTCTTCGGGCCGTTGCGCTACGGCCCCGGCGACTACCTCGTCCTGCCGATCGGCACGACCTGGCGCCTCGATCCGGACCCGGGCTCACCCCAGCGCATGCTCTACCTTGAGGCGCCGTCGGAGATCGAGCCGCCCAGGCGCTACCGCAACGACTACGGCCAGCTGCTCGAGCACTCGCCGTACTCGCAGCGCGACCTGGACGCGCCCGACGACGTCCCGCCCCACGACGAGCACGGCGAGTTCGTCATCCACGTCCGCTCGACCGACCGGATCACGGCCTACCACTACCGCCATCACCCGTTCGATCTCGTCGGCTGGGACGGCTACCTCTGGCCGTTCCGCTTCAACATAGAGAACTTCCAGCCGATCACCGGGCGGGTCCACCAGCCGCCGCCCGTCCACCAGACCTTCCAGGCGCGCAACTTCGTCGTCTGCTCGTTCGTGCCGCGGATGTTCGACTACCACCCGCTCGCAATCCCGGCGCCGTACAACCACTCGAACATCAACAGCGACGAGGTCATCTACTACGTCGCCGGGAACTTCATGAGCCGCCGGGGCGTGGAGATCGCCTCGTTCACGCTGCATCCGGCGGGGATCCCGCACGGCCCGCACCCGGGCACGGTCGAGGCCTCGATCGGGAAGCCGCGGACGGAGGAGCTCGCCGTGATGGTCGACACGTTCCACCCGCTGAAGCTCACGAAGGCCGCGCTCGAGCTCGACGACCCGAACTACCCGTACAGTTGGCTGCCGCCGGAGGACGCGGAGGGTCACGCCTCCGAGCTCGCGGAACGAGGCCCGGAGGCGTTCCCCGACTGACCTTGCCTATGGCCCCGCGGCGTCCACGCGGAACGTGGACAGGTACGCGTGGAGCCACGATTCGGCGCTCGAGCGCCAGGCGGCGATCACGTACGTGTCCTTCTCGCCGTCGATCAGCACCTGGACGTCCTCGCAGAAGTGCACGAGGCGCGCCGGCAGGGCGGAGTCTCCCCCGGCCGAGACGGTGACTGCAGGCTCGAGGCGATCACACTCCCGCCGTTCACCGGTCGGCAGGTAGGCATCGAGGAAGGCGTCGACGTCACCCGCCCAGGGCACCTTCCAGGCGGTCACGAGCAGGCCGGCACCCTCCGGCGTGACAAGCTCCGGGTTGTAGAAGCGCTCCGCCGCAGGCGACAGCCAATCAGAACGATCGGTCGCCAGCGACCACTCGCGGTCGGCCGGCGTCACGGTCCATCCCTTCCCGTACCCGATCGCGAAGCCGTATCGATCGGAGTGATACGAGGACCAACCGTCCGTCGAGATCGCGGTCTCGGGCGGACGGAGGGTCACCGTGCCCAGGAATGTCTCCAGGAACGACCGGTCCGCCGTCCCGCCGGGCCCGGAGTTGGCCGTCATGTTGATGTAGGAGAAGACGTACGCACGGCGGCCCACGAAGACCATCGACTCCGCGTAGCCGCATCCGGAGTAGATCCCGCCCTCGTGCCCGTCGATCGTGATCGTGTCCCACGTCGAACGCTGCGGGATGCAGGCCCGGCCCTCGGCCTGGACCTGTGGAGCCTGGTAGGCGTCGATCCACGCATCCTCGGCCATGCCCACAGGAATGACGGTCGAGGTGGCGAACAGGCCACTCGCGACGGCGCCGCCCTGCGTCGGGGTGATGTGGTCCCAGAAGCGCGGCGGGGCGGCGTGCTCGCCCAGCGCCAGCTCGCTGGCGGAACCCTGGGTCGTCCCGAGCGCCACGCGCCATCCGTCCGGGTACTGAGCGTCGTATCCGAACATCGTGGATGACATCGTGCGCGTCCAGGCAGGCGTCGCGACCGCCGTCGGGGGCGCGGTCGGCATCGTGTTCGACGGCGTCCGCGAGGGGCCGCCGATGCTCGATTGCAGTGCGGTGTAGGCGAGCACGCCGAGGGCGACGACCGCGACGAGCGCGATCCCCGCGGCCGCCCGCATGGAGCTGGGCATCAGATCGAACCTCCGCATGATCCGAAGATCACGCTGCTGTGGGGTCGTTCGGATAGCGAGCAGGACGGCATCGATCGCCGGCCGCGGCGTCCGGTCTGTGCCGTCCTCGAGCCACTCGAGCACGGCCCGCTCGAACGTTCGGTCGCTCATACCCGTCGCCCTTCTCGCTGGAGGTCCTGCGCGCGATTCGCCTCGAAGGCGGCGCGCAGGGCCCGTGTCGCGTAGTGCAATCGCGATCGGGCGGTCCCGTCGGGGATGCCGAGGGTCTCGGCCACCGCCACGAGGGGCAGGCCCACGTGGTGGTGCAGGACGAAGACCGCCCGCTGGTCGAGCGGCAGCGCGCGGAAGGCGCGCTCCAGCTCGTCGCGATCGTTGATGGAACGGATGTCGTCGGCCGGGTCCTCTCGATTGCCCGGGAGCACGCGGACCGTGGTGGCCCAGCGCCGGCTCTGCGGCGCGGCCGCATAGCAGGCGTTGACGAGGATGCGGAAGGACCACCCCTCGAAGCGATCAGCCTCCCGGAGTCCGGGCAGCTTTCGCCAGATGGTGACGAGGGCGTTCTGCAGCACGTCCTCGGCGAGCACGGGGTCGCGCAGGATCCGCCGGGCGACGCCGAAGAGCGTGTCGCTGACCTGGTGCACCAGGCCTGTGAACGCCTCCTGATCGCCCGAACGAGCCCGCTCGACGAGGTCTCGGTCCATCTCACCCTGGTTGGGCGCCGGCAGCACCGTGACGCCGGTCTACCCATGATGAGCGGCGCGCCGTGGCGAATCGTTCGCAACAACGGACGGGGCGCCTGACGAACGCGGCGGCCCGTCGTCCGTCGAGCGTACATACGACATGTCAATGGGCCAACAACCGGTCCCGCCAGCCTGCTCTGAGGTCGGGCGCTGGCACGCCCGCGCGCGGAGGAGGGCTATTGGCCGTTGAGGCCGAACAACCATCGACAGGCGTCGAGCCCCTCGACGCGGACCTCGGGGCGGGGGCGGCCTCGCCAGCCCTCGACCGTCAGGCGGAACTTCTGTGTCTCGCGCGGCACGTCGCGCGGTGCCAGCCGTCCGAAGCCGTTCGGCTCGTACCCGACCGCCAGGCTGACTCGGTTCGACGCTGGGTTGTCCAGGAACGCCTCCGTCTCCGCGACCTCGGCCCCGAGGTGGTCGAAGGCGAGGGCCAGCACGGCCTGCCGCATCAGCCGGCCGATGCCGCGGCCCTGGAACTCGACGCCCAGCCACGAGCCGGTATGGACCGTCCGGTAGACCGGGAACCCCTGCGCGCGCAGGTCCTGGAATCCGACCGGCGTGCCGCGCTCCCACACGCCCAGCGTGAGGGCCCAATCGTTCACGGACCAGCGGCCCCGGCTGCCCATCCACCACTGGTAGGACTCGACGTTGCGCCGCTCGGTCGGCGAGTCGGTGAACGGGATGCCGAACGGCATCTCGCCGGGCGCATGAAGGCCGCGCTCGATGATGTCGGCGAAGCCGGGCAGCTCGGCCTCCGTCGGGTAGCGCAGCTCGAGGTCGCCGGTGGACAGCCGGAGGTCGTACAGCGGCCAGAGGTCGCGGAGCTCGAACGGGGGACCTGCCATCCCGGCATCATAGGCAGGTGACCACGCCCGCCCCCACCGACTGGCCCGGCGCCGCGCTCCGACGGCGCATCCTCGCCGGCGAGACGCTGTTTGGCGCCTGGGCGAGCCTGGACTCGCCGGGGTCGGCGGAGCTCATGGGCCGGGCCGGGCTCGACTGGGTCGTGATCGACCTCGAGCACGGCTACGCGACCGAGGCGTCGCTGCTCGCCCACCTCACGGCGGTCGAGGTCAGCGGCGCCGTCGCGCTCGTTCGGCCGCAGTCCGCGGAGCGGCTCCGGATCGGTCGCGCGCTCGACCTCGGCGCCGCGGGGATCGTCGTCCCCCGCCTCGATACGGTCGAGCAGGTGCGCGAGGCGGTGACGTTTCTGCGCTACCCGGGCGGCGGGCAGCGGGGCGTGGCGCTGTTGACCCGCGGCGCGCGGCTCGGGACGGTGCCGCACGGGGGCGTGAACGACCTCAACCAGGACATCATCGGGATCGTCCAGATCGAGTCGCCGTCGGCGGCCGAGGCGGCGGACGAGATCGCGGCGATCGACGGCGTCGACGTGCTGTTCGTCGGCCCGGCCGACCTGTCGCACTCTCTCGGCGTGCCCGGCCGGTTCGGCGACCCGCGCTACCAGGCCGCCCTGCGCCGGGTCGTCGACGCCTGCCGCGCCCACGGCAAGGCCGCCGGCATCCTGCTCTACGACCACGCCTCGTTCCGGCCGCACTTCGACCTCGGCTTCACCTTCGTCGGGATCGGCGCGGACGTGTCGTTCGTCAACGACGGCGTGAAGGCCGCGCTGGCCGCGGCCAGGGGAGGCTAGGGATCGAGTCCCGGCCCTGGGTTGCCGGGCCGGACCTCGAGGCGGCCGGGCGTGGGTCCGCGCCGTCGTCGCGCCGCGCGGACCGCTCGAGATCCCACGGCACCCGCGGTGGGCGAGCGTGGGCACGGTCCGCGTCGCTGACGGGCGCCGCGCGTGGTCCCGCGCCGCGCCATCGGGTGGCTTCGGGCGATGGGGCGAGGACCGCGGCCCGGGTGACGAGCATCGGATGCCGAGGGGCCTCCCGATCGGAATTCACTACACTTTCCACGTGACCGAACTCACCGAGCGCGCCGTCGTCTCGCGCGTTCCGGGCCTCATCGACGAGAAGCTCAAGGTCCTCAGCCGGCGCGAGCCGCTGACCGTGCGTCCGGGCACCTCGCTGCGCGCGTGCCTGGACCTCATCCGCGAGACTGGCATCGCCGACTCGGTCTTCGTGACCGACGAGGACGGCCGCCTCAAGGGCGTCCTCACGGAGCGCGACATCTTTGCCAGGTTGATCGGGCCAGACGTCGACCTCGAGCAGCCGGTCGAGCGGCTCATGGTCGAGCACCCATTCACGCTCCACCTCGACGAGCCGATCCGCCACGCGATCGATCTCATGCAGACCGGGCGCTACCGCAACGTGCCGCTCATCGACGACGACCACGTGCTGGTCGGCGTCGTCCGGCCGGTCGACGTCCTGAAGTACCTCGCCGAGGCGTTCCCCGAGGAGCTCCTCAATCTGCCACCGCGCCCGCACCAGCTGCTGGACGCCCCCGAGGGAGCATGACGACTGAAGCACCGCCCCGAGAGGGCGCGCCGGAGCAGCGCCAGCTCGAACGGGTCACGATCCGCTTCGCCGGCGATTCCGGCGACGGCATGCAGCTCACCGGCACCCAGTTCACCCGGACGGCCGCGGCCTTCGGCAACGACATCAGCACGTTCCCGGATTTCCCGGCCGAGATCCGCGCGCCCGCCGGGAGCCTGCCCGGCGTCTCCGGGTTCCAGCTGAGCTTCTCCTCGACCGACATCCACACGCCGGGCGACCAGCCGGACGTGCTCGTCGCGATGAACCCGGCGGCCCTCAAGGCCAACATCGGCGAGCTGCCGGCCGGCGGGGCGCTGATCGTCAACGAGGATGCGTTCACGAGCCAGAACCTGGCGAGGGTCGGCTACACCTCGAACCCGCTGACGGACGGGTCGCTCAAGCAGTGGAACCTCTTCTCGGTTCCCATCTCGACCCTCAACAGCCGGGCGCTCGAGGGCCTCGGCCTGACCAACAAGCAGGTCGACTTGACCAAGAACTTCTTCGCGCTCGGCCTGATGTTTTGGCTCTACGAGCGCGACATGGGCCCGACGATCACGTGGATCGACGACAAGTTCGCCAAGCGCCCGGAGATCGCCGAAGCCAACAAGCGGGCCCTCAAGGCCGGCTACAACTTCGGCGAGACGACCGAGATCTTCCACGAGCGCTACGTCGTCCCGCCCGCGAAGCTCGCCCCGGGCCACTACCGGAACATCACCGGCAACGAGGCGACGGCGCTCGGGTTCGTGGCCGCGTCCCAGCTCGCGCAACGACCCCTGTTCTACGGCTCTTACCCGATCACCCCGGCCTCGGACATCCTCCATCAGCTCGCGGGCTACAAGAACTTCGGCGTCAAGACCTTCCAGGCCGAAGACGAGATCGCGGCCATCGGCGCGGCGATCGGCGCGAGCTACGGCGGCGCGCTGGGCCTCACGGCCTCGTCGGGGCCGGGCATCGCCCTCAAGTCGGAGGCGCTGGGCCTCGCCGTGATGGTCGAGCTGCCGCTCGTCGTCGTGGACGTGCAGCGCGCCGGCCCGTCGACCGGCATGCCGACGAAGAACGAGCAGGCTGACCTCCTCCAGGTCCTGTACGGCCGCAACAGCGACTCGCCGGTCGCGGTCGTGGCCCCGGCGACGCCGGGTGAGTGCTTCTCGATGGCGATCGAGGCGTGGCGGCTCGCGCTCAAGTACATGACCCCGGTCGTCTACCTGTCCGACGCGTTCCTCGCCACGGGCGCCGAGCCCTGGCGCATCCCGGCGCTGGCGGACCTGCCGTCGATCGCCGTCCCGAACCGGACGGAGCGCGAGGGCTTCTACCCATACGCCCGCGACCCCGAGACCCTCGCCCGGCCGTGGGCCGTGCCCGGCACGCCCGGCCTCGAGCATCGCATCGGCGGCCTCGAGAAGGCCGACATCCTCGGCAACGTCAGCTACGACCCGGACAACCACCACAGGATGCAGGTGCTGCGGCAGGCCAAGATCGCGGGGATCGCGAATGACATCCCGCCGCTCGAGGTCTACGGGGCCGCGGAGGGCGACCTGCTGATCCTCGGCTGGGGCTCGACGTATGGGGCGATCCGCTCGGCGGTCGAGCGGCTGCAGGCGAAGGGCCGCTCGGTGGCCCACGCCCACTTGCGCTACCTCAACCCGTTCCCGGCCAACACCGGCGACGTGGTCCGCGCCTACCGGCGGGTCCTGATCCCGGAGGTCAACCTCGGGCAGCTGTCGATGCTCATCCGCGCCCGCTACCTCGTCGACGCGGTGGGCTACAACCGCGTCCGCGGCAAGCCGTTCCGGATCGCCGAGCTCGAGGCGGAGGCGGAGCGCGTGCTCGCCGGCGGCGAGCAGCTGAACGAGCTCGCGAGGGTGGCGCGATGACGGAGGCCAGGACGACGAACGGCGCCAACGGCGGCGGCGCCAACGGCGGCGCCGCGACCAGCGCCAGCGCGACAGGACCTGCCGCGGCGGCCGGCGTGGCGCCGGGCGGTGGGGCGGCGCGCGCGGTCGAGGGCCTCGCGGAGCTGCCGGTGCTGACCCGGAAGGACTTCGTGTCGGACCAGGAGGTCCGCTGGTGCCCGGGCTGCGGCGACTACTCGATCCTCGCCCAGACCCAGAAGGTCATGCCGGACTTCGGCTACCCGAAGGAGAACATCGTCTTCATCTCGGGCATCGGCTGCTCGGGCCGGCTGCCGTACTACATGAACACGTACGGCTTCCACACCATCCACGGCCGGGCGCCGGCGATCGCCACGGGCCTGAAGGCATCGCGGCCGGACCTGATGGTCTGGGTCATCACCGGCGACGGCGACGCGCTGTCGATCGGCGGGAACCACCTGATCCACTCGCTCCGGCGCAACGTCGACGTTCGGATCGTGATGTTCAACAACCGGATCTACGGGCTCACGAAGGGCCAGGCGAGCCCGACCTCGGAGCTCGGCAAGGTCACGAAGTCGTCGCCGTACGGGACGGTCGACTACCCGGTCAGCCCGCTCGCGATCGCGCTGGCCGCCGAGGCGACGTTCATCGCCCGCTCGGTCGACACCCACACGGAGCACCTCCAGCTCACCCTGGACGCGGCCGGCCGGCACCGCGGCGGCGCGTTCGTCGAGGTCCTCCAGAACTGCAACATCTTCAACGACGGGGCCCACCGCGAGTTCACCGACCGCGAGGTCCGCGACGACCGGATGATCGTGCTGGAGCACGGCAAGCCGATGATCTTCGGCAAGGACCGCAACAAGGGCCTCCGGCTCAACGGCCACCAGCCCGAGGTCGTGTCCATCGGCGAGAACGGCATCACCGAGGACGATCTGCTCGTCCACGACGAGACCGACCCGCTGATCTCGTTCATGCTCGCCCACATCTACTGGCCCGAGTTCCCGGTCCCGGTAGGGATCATCCGGCGCATCAGCCGCCCGACGCACGACCAGATGCTCAACGACCAGATCGCGCAGGCCACGGCGACCCGCGGGCAGGGCGATCTCGCGAAACTCCTCAACGCTGGAGAGACCTGGACGGTCGAGTAAGGAGGGTCGCGGCGTGATCTGTCCGGTGTGTCGGTTCGGGAACTTCCCGGGCGACGACACGTGCGCGAACTGCGGCGCCGACCTCTGGCGGAGCGACACGCCGCAGCAGGCCTCGTCGTTCCAGGGCCGGCTGCTGGGCATGCACCTCGACGAGCTCGAGGCCTCGCCGGCGAACCTCATCGAGGCCTCCACGCCCATCGACGTCGCGCTCGATCGGATGCGGTCGGAGGGCATCGACTGCCTCCTCGTGACCGAGGGTGGGGCGCTCGTCGGCATCTTCACGGACCGCGACGCGATCCTGAAGCTCGCCGGAAGCCACGACGGCAGCCGCCCGATCCGCGAGGTCATGACGCCCGACCCGGTGATCCTGCGGGCCGGCGATGCCGTCGCCGTCGCGATCCACAAGATGGCCGTCGGAGGCTTCCGGCACGTGCCGGTCGTCAAGGGCGGCGTGCCGGTCGCCGTGGTCTCCGCGAAGGACGTGTTCCGACACCTCGCCGCCGGCATCGACTGACCGGGCGCATGGCGGACGTCGCGACCGGACCGCGGGTCCTGATCCTCGCCGACGACCTCATCTGGGCCACGCGGCTGGCTGACTCCGTGACCGCCGCGGGCGGGCAGCCCGAGCGCCGCCGCCGGCTCGACGACCTGGCGGCCAGGGCGGGGGAGTTCGTGATCGTCGACCTGACGGCGCGGGCCTACGACGGGATCGCGGCGGTACGGGCCGCGGCGGCATCGGGGGCGCGGGTCGTGGCCGTCGGGCAGCACGACGACAGGGCGCTCCGCGAAGCGGCGATCGACGCCGGGGCCGAGAAGGTCTTCACCTACCGGGCGCTGTTCGAGGCCGGCCCGCGGGTGCTCGGGCGCTGGCTCGGTCGATGACGCCGGCCGCGGACGGCACGTCCGCAGCGGAGCGCGCGACCGGGTCCGGTGCCGGGACGGCCGGCCGCGACCGCGCCCCGGAGCTGGCTGCCCGCTTCGACGGGGTCCGCAACGCGCTCAGCGAGACGGACGCCGGCGCGCTGTTGCTCGGCCTCGGCGCCGACCTCCGCTACCTCACGGGCTACACCGCCCACGCGCTGGAGCGGCTGACGTTGCTGGTGCTGCCGCTCGACGGGCCCGCGGCGCTCGTGGCGCCGAGGCTCGAGGCGATGGCCGCCGCGGCGAGCCCCGCGGGCGCGGCCGGGCTGGTCGAGATCGTCGCGTGGGATGAGACCGACGACCCCTTCGCCTTGGTCGCTGCGCGTGTCGCGAGGGGCGGCGGCAGCGGGCGGCTGCTCGTCGACCCCGTGCTGCCGGCCCGGTTCCTCCTGGCGCTCCAGCGGGCCATGCCGGGCCGCTTGTTCGGGCTGTCGACCGAGGTCCTGCGCGGGCTTCGGATCGTCAAGTCGGCCGAGGAGGTCGAGCTGCTGCGTCGCGCCGCCCACGCCGCCGACCGCGTGATCCGGCGGATTGCCACCGGCCCGCTCATCGGGCGGACGGAGCTCGAGGTGAGCCGCCAGGTGCGCGACCTGCTCGTCGAGGAGGGCCACGACGAGCCCTCGTTCGCAATCGTCGCGTCGGGCCCCAATGGCGCCTCGCCCCATCACGGCGCCGGGGAGCGGCGGCTCCGGCCCGGCGAGCCGGTCGTGCTCGACATCGGCGGCACGATCGACGGCTACGGCTCCGACATCACCCGGACGATCTGGCTGGCCGGGCCCGACGGCGTCCAGCCGAGCCCGGAGTTCCTGGAGGTGTACGGGTTGGTCCAGCGAGCCCAGGCCGCGGCGACGGCGGCCGTCCGGCCGGGCGTGCCGTGCGAGGAGCTCGACGCCATCGCTCGCGGGATCATCGGTGACGGCGGGTTCGGCGAGGCCTTCATCCATCGGCTCGGGCATGGGATCGGCCTCGAGGCGCACGAGGATCCGTACCTCGTCGCCGGGAACCGCGAGCGGCTCGCGGTGGGCCACGCGTTCAGCATCGAGCCCGGCATCTACCTCGATGGTCGCTTCGGCGTCCGCATCGAGGACATCGTCGTCTGTGGCCCCGACGGCCCCACCGTCCTGAACGAGGCGCCGAGGGACCTCATGGTCGTCCCCGGCTGAGGCCCGGCGTTCGTCCAGGCTCAGTCCCCGCGTCATCCCCGGCTCAGCCCGGCGGGCGGGGGTATCATCCCGTAACGGCGCCGCGCGACGCCGGTTCGCATCAGGCCCCACAACATGCTTTCGACCTTTCAGCGGCGCTCCCGCGCCGCCACGACCGGCCGATGAGCCGGCGCTGTCATCACGGCTCGCCCCGGCATGCCCGCCCCGGGCGCGATCGACGGCGCCCCGGGCCGGAGACCGGCAGCCTGGAGCGACGTCCGAACCCCGATGCGGACCGCCATCCGGCCACGGCCGACCGGCAGCGACAGCCAGCCCGCGACGTGGCGCGCCCGATCACGGC
>DATLYV010000116.1:0-4925 GCA_035574535.1 Binatia bacterium
CCTGGTCCGCCGGCGTCGGCCGGCGGAGGCGGCGGGGCGTCGATCAGACGTCCTCGTCGAGCTCGAGCGCCTCCTCGTCATCCTCCTCGGTGAGCTTCAGCCACACGAAGAGGCCGGCGAGCACGAGCAGCGGGATGACGAGGATCGCCGCGAGCGTGATGCCGAGGGCCACGGCGACGGTCTTGAGCGCCTTCATGGGTCGGTCCTCCTGGAACAGATCGGGGTCGGCCGGTCGGTGGTCAGGCCCGATTGGCCTGTTGCGGCGTGCGCCGGAGGGCCGGGGCCTTCGCGATCATGTCGGCGACGTCCTCGGCGGTGAACTCCACGAGCTCCTGCTTCAGCCCGGTCTGGCTCTGGCGCGTGAGCCGGGCGACGTACGCGCCGTTGATCTCGAAGAAGAAGAGGTCGCGCGGCTTCTGCTCGTCGAAGTAGCGTCCCAGGACGCGCAGCTGCGACTCGTAGTGCTTCGGCCCGGGGTCGGGCTCATTGCCACGGCGGGCGAGCGCCTCGTCCATGAACTTCGCGGCCTGCTCGTCGGTGATGGTCAGCGTCTCGCAGCTCAGGAGCCCCATCGCCTCGCCCCAGGCCGAGCCGGGCGTGGTCGAGACGCACGTCCCCTGGACGATGAACCCGTTGTCGGTCTCGACGAAGACGAGGCCGCGCATCCCCCGGTCGTCGAGGTACGCGCCGACCGAGCGGAGGACCTCCTCCCAGTCCTGTCGCGGGCTGCCCTCGTAGATGCGCATCGGGCGAGTCTACCGACGGGCGCTGCCCCGGGCAATGAGCTCCGTTGCCAGCTGGCCCCCGACGCGCGCATTGTTCGCGATCAAGGCGGTGTTCGCCCGCACCGAGCGGCCCGCCGTGATCTCGGCGATGCGCGCGAGCAGCCACGGCGTGACCTCGGGGCCGTGGATGCCGGCGGCCTCGGCCTCCGCGGTCGCCTGGGCGACGGCGGCGCGCGCCTCTTCCTCCAGAAGGGCCACGTCGGCCGGGACCGCCACGCACAGCAGGACGCCGGATCCGAGCCCCAGGCCGAGGTGGGTCTCGACGAGCGCGGCCGCGGCCGCGACGTCCGGCACGCTGTGCGGCGCGGGGATGCCGGCGCTCCGGGCGAAGAAGCCGGGGAGGTCCTCCTGGCCGATCGCCGCGACCGGCACGCCGCGGGTCTCGAGGACCTCGAGGGTGTTGGAGACGTCGAGAATGGCCTTCGGGCCGGCGCAGACGACCGCCATCGGGGTTCGCGCCAGCTCGTCCAGGTCCGAGGAGATATCGAACGTCGTCGCCGCGCCCGGGGCCGGCCGGTGCACCCCGCCGATCCCGCCGGTCGCGAAGACCCGGATGCCGGCCGCGTGGGCCGCGATCATCGTGGCCGACACGGTCGTCGCCGCCCAGCCGCCGCGGGCGATCGCCACGCCGAGGCTCGGCCGCGCGGCCTTCATCACCGAGCCGCGCGGCGCGGTCGCGAGGGTCTGCAGTTCGTCCGCGCGGAGGCCCACGAGCAGCCTGCCGTCGCGCACGGCCACGGTCGCCGGGACCGCGCCGGACTCGCGGACCGCGGCCTCCGACGCCAGCGCCACCTCGAGGTTGGCGGGGTAGTCGAGGCCGTGGCTGATCAGCGTCGACTCCAAAGCCACGACGGCCCGGCCCTCGGCGAGGGCGTCGGCGACCTCGGGGGCGACCTGGAGCCGCTCGGCGAGGGAGGCGGCTCCGGCGCGCCCGACGTTCGAACCGCTCATCCCGGCGGCAGCTCCGTCCGCGGGCTCCGGAGGTGGCGCGCGGCCGTCCGGTGGCCCGTGAGCGTCGCGCGATGGAGCGCGTCGGTGCCGGTGTGGCCGCTCTTCAGCGCGGTGAGCCAGCCCGCGATGAACCCCGCGTCGAAGGCGTCGCCCGCACCGGTCGTGTCCTCGGCCGCGACGGCCTCCGTGGCGATGTCGAAGCGCAGCGGCGGCTCGCCCTCGGCGTGCCCGAGGGCCGTGTCGGCCCGGACGAAGACACGCGCCCCGCGCGGCCCGCGCTTGATCACCGCGACCGGGGCGTGCTCGAGCAGCGCCTCCGCCCCTCTTGCCCCGACCAGCGCCTCCGCCTCGGGCTCCGTGGCGAACACCAGGTCCGGCCCCAACCCCGCGATGAGGTCCCGCGCCTCGCGGCGGCCCTTCGTCAGCAGCGGGCCCACGGACGCCAGGTCGACCGTCACCCGCGCGCCGCGCGCGCCCCGGGCCCGCGTCAGCTCGACCGCCCGCACGCCCGCGCTTCCGAGCGGCTCCACGAGCAGCGAGTACGCGGGAAGGTGGATCAGGTCGACGCCGTCGAACCACTCGGGCTTGAGGTCCTCGGGGCGCATGCGCGTGGCGGCCCGCCGGTCCGCGACGAACGAGCGCTCGCCGTTCGGCGCGACGAGCACGCCGATCCTGCCCGTTCGATGCCCGGCGATCCGGATCGCCCGGACATTGACGTCGTCGCGCCGCAGCTGCGCGACGAGGGAGCGGCCGGCCCCGTCGCGCCCGATCGCGCAGACGAGCTGGGTCCGCACGCCGAGGCGCGCGAGCCACCGGGCGGAGTTCGCGGCCGACCCGCCCTGGCGGATCTCGACGCGGCCGGGCACGTCGGTGCCGCTGTCGATGGGCTGGCTGGCCTTGAGGACGACGTCGAGCACGAGGTCGCCGAGGACGAGCACTCGCGCCGGGGCCGCGCGGACAGGCGTCGTCGGGGCCGACGAGGTCGAGGTGGGGGCCGTCACGAGGCGGATGGTAGCGATGCGGGCTACGATCCAACCGATGGCGCCCACCCTCGACCGGCTCGCGATCGACACGATCCGGACGCTGTCGATCGACGGCGTCCAGAAGGCGAACTCGGGCCACCCCGGGGCCCCGATGGGCGCCGCCCCGATGGCCTACGTCCTGTGGACCCGCCACCTGCGCTTCTCGCCGGGAACGCCCGGCTGGCCCGACCGCGACCGCTTCGTCCTGTCGGCCGGACACGCCTCGATGCTCCTGTACTCGCTGCTCCACCTCACGGGCTTCGACCTCCCGATGGAGGAGCTCCAGCGGTTTCGGCAGTGGGGCTCGAGGACGCCCGGCCACCCCGAGTGGGGCCTGACGCCCGGCGTCGAGGCGACGACCGGGCCGCTCGGGCAGGGTTTCGCGAACGCGGTCGGGATGGCGATCGCGGAGCGGCGCCTGGTCGCCGAGTTCAACCGGCCGGGGCACGAGATCATCGACCACCGGACGTACGTGCTGGCCTCGGACGGCGACCTCCAGGAGGGCATCGCGTCGGAGGCGGCGAGCCTCGCCGGCCACCTGCGGCTCTCGAAACTGATCGTCCTGTACGACGACAACCACATCCAGCTCGACGGCCCCACGGACATGGCCTGGTCCGAGGACGTCCTCAAGCGCTTCGAGGCCTACGGCTGGGGCGCCACCCGGGTCGAGAACGGCAACGACCTCGAGGCGATCGACGCGGCCATCCGGGCCGCCCAGGCGGACGACCGGCCGTCGCTGATCGCCGTGCGGACGCACATCGGCTACGGCAGCCCGAACAAGCAGGACACCCAGAAGGCCCACGGCGCCCCGCTCGGCCCGGAGGAAGTCCGCCTGACGAAGGAGGCCTACGGCTGGGATCCGGACGCCCGGTTCCTCGTGCCGGACGCGGTTCGCAACGCGATGGGCGCCGTCGGGCGGCGCGGCGACGAGCTGGCCCGCGAGTGGGAGCGGCGGCTCGCGGACTACGAGGCGGCGCTGCCGCAGCTGGGCGCGGAGCTGCGGCGCCGGCTCGCCGGGGCACTGCGCGACGACGCGTTCTCCGGCCTCAGGCCCTACGCGGCGGGCGAGGAGCTTGCGACGCGACAGGCCTCGCAGGCGGCGATCCAAGCGCTCGCCGGGCCGGTGCCGGAGCTGTTTGGCGGCTCGGCAGACCTCTCGGAGTCCAACCTCACCCTCGTGAAGGACGGCGGCGACTTCTCGGCCGAGGAGCCGGGGCGGAACCTGTGGTTCGGGGTCCGGGAGCACGCGATGGGCGGGGCCGTGAACGGCATCGCCTACCACGGCGGCTTCATCCCCTACGCCGGGACGTTCCTCAACTTCAGCGACTACATGCGCGGCGCGGTGCGGCTCGCGGCGCTCGCGGGGCTCCACGTCATCTACGTCTGGACCCACGATTCGGTCGGGCTCGGCGAGGACGGCCCGACGCACCAGCCGGTCGAGCACTACGCGGCCCTGCGGGCGATGCCGAACCTGTGGTTCGTCCGGCCGGGCGACGCCAACGAGGCCCTCGCCGCCTGGCGGCTCGCGGTCTCGCGCCGGGGTGGGCCGGTCGCGCTGGCGCTGACGCGGCAGAAGCTGCCCGTGCTGCCGGGGACGGCGGAGCTGGCGACCGAGGGGGTGGCGCGCGGCGGCTACGTCCTCCGGCCGGCTCGATCGGAGGAGGGCGGCGGGACGCCGGACGTCGTGCTGATCGCGACCGGCTCGGAGCTGCAGCTGGCGGTCGCGGCGGCCGAGGCGCTGGAGCGGGACGGCATCGGCGCGCGGGTCGTCTCGCTGCCCTGCTGGGAGGCGTTCGAGGCGCAGGACCAGGCCTACCGCGACGCGATCCTGCCGCCGGACGTCCGGAAGCGGGTGACGATCGAGGCAGGCGCCTCGCTCGGCTGGGAGCGCTGGCTCGGTCCGCAGGGCGACTCGATCTCGATCGAGCACTACGGCGCGTCGGCTCCCGGCACGACCGTGCTCGAGAAGTTCGGCTACACGGCCGACAACGTCGTCATGCGCGCGCGGGCGCTCCTCGAGCGCCGCCAGCGCGTCTGAAGAAGAGGAGTGACCATGGCCAAGAGCCCGTTGCAGAAGCTCGCCGACCACGGCCAGAGCGTCTGGATCGACTACCTGTCGCGGGAGCTCGTCCACGGCGGCGAGCTCGAGCGGATGATCGCCGAGGAC
>DATLYV010000117.1:0-2804 GCA_035574535.1 Binatia bacterium
GATGCCGTCGCCCGCCGTGACGCCGCCGCCCACCGTCGCGCCGACGCCCTCACCCGCGCCCGCGACTCCGACGCCGGCAGCGCCGACCCCGACGCCCGTCCCGCCGACGCCGGCGCCGCCCACGCCCTACGTCCCGCCGACGCTCGAACCGGGCGATCCGCTGCTGGCCTTGCCGCCGTGCCCGGAGCGGCCGGGCTGCTTCGAGTACGTCGTGGTCCGCGGCGACACGCTGTCCGGGATCATCAGCCGCTACCTCCTCGACATCGACGTCCTCCAGGCGCTCAACCCGGGCCGCCTCGACAACCCGGACCTCGTGGTCGTCGGGGAGACACTGCTGCTCGGGCGGGACCCGTTGGCCGCGCTCGCACCGTGCCCGGACGGGGCCGCGTGCGTCGTGTACGTCGTCGCGGCCGGCGGCGACTCCCTCGCCAAGATCGCGGACCGCTACCTGCTGACGGTCGAGGCCATCCGCGCTGCGAACCCGGGCCTCGTCACGCCCATCCAGGCCGGCCAGGAGATCAGGCTCCCGCGCAGCTGACCTGCCTTCCGCAGGGGTCCGTTCCTGGGCGAACAGGTTCTGCCATGCCTCGGTCCCCGACGGTCCCTTTGGGGAGCGACCTCGACCGTCGCGGCATCGACGTGCCCCCGCTGCGGCGCACCGGGCCGGCAGCCGTCGACGTCGGGCGGGTCGTTTGCACTTTGGGGGTTGACGACTGAGACGCACGCCCTAGAATGCCCAGCAAGTGGTGAGAAGTGGGGAAAAGTGGGGACCCACGCGAGACCCTGGGTCACCGGCCCTCTTCGCACCGCCAGCGGCCCCGGACGGGCACTCCGAGACCGCGACACGTGTGACGGGCTCGCGCTCCGCGCGGGCCCGTCGAATCACTCAGGCGGTCGTGAGGCGGACGACAGGTGTTCACCGGCGAGTACCGGCACACGGTGGACGAGAAGGGGCGGCTCGCCATCCCGGCTCGGTTCCGAGCGCAGCTCGAGGGCGGGGCGGTGCTCTCCCGCTGGATCGACGGCTGCCTCGCGATCCACACGCGCAACGGCTGGGCCGCGCTCGAGCAGAAGGTCGCCCAGGTCCCGCTGACCGATCCAGCCGGCCGCCTTTTCGAGCGCCAGATCTTCGCCGGCGCCCTCGAGGCCGAGATGGACAAGCAGGGTCGCGTGCTCGTGCCGGCCTACCTGCGCGAGGAGATGGGCATCGGCACGGAGGCGCTCGTGATCGGCGTCCGCGACCACGGCGAGATCTGGGCGCCCGACCGCTGGGCCGCGTACCGCAAGGCCATGGACGACCCGGCGACCTTCGCCGAGGCCATCCGCGGGCTGGGCATCTGAGATGACCGCGAACCGCACGACCACCAGGGCGACCGACGACATGCCGAACGTGCGGGGCGATGTCCGCCACGTCCCGGTCATGCCCGACGAGGTGCTCGAGGCGATGGCGCCGCGCCCGGGCACGAGCCACGTCGACGCCACCCTCGGCGGCGGGGGCCACGCCGAGCGAATCCTCGAAGCCTCCGACCCTGATGGCCGCCTCCTCGGTCTCGATGCCGATGGGGCGGCCATCGCCAGGGTCCGGTCGCGCCTCGAGCCGCGCTTCGGCGACCGGCTGCGGCTGCGGCAGGCGAACTTCCGCGACCTCGCGACTGTCGCGCCGGAAGAGGGCTTCGACGCGATCGACGGCGCCCTCTTCGACCTCGGGCTCTCGAGCCTCCAGCTCGCCGACGAGGAGCGCGGCTTCGGCTTCCGGGCCGGCGGCCCGCTCGACATGCGCTTCGACACGAGCCGCGGCCTGCCAGCCGCGGAGCTGCTCGCGACCCTCGACCAGTCGGAGCTCGCCGCGCTCTTCAGGCGCTACGGCGAGGAGCCGTTCGCCGGCCGCATCGCCCGCGCGATCGTCGAGGCGAGGAAGACCGCGCCCGTCCGGAACGCCGAGGACCTCGCCGCCCAGGTCGCCCGCGTCGCCCCCGGCCGTGCCCCGGGCCGCCGCCGCGTCCACCCGGCGACGCGCGTCTTCCAGGCCCTCCGCATCGCGGTCAACGAGGAACTCGACGCGCTCGAGGAGGGACTCGCCGCCGCCGTCGACCTTCTCCGCCCGGGCGGCCGACTCGTCGTCCTGAGCTATCACTCGCTGGAGGACCGCATCGTCAAGCGCTTCCTCCAGGCCGAGCGCCGCGGCTGCACCTGCCCGCCCGCCGCGCCGGTGTGCGTCTGCGGCCGCGCGCCGCGTCTCCGCCTGCTGGCCCCGAAGGGCCTCGTCCCGTCGCCCGCCGAGATCTCGGCCAACCCGCGTGCCCGCAGCGCCCGGCTGCGCGCGGCAGAAAGGCTGGCCGCCTAGTCGACCTGCACCGCGCCAGACGCCGCCCCAGGCCGCCCCAGGCCGCTACACGACGCCTCGAACAAGCCCACCGGTGGAAGAGGAGCCCCGGCTGGAGCACTCGAGGAAGGAATCGAGGAAGGAATCGAGGAAGGAGGAGCCCCCGATGAGCAAGCGCCACAACGTCAGCCGCCGACGCAGCTACGGGCGCCGGCAGCACGAGCTGCACGAGCGCATGGAGCGCCGGGCCGACCGCCGCGCGGAGCGCGACTGGCGCCTCGGCCACGACCTCTCCGGCGACGCCCTGGCCTTCGACTCGGGCGCGGGCGAGCACGCCTTCGGATTCGCGGACTGATGGCCGTCTACCAGGGCGCGCGCCGCCGCTCGACGCTGCCCCTGGGCCTCGGCGCCGGGGGGCGGATTGCGGGCGCCGGGGCCGCCACGGCACGGGCCGCCACGGGACGGGCCGCCACGGCACGGG
>DATLYV010000118.1:0-2897 GCA_035574535.1 Binatia bacterium
ACGGCCACTTCCGCGTCGCGTCGATCCCCATTTTGCCGCCGTACGCCGGCAGATCGGAAGCGTTGTCGAGATCGTCGAGCGGCCCGCGCGTGAACTGGATATCGCGGAGCGGGTCGACGTGCGTGCCGACGATCCAGGCGACCTCGGCCTCGTCATGAACGTCGACGTCGGCATCGACGACGACGATGACCTTCGAGAACATGAGCTGGCCGAGTCCCCAGAAGGCGTTCATGATCTTCCGCGCGTGTCCCGGATACCGCTTGTCGATCGAGACGATGACCAGGTTGTGGAAGATGCCCGCCGCCGGGAAGTGCATGTCGACGATCTCGGGCAGCGTCTTCCGGATGAGAGGAAGGAAGATCCGCTCGCTCGCCTTCCCGAGGTAGTAATCCTCCATGGGCGGTACGCCGACCACCGTCGTCAGGTAGACCGGCCGGCGGCGTCGGGTGATGCAGGTGATGTGGAAGACGGGGAACTCCTCCTCCAGCGAGTAGAAGCCGGTGTGATCGCCGAACGGCCCCTCCACCCGGCGCTCGCCGGGCTCGACGTAGCCCTCGAGGACGATGTGGGCGCTCGCCGGCACCTCGAGATCGACGGTGACGCATCGCACCAGATCGACGCGCTGCCGGCGGAGAAAGCCCGCCAGCATCAGCTCGTCGAGCCCCTCCGGCATCGGCGCCGTCGCGCAATAGGCGACGACGGGATCGGGGCTGAGCGCGACGGCGACCTCGAGCCGGCGGTTGAGCCGCTCGGCGACCCGGTAGTGCTGGGCGGCCCCCTTGTGGCGCTGCCAGTGCATCGCGGTCGTCCGCCCGTCGAAGACCTGCATGCGGTAGGCGCCCAGGTTCCGCACGCCGGTGATCGGGTCCCGCGTGACCACGACCGGGAAGGTGATGTAGCGCCCGCCGTCCTCCGGCCAGCAGCGGAGGATCGGCAGATCGTCGAGCGTGCCGCGCTCGTCGACGATTTCGTGGCAGGGGGCGTCGCGCACCACACGCGGGGCCAGATCCTTCAGTCGGGCGAGCACGGGCAGCATCCGGACGGCATCGAGCAAACCGCCGGGCAGCCGGGGGGCGGTGAGCTCGTCGATCTCCCGCGACAGATCGTCGAGCGACTCGACGCCGAGCGCGAGGCACATGCGCCGGCGCGAGCCGAAGAGGTTCGTCGCCACCGGGATGTCATAGCCGGTGGGTTGCTCGAAGACGAGCGCCGGCCCGCCGCCGGGCGCCTTCGACGCCCGGTCGGTGACGGCGGCGATCTCCAGGTCGGGGCTCACCGGCTCGCTGACGCGCGCCAGCTCGCGGCGGCGGTCGAGCTCCGCGATGAACTCGGTCACATCGCTGAACATGGCGGCTCGTACTCGCGCGGCCTTCCGGCCGCGGTGTTCGTCGCGGCGCCCTCACGAGCGCGAGATCGGTGCAGAGCGCCGCACGCCTGATCGAGCATGGCTTCCGGCCGCGGCTCAGCCGGCCGCGCCGGCGCGAATCGCGGCGGCGACGGCCTCGGCCAGCTCGAGCGCGCGCAGCCCGTCCTCCCCGGTGACCATCGGCCGCCCGCGGTCGCGGGCGGCGCGGACGAAATCGGCGAGCTCGGCCTCGAGCGGCTCGCCGGGATCCACCGGCAGCCGCCCGCCTTCGATCGCGGGGCGCCCCGCTCCGTCGCGCCGCACCAGCCGGTACGCCTCCGCCTCGCGCGCGGCGCAGTCGATCGACACATAGGCGTCGGGCTGGAAGAACCGGATCTTGCGGATACGATCCCGGCTGATCCGGCTGGCGGTCAGATTCGCGATGCATCCGGAGGCGAAGCGGAGGCGCGCGTTCGCGATGTCGACGCGATCGGTCAGGACGGGCACGCCGACCGCCTCGAGGGCCGCCACGGGCGACCGGACGGTGGCGAGCACGACGTCGAGATCGTGGATCATCAGGTCGAGCACGACGTCGATGTCGAGGCTCCGGTCGGGAAACGTGCCGAGGCGGTGGACCTCGATGAAGCGGGGCGCGGTCACGAGCGGCAGCGCCGCGCGCACCGCAGGGTTGTAG
Organism: Binatia bacterium; assembly: GCA_035574535.1. GTDB lineage: Bacteria > Chloroflexota > Limnocylindria > Limnocylindrales > CSP1-4 > UBA5189. The sequence goes on from DATLYV010000118.1 coordinate 2,040, forward strand.
CGCTCGGTGTGGCCCACCGCCAGGACGGCGCCGTGCCGGGCCGCCTCGGCGACCAGGAGACGGGCGTCCGCGACGGAGCGGGCCAGCGGCTTCTCGACGAGCGCCGCCACGCCGCGGGCGAGAAACGGCAGCGCCACCTCGGCGTGGGCGGCGGTCGGCACCGCGATCGACACGGCATCGACGGTGTCGACGAGCGGGCGGAAGTCGGTGAGCGCGCGCGCGCCGGTCCGGTGCGCCGCCTCGGCGGCCCGGCCGGCGTCGCGGTCGACGACCGCCTCGAGCGTCACACCGGGCAGGCCGGCGAGGATGCGGGCGTGGTGGCGGCCGACATGGCCGACGCCGATGACCGCGACACGCAGGGGGGTCATGCCACCGGTGGCGCCTCGGCGCGGCGGCGCCCCACGACGGCGATGCCGGCCTCGTTGGCGGCGGCGAAAAAGGCCTCGCCGTCGAGCACCAGCGTCCGGCCGGCGTCGATCGACAGCACCGACGCGCCCGCGCGGCGCATGGCCATGATCGTGGCCAGCCCGACGACCGGCACGTCGAACCGCATGTCCTGGCGCGGCTTCGCGACCTTGACGATCCGCACCCCGGGCCCGGCCAGATCGCCCGCCCGCCCGATGACCTCGTCGGTGCCTTCCATGGCCTCGACCGCGACGACGGCCCGGTGCTTGACGGCGATGGTCTGGCCGATGTCGAGGCCGGCGAGGGCGTCCGCGATGGGATAGCCGAAGGCGAGGTCGGCGCGCTCGGCCTCGTCCGGCGCGCGATCGGTGAGCACGCCTTCGCGGGCGAGCAGCGGCGCGAGGAAGGCGGTCGAGTCGACGAGCTCGATGCCGTGCTCGCCGAGCACGTCGG
>DATLYV010000119.1:0-10074 GCA_035574535.1 Binatia bacterium
CGCCATTCTCACCCGGGAACAGGCCCGGTGTAGCCTTGCGGTCCCATGTCGATCTCCCGCCACTGCACCCGGATTCGGCCCGCGGTCTGGCGCATCGGGGTCGCTCGCGCGCTTGCGCTCGTCGCGCCCGTCGCCGGCGACGAGCCCGTGCGGGGCAACATCCTCGTGCCGATCGAGCGGGTCGCTCCCGGCATGCGACGCCTCATCCGGACGCTGGGAGCGGCTGCCGTGTTGACGCTCGCCGCCGTTGGCGCGTCCCCCGCGCTCGCCGACAGCCCGTCGAACGGCCAGCTGATCGTGCCCGGCGACCACATCAATCCGGGCGAGACGTTCTCGATCACCGGCTACGACATCGATCCGCTCATCGAGCTGGACCTCGCGATCGTGAGCGGAGGTCGTACGGCGGAGCTCGGGACCGTCAAAACGGATGGCGCCGGGAACCTGAGCGCGTCCGTGCAGCTGCCCTCCGACTTTCCGACTGGGTACGCGAACGTCATGGCCACCTCGGTCGCCGACGGGCAGTGGACCACTGCCGTCCTCGTCGGCGAGCGGGCGGAAGGGCCGAACGCGCAGCCCGGCAGCGCGCCGCCCGATGATCGCGTCGTCGGCCTTCTTCTTGCCGGCATCGGGACGGTGCTGTTCCTCATCGCAGCCGCGTGGTACGTGCGAACCCGCCCGAGCGATTCCGCGACGCGCTGATCCCGGTGGCGGGCGCTCAGCCCGCGGTGGACCTCAGTTGCCGGCCGCGGCGACGTGCGTTCCGAGCTGCTCGGCCGTGAGAGCGACGTCGTACACCGCAACCTCGTCGAGCATCCCGTGGAGGACCCCGACGTCGCCGCGACCGATCTCGTCGATGACGAGCGGATCCGTCCAGGTCGCACCTTCGGCATCGAGGACGCCGTTTCGGTAGATCCGCGTGCCATCCGCGTCTCGCTCGATGGCCCAGTGCTCCCATACGCCGGGCCGGGCGGCGGTACCGGCGACCACGAGGTCGCCCGGGTCGCCCACGAACAGGCGCAGGTGCTGCTCGAAGAAGTTCACGTTCGGGGTTCCGCGGCCGTGCCCGACGATCGCGTCCTCGTTGGAGATCAGGCCGCAGAGGTCGGCCCAGGCTTCGATCGTGAACGCGCCCGCAAGGCGTACCTCCGGGATGCTCACGAACGATCCGGCGCCATCGAACAGTGCCGCGTGGCTGGTACCCGAGCCCGGGATCGGCAGGACGTTCCCGATTCGCGCGGCATCGGCGGCCCTGGGAACGCCGGCGGCGACCCGATCCATCTGTTGATCTCGTATTCGGTGACCACCGGACCGCTGGGCCTCACGGTCGGCGAGGATCCGAACGACACCTACTACAACATCGACTTCGGGAGCGGGACCCTGTCGTTCCCCGTGACGCCCGGCCACTTCAACGTCCACTTCGTGTCGGGCGTGCAGATCGAGTCGACGGTCATCGCGTACTGACGGTCATCCGGGCCGCAACCGAGCCGGGCGGGCCGACCGCCCGGCTCGTTCTACGATTCGTGAATGACCACCCAGGCCGTGCCCCCCACGCTCGAGGCCACGCTCGCCAAGCTGCCGACCAGGCCCGGCGTGTACCTGATGAAGGACGCGCGCGGTTCGGTGCTGTACGTCGGCAAGGCCCAGAACCTGCGGAACCGCGTGCGCAGCTACTGGCAGAAGGAGGACGGGGCCGCCCTTGGGATGGGGCAGCACCTCATCCGCGCCGTCATCGACCGGGTCGTCGACGTCGACTACACGCTGACCGATTCACCCGGCGAGGCGCTCCTGCTCGAGGGCAACCTCGTCAAGCGCTTCCAGCCGCCGTTCAACGTCCGGCTGAAGGACGACAAGAGCTACCCGTACATCAAGATCACGCTCGGCGACGACTTTCCGCGGATCGAACGGACGCGGAAGCTGCCGAATGACGGCAGCCGCTACTTCGGGCCGTATGCGTCCGCGTCAAGCGTCGACGAGGCGATGAACCTCGTCCGGCGGCTGTTCCCGTTCCGGACCTGCACGATCGAGATCCGCGAGGGGGAGCGGGCGCTCGCGCGGCCGTGTCTCCTGTACCACATCAAGCGCTGCCAGGGCCCGTGCATCGGCGCGATCTCCAAGGAGGAGTACCGGGCCGACATCGAGCAAGTCGAGCTGTTCCTCGAGGGCCGCCAGGAGTCGCTGGTGCGGGCACTGCGCGACGACATGCAGCGCGCCTCCGACCGCCAGGACTACGAGTACGCGGCGGTGGTGCGGGACAAGATCAAGGCAATCGAGCGGACGATGGAGAGCCAGAAGATGGCCGCCTTCGCCCGGACCGATCTCGACCTCCTCGGGCTCGCGCGGCGCGACAACCAGGCCGCGGTCCAGCTGTTCGTCATCCGGGGCGGCAAGGCGCTGGGACGCGACGTGTTCCTGCTCGACACGCCGCGCGACGTCTCCGACGCTGAGGTCGTCTCGGGGTTCCTGAGCCAGTACTACGGCCGGGCCTCGTCGATTCCGCCGGAGATCGCCGTGCCACTCGACCTGCCGGACGGTGGCGATCTCGAGCGTTTCCTCTCGGAGCGCCGGTCCGCGCTCGCGGCGGTATCCCGCCATGAGGCCGGCGAGGCCGCGTCGGCCGTTCCCGCCGCTCCCGCTCGCGAGGCGCTGAGCCGCGTCGAGAACCTGACCGTGCCGCGTCCCGACGCCGTCCGGGTCACCCGGCGGCGGGCCGCCGGGGTCGGGGAGACGCGGCCGGTGCGGCTCGTCGTGCCGAAGCGCGGCGAGCGCCGCCAGCTGCTCAAGCTGGCCACGCGCAATGCCGAGGAGGCCCTCGCGCGCGAGCAGGCCCGCTGGCTCGCGGACCAGGGCAAGACGCTCGGGGCGCTGGAGGAGCTCACCCGGGCGCTGGGGCTTCCCGGGCTCCCTGGCCGGATCGAGTGCTATGACGTCTCGAACTTCCAGGGCGCGGAGACGGTCGCCAGCATGGTCGTGTTCGAGGACGGCAAGCCGCGGACGGGCGAGTACCGGCGCTTCCGGGTCCGCTCGGTCGACGGCCCGAACGACGTCGCCTCGCACCGCGAGGTCCTCCGCCGCCGCTTCCGCGCGGTCCGGCCCGGCGACGAGGGCTCGGCCGAGGAGCGCCGCTGGGCGATGCCCGACCTCGTCCTGATCGACGGCGGCAAGCCCCAGGTCAACGCCGCGAAGGGCGTCCTCGACGAGCTGGGCCTCCACGACCTCCCGCTCGCGGGCATCGCCAAGGAGCGCGAGGAGCTGTTCCAGCCGGATCAATCGGACCCGATCGTCCTGCCGCCGACGTCGCAGGCCCTGTACCTCGTTCAGCGGATCCGCGACGAGGCCCACCGCTTCGCGATCACCTACCACCGCGACCTGCGGCGGAAGGCCTCCGTCCGCTCGAAGTTCGACGATCTGCCGGGCGTCGGGCCGCGCCGCCGCGGCGCCCTGCTCCGGGTCTTCGGCTCGATCAAGCGCGTCCGCGAGGCCCCGGTCGAGCAGATCGCCGCCGTGCCGGGCATCGGCGCTGCCCTCGCCCAGAGGATCAAGGCCGCGCTCGAGGCCTGATCCCACCCCCGGGATCGGTCGCGGCCGCGGCCGGCCCTGCGGACCCACGCCCACTCCGCGCTTCGGGCACAGCTCCCAGTGCTCGTGTGCGACCGTCCTTCGGCCGCCACCGCCCACGCCCGCTCCCGGGCATGCCGCGGGCTCGGGCGCTGCACCTGCTAGCATCCGCGCTCGTGCGCCGCACCACCCTCTTGTTCATCGCCCTCGTGGGCGTGCTCTCGCTCGTCGTCGACTTCTGGCCGAACCTGACGCTGCCCGCGTTGAGCGTCGACGGCGAGGCGCGGCGGATCGAGACGAAGCTCGGCCTCGACCTCCAGGGTGGCCTCAAGGTCGAGTACCGCGTGCTCCCCGCCGGCGGTCGAACGCCGGACGTCGCGGCCGTCAACGTCGTCAAGCAGATCATCGAGCGGCGCGTGAACGCGACGGGCGTCGCGGAGCCGGTCGTCCTGACCTCGGGCACCGACCGGATCGTCGTCGAGGTCCCGGGCATCAGCGACACCGCCGCGATCCGGCGGCTCGTCGGCCAGACCGGCCGCCTCGATTTCGTCCCGCTCCCTGTCAACGAATACGGCACCGCGAACTCGCCCGGGCCGCGCCAGGCGATCCAGGGGCAGCCGCTCCCGACACAGGAGCAGGCGCTCTTCTCTGGCGACCAGGTCCGCTCCGCCGCCGTCGCGACCGACCAGCAGGGCCGTCGCGTCGTGTCGTTCGCCCTCCACGACGAGGGCGCCCGGCTGTTCGGCGAGTACACCACGCAGCACGTCGGCGAGTTCTTCGCCATCGTCCTCGACGGACGGGTCATCTCGGCGCCGTCGATCGAACAGCCGATCACCGGCGGCCAGGGCCAGATCTCCGGCGGCGGGCTCGGCGGCTTCGCGCGCCAGGAGGCGGAGGAGCTCGTCAACGTCCTGCGCTTCGGCTCGCTGCCGTTCCCCGTCGAGGAGCTGGCCAGCGACACGATCGACCCGACGCTCGGCCAGGAGTTCCTGAATCGGAGCCTGCTCGCCGGCGCGATCGCGATCCTGCTCGTGATCCTGTTCATGCTGCTGCACTACCGGCTGCCCGGGGCCATCGCGAGCTTCGCCCTGCTCTACTACGCGGTCCTGGTCCTCGCCATCTTCCGGCTGATCCCGGTGACCCTCACGCTGGCCGGCATCGCGGGCTTCGTGCTCTCGGTGGGCATGGCGGTTGACGCCAACATCCTGATCTTCGAGCGGACGAAGGAGGAGCTCCGCGCCGGCAAGAACCTCGCGCAGGCGGTCGAAGCGGGCTTCGCCCGCGCCTGGAACTCGATCCTCGACTCGAACGTGTCGAGCCTGATCACGGCGATGATCCTGTACCTGTTCGGGTCGTCCGTGATCCAGGGGTTCGCGCTCGTCCTGATCATCGGCGTCCTCGCCTCGATGTTCACCGCGATCACCGTGACCCGGACGATCCTGCGGGTCATCCTGCCGCGCGAGTGGGCCCGCAAGGCCTGGCTCTACGGCGTGAGCGAGTCGGAGTTCGTCGCCCGGCCGACGACCCGGACCGCGTTGCGCCGGGAGGCCCGCGGTGTTTGACATCGTCGCCAAGCGCAACTGGTTCTTCCTGTTTTCGGCGATCATCACGATCCCCGGGCTCATCTTCATCCTGCTGACGCCGATCACGAACGGTGCGGCCGGGCTCAAGTTCTCGATCGACTACACCGGCGGAACCGAATGGTCGATCCGGTTCGAGGACCCCAACGTCCAGGCGGACGAGGTGCGGGCCGAGCTGGTCCGGCTGGGCCAGGACCAGGCGACCGTGACCCGGACGGGTCGCGGCTTCTTCGACATCCGGATGACCGGCCTCGACCTGCGGGAGGTCCCGCAGCCGACCGCGGTGCCGATCGCGAGCGCATCGCCCGAACCCTCGGGCACGCCGGAGCCGGTCGGGCCCGCCCCGACCGTCGCGCCGACACCGACCCCGAGCCCGTCGCCCACGCCCGGTCCGTCAGGCAGCCCGGAGCCGTTGCCCTCGGCCGCGCCGGGCGGGGGCGGCGCGATCCCGACGACGGGCGAGATTGGCAGGATCGCGACGGGGCTGCAGGAGCGCTTCGGCCCGATCGCCGAGCAGGCCAAGCTGAGCTCGATCGGCGCCGTCGTGAGCTCCGAGCTGATCCAGCAGGCAATCGTCCTGATCCTGATCGGGTCGATCGGGATCCTGCTGTGGATCTGGCTGCGGTTCCGCGACCCGAAGTTCGGCGTCACCGCGCTCGTCGCGCTGCTGCACGACGTCGTCGTGGTCGTCGGCTTCTTCGCGATCCTCGGGACGTTCTTCGACGTCAAAATCGACGGCCTGTTCGTGACCGCGATGCTGACGGTCATCGGCTTCAGCGTCCACGACACGATCGTCGTCTTCGACCGCGTCCGCGAGAACCGGGCGCGCCACGTCGGCGAGCCGTTCGCCGAGATCGTCAACCACTCGATCCTGCAGACGTTCGGCCGGTCGATCACGACGAGCTTCACGGTGGCGCTGACCCTGACCGCGCTGTTCCTGTTCGGCGGCAGCGCGACCCAGGAGTTCGTTCTGGCGCTGCTGCTCGGGATCATCTCGGGGACGTACTCGTCGATCTTCAACGCCGCGCCGCTGCTCGTCGTGTGGCAGGAGTGGGAGGACCGCCGCCGCGGTCGTGAGGTCAGGCCCGGCCCGCGGCGCGCCACGGCCTGAGGCCGCTGCGCTCACGACCCGTCGCTCGCGGGCGCCCGTTTGCACCCTCGATGCACCCCCGCCGCGCCCCGCGCGCTGCCCGGTGGAGCGGCAGTGCAGTCGCCCGTGACATCCTGAGGCCGTGCTCGCGCCACGCAGCCGCTGGCTCTTCCCGACCGCCGTCACCGTCCCTCCCGCGCTGCTCGACGCAGGGGTGGAGCTGGGGCTCGGGCCGCGCGTGATCGGGATCCTCGCTGCCCGCGGCGTGACGGACGACGCGGACCTCCGGCGCTTCCTCGGGGACGCGGCCGCGGGGCTGCACGACCCGATGCGGCTGCCTGACGCGAACGTCTTCCAGCGGCGGATCGCGAGGGCGCGGGACGGGCGCGAGCCGGTGCTCGTCTTCGGCGACTTCGACGCCGACGGCATCACCGGGCTTGCAATCCTGACCCTGGCGCTGCGCCGGCTCGGCGTGGACGTCCTGCCGTACGTGCCGTCGCGGCTCGACGAGGGGCACGGGCTGTCGCTGGCGGCCGTGGAGGCCGCGCGGGCGGCTGGCGCGACCGTCATCGTCACGGTCGACACGGGCACCTCGAGCGTCGCCGAGGTCGCGGCGGCGAACACCGCCGGGATCGACGTCCTCATCACGGACCATCACCGCGTCCCGGCGCAGCGGCCGCCGGCGCTCGCGATCGTCAACCCCCACCGAGAGGACGCCGGGTACCCGGAGCGGCGACTGGCCGGCAGCGGCGTCGCGTTCACGCTGGCGCGCGCGCTCCTCGGCGACGCCGCGCTGGCGCTCGCGGACCTCGCCGCCATCGGCACCGTGGCCGATCTCGCGCCCGTGCTCGGCGAGAACCGCGCCATCGTCCGCCTCGGGCTGGAGCGCATCCGGCAGGACCCGCGTCCCGGCGTCGCGGCCCTCCTCGCCGCCGCCAGGATCGTCCCGCAGGACGTGGACGTCGAGGGGCTCGCCTTCGCCGTCGCGCCGCGGCTCAACGCGGCCGGCCGGGTGGGGGAGGCCTTCGACGCGGCGCGCCTGCTCCTGGCCGACGACGAGGCCGAGGCGGCGGCCCTCGCCGCGACGCTCGAGGCCGCCAACGGCACCCGCCGCGACCTCATGAAGACAGCCATCGCGGAGGTTCGCACCTCGCCCGACGCCGTCGACGACGCCGCAGCCATCGTGGTGCGCGGACCGTGGCCGGTGGGCATCGTCGGCCTCGTCGCCGGACGCCTCGCCGAGGAGCGCCGGCGGCCGGCCATCGTCGGGGCGGAGCTCGGGGGCGTCGTCCGGGCCTCGTGCCGGAGCGCCGGCGGCCTGCACCTCGCGGAGGCGCTCGCCGAGTGCTCCGACCTGCTGCTGCGCCACGGCGGCCACGCGGGCGCTGCCGGGTTCGAGATCGAGGCGGCGAAGTGGCCCGCCTTCCGGGAGCGGTTCATCGCGCTGGCCGAGGCGGCCGGTCCGCCGGATCCCGTTCCTTCGATCGCGATCGACGTCGCCCTGCGCGCCCGCGACGTCGACTACGCGCTGCACCGCGACCTTCAGCGCCTCGCCCCCTGCGGCACCGGCAACCCGGAGCCGCTCGTCGCCGTCCTCGGGCTCACCGTGACGAGGGTGCGCGAGGCCGGCGGCGGCCACACGCAGCTGGTGCTCAAGCGCCGCCTTGACGTGCTCGACGGCATCGCGTTCGGCTGGCCCGAGCTGGCGCGCGAGGTCCGCGAGGGCGACGTCGTCGACGTCGTGGCGCAGCTGCGGAGCCGCCGCTTCGGCGGCATCGAGTCGCTCCAGCTGGACGTGCGCGACGCCTCGATCTCGGGGCACCACCCGGAGGCGCGCGCGATCCTCGAGGCCGCCCCGGTCGCGGTCGGGCCCGGGCCGGCGGTCGGCATGGCGCAGTCGGGCTGACGCGCCGATGACCCGATCGAACCCGAGTCCCCGCGCGCCGCGCGCGCCCCGCCCGGCCGGCGGCTCGCGCCTGCCGATCGACCTCGGGACCCTGCTCTCGATCGCCGGGCTCGTGCTGATCGGCGCGGTCACCCTGTCCCTGCTCGGCGGCAACCTGCCGTCGCTGCCCGGCGGCCCGGACGGCCCCGACGGCCCGATCCGCACGCCGACCCCGTCGAACATCGTCATCACGCCGACCGATCCGCCGATCGACATCCCGGGCTCGCTGCTCTACGAGAAGGACGGGAACATCTGGATCCAGCAGGGCGACGTCGCCCGCCAGCTGACCTCGAGCGGCAGCGACTCGATGCCCGCCTGGTCCCCGGACGGGACCCAGATCTACTTCGTCCGGACGAGGCGCGAGGAGGGCCGCTGGCCGTCCGGCGGGTTCACGCGGACCTACCACCTCGAGGTGCCGACGCTGTTCCGCATCGCCGCCGACGGCACGGGCGAGCCGGAGGCGCTGCTCACCGGCCGGGTCCGGCAGGGCAACTTGCGCTGGTCGTACTTCATCCGCGAGCCGGCCGTGTCGCCGGACGGCTCGACCGTGGCGCTGATCACCGACGGCCCCGATCCGACGCGCAGCGACATCGTCGTCAAGTTCCTCGACCTCGCGTCGGGCGAGCTGCGCAACCCGAACCTGCCGCAGTCGCGCTCGCTCGGGCACCAGGACCCGACCTGGTCGTCCGACGGCCGGTTCCTGCTGTACGTCCAGAACGATCGGGAGGGCGCGCGCGGCGTGCCGTCGATCCGGCGCTACAACCCCGCGAACGGCCGATCGGTGGCGATCACGAGCGGCGGCTACGCCGACCCGTCGTGGTCGCGGGACGGCCGCTGGATCGCCGCGACCAGGACCAGCAACGTCGGCACGGACGTGGTGATCCTGGACGCTCGGAACGGGATCGAGGTGCTCGTCGTCACGCGCGATGGCCAGTCGTTCAACCCGATCTGGTCGCCCCGTGGCGACCAGCTCGCCTTCTACAAGGTGACGCACGGCGTGGTCGACCTGTTCGTCGTCCAGCTCGAGGGCACGGCGCCGGACTGGACCATGCAGGGGCCGATCGCCCTGACGATCTCCGCGGGCCTCGACGCGGCCTCGCGGCCCGCGTGGTTCGTCCCCGCGGACCAGCTGCCGCCACTGCCGACGCCAACACCCGTTCCGACCGCTGCCCCCACGGGCGCCGCGACGACCGCGCCGTGATGTACCTCGAGAAGCTCGCCGCCCGCAGCGCCGCGGTCGGGACCGTCATGTGCCTCGGGCTTGACCCGGATCCCTCTTCGCTCCCCGACGGGTTCGAGCCGGACGTCCGCGGCGTCGAGCGGTTCGCGCGCCTCGTCCTCGCGGCGGCCCTGCCGTTCGCGGCCGCGGTCAAGCCGAATCTGTCGTTCTACGAGGCCTTCGGCTCGGCGGGCATCGCGGCGCTGGAGCGGCTGCGAGCGTCGATCCCGGACGACGTGCCCGTGATCGGCGACGGCAAGCGGGCGGACATCGGCTCGACCTCCGCCCGCCAGTCGATCGCGTACTTCGACGCGCTCGGGTTCGACGCGGTCACCGTGAGTCCGTACCTCGGGGCCGACGCGATCGAGGTCTACGTCGAGCGGCCGGACCGGTTCGCCTACGTCATCTGCCGCACCTCCAACCCCGGTGCGGCGGACGTGCAGGCGCTGCGTGTGGCGGCGGAGCGGGCCGACGACGGCGGCGAGGGTGCGCCCGGCGAGCCGCTGTGGGCGCGCGTCGCCCGCCTCGCGCAGGGCTGGGGGCACGCGGGCACGGTCGGGCTCGTCGTCGGTGCCACGGCGCCCGACGAGCTGCGAGTCGTCCGGTCGATCGCACCCGGCCTGGCGTTCCTCGTGCCGGGCGTCGGGGCGCAGGGCGGGGCGGTCGAGCCGGTCCTGGAGGCGGG
>DATLYV010000120.1:0-15553 GCA_035574535.1 Binatia bacterium
GAGGTGGTCGGCGAGCGGCGTCGCGAGCGTGGCCGGCGGTCGGCGAGGGACGCTGTCGGGGGTGACGGTCACGCGGACCTCGCGGGCGGGCGGTCGAGCCCGCAGGACGACGACGAGGGCGGCGCCGCTCGCCACCCCGAGGACGAGCCCGAGGGCCAGGAAGCCGAACTCGCTCGCGGACACGCTCCGTTCCTCACTCGCACCCTCGGCCGGCGGCCGACCGGCACGGCTCCCGGGCCAGCGTAGCTGCCGCGGGACGCGAGCGTCAAATCGGTCACCCGCGGTCCCGCCGGCCGGCGACCGGCCGGGTCGTCCCCGAGCGGCTGCTGGACCCGCGAGGGTGCCGCTTTTGCAGCGCTCCCGAACGGGGTGCTAGATTCGGCGCCGGCCACGACGCTCGACCGTCGGCGGTCGCTGCACGCTTCCAGCCCCAACCACCGGCGAACGGAAAGGCACGACTTCCGCGTGGCGCTCGACCCGTACCAGGAATTCCTCGTCCAGCCGGTCGACGCCTCCTGGCTCCAGTGCAACATCGAGTGCCAGGAGGCCTGCCCGGTCGGGACGAACTGTCGGGGCTACCTGAACCTCGCCGCCGAGGGGCGGTTCGAGGAGGGCTACATCCTCTCGCGCGAGCCCAACCCGGTGGCCGCGATGTGCGCGTACGTCTGCTCGGCACCCTGCGAGCGGGCGTGCCGGCGCGGCGACATCGACCGGCCGCTCGCGATCCGGGCGATGAAGCGCTTCCTCGTCGAGTGGCACGAGGCGTCGGGGATCCCGGACGTCATGCCCGACATCACCCCCCGCGAGGAGCGCGTCGCGGTGATCGGAGCCGGCCCGGCCGGGCTGTCGGTCGCCCGCGAGCTCGCCCTGAAGGGCTACCAGGTGACGGTCTTCGACTCGCTCCCCTACGGCGGCGGCACGATGCTGATCGGCGTCCCGGCCTTCCGCCTGCCGCGCGAGGCGATCGAGATGGACGTCCGCCTGATCGAGCGGCTGGGGGTCGAGTTCGTCTACGACACGACGATCGGCGTCGACGTCCCGTTCGAGCGTCTCCAGGCCGAGTTCGACGCGATCGCGATCTGCGCCGGGGCGATGAACCCGGTCTACCTCGACATCCCGGGCGCCGACCTCGAGGGCGTGCAGTACGGCGTCGAGTTCATGAAGCAGGCGAACCTCGGCGAGCCGCTCACGGTCGGCAAGAACGTCGTGATCATCGGCGGCGGCTACACCGCGATGGACTGCTCGCGGACGAGCCTCCGCCACGGTGCGGAGAACGTCTCGATCGTCTACCGCCGGACCCGCTCGGAGCTCGTCGTCGACGAGGAGGAGCTCGGCGAGACCGAGCGTGAGGGAGTCCGGATGGAGTTCCTCGCCAGCCCGGTCGAGATCCTCGGCGAGAACGGGCACGTCACCGGCGTGAAGTTCATCCGGAACCGGCTCGGTGAGCCGGACGCGTCGGGCCGGCGCGCTCCCGTGCCGATCCCCGGGACGGAGTTCGTCATCCCCGCCGACACGGTGATCCCGGCCGTCTCCCAGGCCGCCGACCTGAGCTTCCTGCCGGTCGAGTCGAACTTCGAGATCGCCCGTGGCCGGATCAAGGTCGACCCCGCGACGTACGCGACGAACGTCCGGGGCGTGTTCGCGTGCGGCGACTTCGTGACCGGCCCGACGACCCTGATCGAGGCGGCGGGTCACGGCAAGAAGTGCGCCTACGCGATCGACCGCTACCTCGCGGCCCGGACGGACGTGACCGTCGCGGCGAACGTGAAGATGACGAGTTCGTGGGTCTTCGAGATGCCCGAGTTCTACGACGTCCTGCCGCGCCAGCACATCCCGATGACGCCCCTCGCGGCGCGGATGCCGTCGACCGACCCGGACGTCAACTTCACCACCCAGGTCGAGCAGGGCTACGACGCGACCGGCGCGGTCGCCGAGTCGACCCGCTGCCTGATGTGCAACTACAACATCTGGTTCGACCCGTTCCGATGCGTCCTGTGCGGCGCCTGCGCCGACGTCTGCCCGGAAGGCGTCATCCACATGGTCGACATCAACCAGCTCAAGAGCGAGGGCTACCTCAGCGAGCTGGACGAGGCCTACGGCTGGCAGGATGGCGCCGCGATGGTGCTCGACGAGGAGCGCTGTATCCGCTGCGCGCTGTGCGTCAAGCGTTGCCCGTTCGACGCCATTACGATGGAACGGTTCGAGCTGCAGGAGATCTCGACCGACGGTCGGCTCTACAAGGAGTCGTACCGCGATGCTCAGCTCGCCGGCGCGACCGGCGTCGCAGGAGGAATGGCCCGTTGAGCTTCCTGGAGCGGGTGGACCAGGCCATCCGCCGGAGCCCCGTCTGGCGGTCGCTGTTCCGCAACCCGTACCCGACGGACGAGCGGTCGCGCGCCTACGCGGTCATGAACAACGTGTTCCTGCACCTGCATCCGGTGCGGGTCAGGCAGCACGCCGTCAAGTTCGCCTACACGTTCTGCCTGGGCGGCCTGTCGTTCTTCCTCTTCCTCGTCCTGACCGTGACGGGCGTCTACCTGATGTTCTTCTACATCCCGTCGACGACGTCCGCCTACACGGACATCCTGAACATCCAGGCGTCCGTGGCGTTCGGCCTGCTGACGCGGAACGTCCACCGGTGGGGCGCGCACCTGATGGTCTTCTTCGTGTTCCTGCACATGATGCGGGTCTTCTACCACGGGGCCTACAAGCCGCCGCGCGAGTTCAACTGGGTCGTCGGCGTGATCCTGCTGCTGATGACCATCGCGCTGTCCTTCACCGGCTACCTGCTGCCGTGGGACCAGATCAGCTACTGGGCCATCACGATCGGCCTGAACATGGCCTCGTACACGCCCGTCATCAACACCCCGATCCAGGCGCTGATCTTCGGCGGCTTCGAGGTCGGGCAGAACACACTGCTCCGGTTCTACGTGCTCCACATCATGCTGCTGCCCCTCGTGACCGCGATCTTCCTGGCCGTCCATTTCTGGCGGATCAGGAAGGACGGCGGGATCTCCGGGCCACTGTGATCCGACGATGAGCGACCAGAAGACCGACACCAGGCAGGAATCGCGCGTCGTCCTGCCCGTCGACCCGACCCGGCGTACGGAGATCGACAAGCAGCGCGTGCCGATGTCGGCGCGCCCCTACCGCCTGCTCGCAATGGTCAAGCAGGATGCGGTCGTGCGGGTCCAGAAGGAGCCCGACGACACGGTCATGACCTGGCCGCACCTGCTGTCGATCGAGTTCCTCGCGGCGGTCGTCATGAGCATCTTTCTGCTGCTCATGGGCCTGTTCATCAACGCGCCGCTCGAGGAGCTTGCGAACGGCAACGTCACCCCGCCGGTCGCCAAGGCGCCGTGGTACCTCCTGGGCCTCCAGGAGCTCCTGGCCTACTTCCACCCGGTGATCTCGGGCGTGCTCGTGCCGTTCCTGTACATCCTCCTCGGCGCGATGGTCCTGCCGTACATCGACCGGGAGAACATCGAGGCCAAGCGCCCCTCGGAGCGCAAGACGGCCGTGGTGCTGTTCACGCTGCTGTGCGGCCTCGGGTTGTTCGTCACCTTCGTCGGGGTGTTCTTCCGCGGCCCGGGCTACTCGCTCGTGACCCCGTACCTGCCGTTCTTCGACAACTTCACCAACGGCCTCCACTTCGCCCTGTGAGCGATCGATGAGCAACTACCACCTCGCCCCGGCCGACAAGCCCCAGGCCCTGACGCCCCAGGCACTGCGCTCTCTGCGCCAGGACCCGGTCCAGGGCATCTCGCGCCGCACCCTGCTGCGGCGATCGATCGGCGGCGCCGCGCTGCTGTGGCTCACCGAGGTCGCGGCCGGCTCCATCGGCTTCCTGTGGCCGAACTCGCGCGGCGGCTTCGGCGGCGAGATCGAGATCGGGACGATCGACGACATCAAGGCGGCCAACACCTCGATCCCGTTCGACGAGGGCTTCCCGGCGTACTACCAGGCCGCCCGGTCCTACATCGTCCTGGTCGATCCGTCCCGGCAGGAGTTCGTCCCGGGCGAGGACGACGAGGGCGACGGCACCGCGCTGAACGTCCGGGCGCTGTACCAGCGCTGCCCGCACCTCGGCTGCAAGCCGAACCCGTGCCTCCGGAACTTCTGGCTCGAATGCCCGTGCCACGGCTCGCGCTATGACCGCCTCGGCATCAAGGCCGCCGGCGCCCAGTTCGGGCCTGCCCCGCGGAGCATGGACCGCTTCGCAATCAGGGTCTCAAACGACGGCGTGCTGACGATCGACACCTCCAAGATCACCCTCGGCCCGCTGCCGGTGCCCGTCGGCCAACCCGGCATCATCCCGCCGCGAAGCCCGGTCGGCTGCATCTGATGACGGATCCCACTGGCGACCGGCCGGAACGCCGGCCGGAGCGACTGCCCGCCCGCCGCCCCGCGGGCGAGGTGGCTCCCGGAGCCGCCCCGAGCCGCGACGTCGAGCGATTCACCGCGCCGCGCCAGACCCGCGCGATCGGCGGCCTGACCCCGGAGCGCGCCGCGAAGATCGTCCGCCAGTCCGGCGATGCCCGCTGGGTCGCGTTCCTGGGCCTCGTGATCGTGGCCCTGTTCGTGATCGTCTACTACTTCTACCAGCTGTTCGGCATCCCGTTCCTGAGCCCGACGCCGCTGCTGACGGCGCAGGAGGAGGAGCAGCAGGTCGTGGCCGTCGAGCGGGGCTACAACCTCTACCAGGCTAACTGCGCGCGCTGCCACGGCGTCGATGGCGAGGGCGGCATCGGGCCGGTGCTGCACGACCAGATGAAGCTCTTCCAGCACCTCAACGAGCAGTACCTGCGCAACGTGCTCGAGGTCGGTGGCCGCTACGTCTGCGGCAATCCCCGAAGCCTCATGCCGGTCTGGGCGGAGGAGAACGGCGGCCCGCTGAACTACATCCAGATCGAGGACATCATCGCGTTCATTCGCTCCGACGCCACGAAGGAGTACGAGCGGCGCGACCCAGAGCTCAACGAGCCCGTCCTCGACGAGGACGGCAACGTGATCACGTTCAGGGGCTGGATCGACCCGAGCTTCCGGCCTGATCCGGCGGCGACGCCCGTCCCGGACTGCCACAGCGGCGGCACGGCGACCCAGGCGCCGCCCGCATCCCTCGATCCGAACGCACCTGTCCTCGAGCTCGGCACGGCCGGCGTCCTCGAGTACGACACGCACGAGCTGACGGTCGCGGCCGGCACGACCTTCGTCATCCACTTCGTCAACAGCGACGAGGGCCAGATGCACGACGTCGACATCCGCGACAGCGGCAACACGACGCTCCAGGATCAGCAGCCGATCACTGGCCCGGCCGAGGCGAACTACCAGTACACGGCCCTCGAGCCTGGGACGTACACCTTCATCTGCTCGGTCCACCCGATCCCGGCGATGACCGGCACGCTCACGGTCGAGTAGCGATGGCCAAGGCATTGCCGCAGGGTCGGCCGATCCATCGACGCGCGCTCTTCGGTCTCCTCGACGCCGATGGCTGGGGCTGGGCGACGGTCAAGGCCTTCATCTGGCTCCTGATCATCATCATGACCCTGGGCTACATCCCGGACCGGGCCTACTACTTCGTCGTTTCGCGGACGATCGACCTCGGGATCCTGGGTTGGACGCCCGTCAACCTCTGCCCGCCCGAGAATGGCACGAACATGCCCTGTCCGGTCCCGGTCGGGGGCACCGTGCCGTGGCAGCTCTCGCCGCAGGAGGCAGCGCTGCCGCAGCCTCGGACGGGCGGCGACGCCGCCCAGCTCGGCACGAACCTGCTCTATATCGGGGGCACGGACGGCTCCGAGGGCGGGGCGCCGTCGGCCACCACGTTTGTCGCGAGGGTCGCGGACGGCAACTTCGGCGGCTGGTCCGAGGGCCCCGCGCTCCCCGAAGGCCGGGCCGAGACCGGGCTCGCGAACCTCAGCGGGACGGTCTACCTCGTCGGCGGGCTCGGCCCCGACGGCGCGCCGACCGACACGGTCTGGTCGATCGGGCTGGACCCGGACACGAGCGCCCTCGGGACCTGGGCGCCGGTGACGCTCGGCGAGGACCAGAACCTCACGCTCCCGGAGCCGCGCTCCGGCGCGGCGGTCGCCGGGGTGACGGACGGCATTGTCGTCGTCGGCGGCCGGAACGCGAATGGCGAGCCGACCGCGACCGTATGGAAGTCGACGCTCGACAGGGACGGCGTCCTTGGTGCGTTCGCGGAGATGCCGCCGCTCGTGTACCCGGTCGCGGACGCGAACATCGCGTTCGAGGGCGGCTTCCTCTGGGTCTACGGCGGCGAGGACGCCAACGGCCCGGTCGGCGGCGTGCAGCGAGCGCGTGTCGGCGAGGCCCCTGCCGAGGGCGAGGGTGCTGCGCCGTCGCCGACCCCGGCCCCGAGCGGCGCCCCGACCGGCGAGCAGATCCAGGCGTGGGCGGTCGACGCGTCGCTCAACCTGCCGGTCGCGCGAACGGGCGCGAGCGGCTTCGCCGCGAACGGCGCGCTCTACCTCGTCGGCGGCACCGACGGCACGACGCCGCAGCCACAGATGTACTGGGCGCTCCCGGACTCGACCGGCGCGCTGCCCGGCGGCTGGCGGCACGTCGACGTGATGGACCTCCCCGACGGCCTTGCGAACGCGGCTGCGGTCGTGAGCGGCTCCACGGTCTTCCTGCTCGGCGGCGAGGCCGCGGGCGGCACCTTGACCTCCGCGGTCCGGGCGAGCCTGGCCCCGGAGGAGCCGTTCTTCCGACTCGGCCTCGTCGGCGTGGTCATCCCGGCCCTCCAGATCCCGGGCGAGATCGGGCAGCAGCTCGGGTACCTCGCCGCGGCCGGCGTCGGGACCGGCAACTTCGTGCTCCTCGTCGCGATCGGCTGGGCGTTCAACCACAAGGCCCAGATCCGGTCCTGGTGGGAGCGCCGGAAGCTCGCGAGGGAGGCCCGGGCGCCCGAGCCCGCGGAATAGCGGCCAGGCGATCGCGCCCGCGCGCAGCAGCCCCGGCGGGAGCCATACGCCGGTGGCCAGCGACGCCCACCCGGCAGCGCCGGCCACGGAAGCGCCTGACATCGACAACGCCGGCCACCGGGATCGCCTGACACCGGGAGCGCCGGCCACCAGAAGTGTCCGACCACCGGCAGCGCCTGCCAATGGCAAGCGCCTGCCACCGGTAGCGCCTCGTCGCGTCCCCGCGGCCGCGCCCGGTTCGGAGCCCCGTGCGAGCTTCGAGCTCGGGACGAACCTCTGGTTCTTGATACCCGAGGGGTCATTCCGCTCCCGGGAAGGGCCGCTCGGTGATTACCCCATAGGCATCACGGGAGAAGGGTCGAACAGGATTTCCAGGCCGATCGGCGATCCGCTGCGGGGCGACAAGACCGCGGGCGGCGCGGCGTTCCGCTGCCGGGGCGACGAGACAGCGGGCTCGTCAGCGGTCTGCCACTGCGTGCCGCGGGATCGGGATCGCGTCGCCGCCGGGTGAGGCCAGCCAACGATCGATCGACTCGACGAGCGCGTCCGCATCGATGCCCAGTGAAGGTCCGGCTTCGCGACCGGCGTCGAGGCGCTGGCGGGCGCCACGAAGGTTCTTCGTCACGCCGGCCGGGTTGGATCGGGCGCCGTGCACGAAGGCCGCGGCGAGCTTGATCAGCCCCTGGAGCAGCTCCCGCTCTTCGAGGTCGCGCGTGCCCATCCACGCAGGCTCCAGCAGCTCGTGGGCGAGGAACCAGTCGTGCCGTGCGTAGGCCGCGAGGCCGGCCTCGAGCGCCGCCCGTCGTTCCGACTCCGGCAGCGGCCGGTAGGCCTTGGCGCGGCCGCCCTGGAGGATCCGCTGATTGTCGGCGCTCACACGCGATCTCGGCGGGCGGTGACACGCCGCGTCCGGCGGCCGGCGATCGCCAAGGAGTCGATCGGGAGCGCGGCGACGCGCCTCAGGCCGCGGGCGTTCCCGAGCCGCGGCCCATGCCGGTCGGCAGCTCCGAGAGCGGCCGCCGCGAGTCGAAGCCCGCGTCGTGCGGGTGCCAGTGCCCGACCTCGTCCTCGCCGAGCCGGTAGCACAGCCAGATCGGCCGTCCAGCGGCGAGCGCCGGGAAGTCGATCAGGCCGGTCGAGATGTCGCGGAGCGTGATGCTCAGCTCCTCGAGGCGGGCGACGCCCGCGGTCATCTGGTCGATCAGCCCCTGCATCCCGAGCCGCAGCAGGCGGATCCGCTCGGCCGTGCCGGGCGTCGGCGTCTCGTCGTCCGGCGGGGAGGCCGCTACGACGCGATCGCGCATCGCGATGAGCTCCTCGCGCTGGTCGCGCAGGGCAATGAGGATGCGCTCGACCTCGGGCAGCGCGGCATTCGCCTCGTCGATGGCGTAGAACCGTGTCACCCGTCGATTTTAGGCGACCGTATCCTTGGGCCATGAAAACCGCCGCCCGGATGGACTCGATCGGAACGGAGACGGCATTCGAGGTCTCGGCGCGGGCCCGCGCCCTTGCCGCGGAAGGAAGGTCGATCGTCTACCTCCAGATCGGCGAGCCCGACTTCGACACCCCCGCGAACGTCCGCGAGGCCGCCAAACGCGCGCTCGACGAGGGGCTGACGCACTACCCGCCCTACCCGGGCCTCACCGAGCTCAGGGCCGCCATCGCGGAAGACACGACCGCCCGTCGCGGCTTCACGGCGAGGCCGGAGAACGTCTTCGTGACGGTCGGCGGCAAGGGCGTGATGGTCTACGCGATCATGGCCCTCGTCGACCCGGGCGACGAGGTCATCGTCCCGGATCCCGGCTACCCGATCTACGAGTCGATGACCCGGTTCGTCGGTGGGACGCCCGTCCCGATCCCGATCCGCCAGGCGAACGACTTCCGGATCGACATCGACGAGCTCGCCTCGCTCATCACGCCGCGGACGAAGCTCCTGTGCCTCAACTCCCCCGCGAACCCGACAGGCGGCGTCCTGACCCGCGCCGACCTCGAGCGGATCGCCGAGCTCGCGCTCCGGCACGACCTCGTGGTCATGAGCGACGAGATCTACTCGCGGATCCTGTACGACGGCGCGGAGCACGTCTCGATCGCCTCGCTCGACGGCATGGCCGACCGGACGATCACCCTCGACGGGTTCTCGAAGACGTACGCGATGACCGGCTGGCGGATGGGCTACGCGGTCGTCCCGGACTGGCTGGTCAAACCGTTCGGACAGCTGATCATCAACACCATCAGCGGCGTGACGTCGTTCGCCCAGGCGGGCGCGATCGAGGCGCTGCGCGGCCCGCAGGACGAGGTCGACCGGATGGTCGAGGAGTTCCGCGCGCGGCGCGACCTGATCGTCGACGGGCTGAACGAGATCCCGGGCTTCGACTGCCTGCGTCCGCAGGGCGCCTTCTACGTCTTCCCCGACATCTCCGGCACCGGGCTCTCCGGGGCCGAGCTCGCCGAGCGGCTGCTCCACGAGGCCGGGGTCTGCGTGCTGGCCGGGACGGCCTTCGGCGGCGTCGGGACGAATCACATCCGGATCTCGTACGCCAACTCCCGCGAGAACCTGTCCGAGGCGCTGCGGCGGATCCGGTCGTTCGTCGCGTCGGGGGCGACCGCGGAGGGCTCCGGGGCCTCGGTCGCGCCCTCGGCGTAGCGGCGAATCTCGCTCCCGTGGCGCGCCCGAAGGTCTTCGTCTCCCGCGTCATCCCGGACGAGGGCCTCGCGCCCATCCGCGCGGTCGCGGATGCGATCGTGTGGGAGGACGAGCTGCCCCCGCCCCGCGACGATCTCCTCGCCGCCGTCGAGGGCTGCGACGGTATCCTGACGCTCCTCACGGACCGGGTCGACGACGAGCTGCTCGAGCGGGCCGGCCCGCAGCTCCGGGTCGTCTCGAACTTCGCCGTCGGCTTCGACAACATCGACGTCGCCGCGTGCACGCGACGCGGCATCCCGGTCGGGAACACGCCCGGCGTCCTCACCGAGACGACCGCGGACCTCGCGTGGGCGCTGCTCATGGCCGCGGCCCGGCGCCTCCCCGAGGGCGACCGCTACGTCCGCGAGGGCCGCTGGAGGACCTGGGGGCCGATGCTGCTCATGGGCCCGGACGTGCATGGCGCGACGCTCGGGATCATCGGCTTCGGGCGGATCGGGCAGGCGGTGGCCCGGCGGGCGCGCGGCTTCGGCATGCGGGTCCTGTACCACAACCCAACGCGCGTGAGCCCGACCGTTGAGGCGGAGTACGGCGCCGAATACCGGACGCTGGAGGGGCTGCTGCCGGAGTCGGACTTCGTGACCCTCCACACCGTCCTGAGGCCCGAGACACGCGGCCTCGTCAACGCCGAGCGGCTCTCGTGGATGAAGCCGACGGCCGTGCTCGTGAACACGGCGCGGGGCCCGGTCGTTGACTCGATGGCCCTGGTCGAGGCGCTTCGGAACAGGACGATCGCGGCGGCCGCGCTCGACGTGACCGACCCGGAGCCGCTCCCGGCAGGCCACCCGCTGCTCGCGCTCGACAACTGCCTCGTCGTGCCGCACATCGCCTCGGCCTCGCGGGCGACCCGCGGGCGCATGGCCGCGATGGCTGCCGCGAACCTCCTCGCGGGCCTCCGCGGCGAGCGCCTCCCGACGCCGGTCAACCCGGAGGTCTACGGCTAGGCCGCGGGCTCGACGTCGGGTTCCAGCTCGTCGAAGAGCGCGGCGACGGGCGCGACGCTGGTGATGCTGGCGATCCGCCACGGGCCCCGGGGTCATCGCTCGCGAGTGTCTGGACCGGCCTAGGATCGCGGGCATGCAGCTCTACCCAGCAACCCCCTACGACTACACCTCCGCCACCGACGACCTCATCTTCACCGCCGGGGCCTGCCCGCTGGACGCCTCGGGCATCGTCGTGTCCCCCGGCGACCGGCAGGCCCAGGCCGACCGCTGCGTCGACAACCTCCTGGCGGCGCTCGCCGTCCACGGCGCTGGCGGGGCCGAGCTGCTGAAGACCACGATCTACGTCGTCGCGACCGACCGCTCGCACCTCACGGCCGTGTGGGAGGTCGTCGCCGCCCGCCTGGGGCGCACGCCGAGCACGCTCCTCGGGGTCGCCGTGCTCGGCTGGCCGGGACAGCTCGTCGAGATCGAGGCGATCGCCCGCCGTCCGGAGCCTGTGCCGCCCCCTCGCTAGGGCCAGCCGGGACAGCTTGCCGCCCGCCCGTCCTCACGGGTCGCCGGCACCCGGTCCACGTCCGCGCGCGCGAGCGACTGGATGTCGATGCGCGGCACTTCCGCCACCGTACGTGGTAGCGTCCCGGCCGGGCCCGTAGCTCAGCGGCAGAGCAGGGGACTTTTAATCCTCGTGTCCTGGGTTCGAATCCCAGCGGGCCCTCCAACCAGCCAGACGGAGGTCGCCGTGGCAATGGACGAGCGCCCGCCCGTGGCCGGATCCGGTGTGCGGCAGGCAAATCTCGCCATCCGGTTCGCCCTCGACCTCGCGGGATCCTGTCGTTGGCGTCGTGGTGATACCGACACGCATCGCGCGGCGCCCTTCGGCGCCGCCGCCGGGATGCGGATGGAGCAGCACGGCGCCGGAACCGCTTCGCGACCGCGCATGGCCGCTCCCCGGCCCGTATCGTGAGCCGGTGCCCGACCATCCCGAGCTGATCCGAGGCCGGCCGCGGCGTGAGCGGCGGACCGGTGGCGGCGTGCCGCTGCTTCCATGGCGGCGGATCGTCAACCCCTTCCGGCCGATCGAGCTGTTGAGCGCCGACCAGGTCGAGGCGATCCACCAGGCCGGGCTCCGGATCCTGCGCGACGTCGGCGTCGAGGTCCTGAGCGCGAACGCGCTCGACCGGCTCGGGCGCGCGGGTGCGCGGGTGGCGCGAGAGTCGACCGACGGCGCCGGTCGAGGTGCGGCAGGACGCGTCCGCCTCGACCCCGACCAGACCGAGGAGCTCATCCGAAGCGCGCCTTCCACCTTCGAGCTCCACGCCCGCAACCCCGGGCGGAACCTGGTCTTCGGGGACCGCCACCTCGTCTTCGGGGCGGTCGGCGGGCCGGCGTTCGTCACCGACATCGACCGGGGCCGTCGCCCCGGCAACTTCGCCGACTTTCAGGACTACGTCCGCGTGATCGGCGCGCTCGACATCATCCACCAGGAGGGCGGCGGACCGCTCGAGCCGACGGACCTTCCGGTCCAGACTCGCCACCTCGACATGTACCGCACGTTCGCCGTCACCCTCGACAAGACCTGGCAGGGCCTGGCGTTCGGCGCCGGCGTCGTCGAGGACGCCATCGAGGTCGCGTGCATCACGCGCGGGGTCGATCGGTCGACGCTCGCGGCCGAGCCGAGCCTCATGACGATCGTCAACACGAACTCCCCGCTGCGGCTCGACGGCCCGATGTCGGAGGGCCTCATCGCGATGGCGGAGGCGGGACAGCCGGTCGTGGCGACGCCCTTCACCCTCGCCGGCGCCATGGCCCCGGCGACCCTCGCCGGCGCCCTGGCGCAGCAGCACGCCGAGGCGCTGTTCATGGTCGCGCTCGCGCAGGCGGTACGGCCCGGGACGCCGATGGTCTACGGCGGGTTCACCTCGAACGTGGACATGCGGACCGGCTCGCCGGCGTTCGGGACGCCCGAGTACGTCCAGGGCCAGATCGCGACGGGGCAGCTGGCGCGGCGCGTCGGCCTGCCCCACCGGACCTCCAACGTGACCGGGTCGGCGGTCGTCGACGCCCAGGCCGCGTACGAGAGCGCGATGTCGGTCTGGGGCGCGGTGCTTGGCGGAGCGTCGCTGCTATACCAGGGCGCGGGCTGGCTCGAGGGCGGGCTGACGGCGTCCTTCGAGAAGCTGATCCTCGACGCCGAGCTGCTCCAGCAGATGGCGCTCGTCCTCGCGCCGCCCGTTGTCGACGACGACGCGCTCGGCCTCGACGCGATCGCGGAGGTGGGCCCGGGCGGGCACTTCTTCGGGTCGTCCCACACCCTGGCGCGCTACGAGACGGCGTTCTACCAGCCGATGCTCAGCGACTGGCGCAACTACGAGACGTGGGCCGAGGACGGCGCGAGAACCGCGACGGAACGTGCGAACCGCATCTGGAAGCGGCTCCTCGCGGAGTTCGAGCCGCCGCCCCTGGACCCCGGCCGGCGCGATGCCCTGGACGACTTCATCGAGCGACGAAAGCGCGAGATCGAGGGGCACGCGGAACGCTAGCCTCGACCGCGTGGAGATCCTGCGCTCGAGCTCCGTGGCGGCCTTCCTGGACCTGGCCGGGGAGTTCCTCGAGGAGCGCGAGGCCGAGCACAACCTGATCTACGGGATCCTCTCGAACTACGAGGCCGACCCGTCGCAGTACGGCGAGTCGCCGTACCTCGCCACGATCCTCCACGGCGACCGCGTCGTGGGCGCGGCGATCCGGACGCCGCCGTGGCGCCTGGTCCTTAGCGAGGTCGACCACCCCGGGGCGGTCCACAGCCTCGCGCGCGACCTCTCCGGGACGGACCTGCCGGGGGTCGTCGGGCCGGCGTCGGCGGCCGGGCACTTCGCCGAGGCCTGGCACGAGCTCCACGGCCGCCGCCCGCGCCTGCTGCGGCACGAGCGCAGCTTCCGGCTCCGCAGGGTCATCCGTCCGATGCCGACGAGCGGCGAGATGGTCCTCGCCGGGCCGGAACACCGTGACCTCCTGGCCGAGTGGGTCGAGGCGTTCCACGCCGAGGCGCTCTCCAACACCCCGCCGCAGGACTACCACGCGATGGCGGATCGGTGGATCCGTCGCCTCGGCCGGACGGCCTACCTGTGGGTCGACGAGGGCCGGCCCGTCTCCCTCGCCGGCGCCGGGGGCCTGACGCCGCGTGGCATCCGCGTCGGGCCGGTGTACACGCCGCCCGGGCTCCGCGGCCGCGGCTATGCCAGCAACCTCGTCGCGGAGGTGTCGCAGGCGCTGCTCGACTCGGGCCGGACGTTCGTGTTCCTCTTCACGGACCTCGCCAACCCGACCTCGAACAAGATCTACCACGCGATCGGGTACGAGCCGGTCGGCGACGTCGACGAGTGGGCGTTCGAGTGACGGGCGTTCGAGTCACGGGCGTCGACTGACGGCCTCCGCCCGCCTTCGGCACCGGATCGCAACCGAGGCTTCACCGCTGCGCCCATCGACCCCGGCGACCCCGCCGGCAGAAACTTCCGCTACGACCGGCACCGGGAGCCGGCGATGGAGGTGCGCGATGACGCTCGAGATGAATCCGCTGCAACTCCGGCGCGGTGTTCGCGACGGCCAGCTTGCGCCCGTCACCTGCGCAGCCTGCGGCTGCCGCCTCGAGGCGTCCGGCACCTCGGACGAGGCCCTCTGGTACCACTTCGGTCGATTGGGTGGGCGCGACGCGCGCGGCGATCGCCCCGCCTGCATCGACGCCCCGCACGACCGCCAGGGGCGGGCCCTTCTCCCGGCCTGACGCCTCGCCGCGGCGCAGGTCGCAGGGGCCGATCAGCCCGCCGCGCCCTCTTCGATCGCGGCCGCCTCGACGGCCTCGGCCCCCGCGACGTCGCCCGCCGCCAGCGCGACGGGCGCCTCCGTCTTCGCCAGCCAGCACGCGGCCGCGTGCCCTGGCGCGATCTCGATGAGCGACGGCTCCTCGACGCACCGCTCGAACGCCAGCGGACAGCGCGTCCGGAAGCGGCATCCGCTGGGGATGTTCGCCGCGTCCGGCGTCTCGCCGACGAGGATCGTCCGCTTCGGCCGCTCGCCGGGCGGGGGCGGCTCGGGGGACGGGGCCACGGACACGAGTGCCGCCGTGTAGGGGTGCCGCGGGTTCGTGATCACCTCGTTCGCCGGCCCGATCTCCATGATCCGGCCGAGGTACATGACGGCCACGCGGTCGGCGATGACCCACGCAAGCGACAGGTCGTGCGTGATGAACAGGTACGTGAGCTTCCGTTCGGTCCGGAGGTCGAGCATCAAGTGCAGGAGCTCCGTCCGGATGGAGACGTCCAGCATCGAGACCGGCTCGTCGGCGATCACGAGGTCCGGGTCGAGCACGAGCGCCCCGGCGATGACGACGCGCTGCCGCTGGCCGCCCGAAAGCTCGTGCGGGAAGCGTGACGCGAATGCCCGGCCCGGGCGCAGGCCGGCCGCCTCGAGTGCCGCGGTGACCCGGTCGTCGCGGTCGCGGCCCGGCTTGCCGACGCGGTTCACGACGAGCGGCTCGGCGACGAAGTCGTAGACGGAGCGCTTCGGGTTCAGCGTTTCGTAGGGGTCCTGGAAGATCACGGCGATCCGGCGGCGGTACTCGGCGAGTGTCCGGCCGCGGTCGCCCGAGACGTCGCGGCCCTCGTACAGCATGCGCCCCTTCGTCTGGCGCGTGAGCTTCGAGATGACCCTGCCCGTCGTCGTCTTGCCCGAGCCGGACTCGCCGACGAGGCCGAGCACCTCGCCCCGCCGGATCGAGAGGTCGATCCCATCGACCGCCCGGACGACCCCGCCGCCCGCGAGCCGGAAGCCGGATCGGATCGGGAAATGGACCTCGATGCCCTCGAGCCGCAGCAGCTCGCCGTCGCCGCCCGGCGTGGAGGTCGTGGCGGTCGTCGTCGCCGGGCCCTTCGCGGGGACGCCGTCCATCACCTGCGTCATGCCGCGCC
>DATLYV010000121.1:0-7697 GCA_035574535.1 Binatia bacterium
GGACGCGTGGGTCTCGTCGGTCGGGCCGGCCGCGCCCGGCCCGTTCGACCCGTCGGTCTCGTCGGTCGGGCCGGCCGCGCCGGCCGCGCCCCTCCCGCTCGACCCGTCGGTCGTCGTCGACCCCGCCGGCGCCGTCGCCACGGGGAATAGCGCCGCAAACTCGGCCTTCGGGAAGATCGTGAGCTTGCCGTCGACCGTGGCGTCGACGATCGACCCTCCGGCCGCCTCGAACGCCGCCTTCGCCAGCCGGTAGGCCTGCTCGGACATCTCGAGGTCGGGGAGCTGCCAGCGGTAGCCCTTGCCGAAGTACGACGGGTCAAAGTGGTTCGGGTCCGCGCCCGCGGAGGTGACCAGCTGGTGGGCCGGGCCTGGCGTCGTGAAGCTGTGGTCCACGCCGATCAGCACGACCTCCCGATAGCCGATGTGGAGCGCAAGCTGCATCGCGACGAAGGTCACCGTGGCGCCCTCCCACAGCCCCCGGCCGGGCAGATCATGACTGAACCCGGGCTTGTGAACCGTGTGCACGAAGATCACGTCGTCGCGGCCCTCGGGCACGAACCGCCGATGGCGCCAGTTGAAGAACTTGGGGCTGGGGGCGGCGAGCATCTCGTCCATCGACTGCTCGAGGACGTAGCGGTTTGCCGACACGAGGTACGTCGTCGGGCCGCCGATGCGCGGGAACAGCAGGTAGCCCCGGTTCAGCCCGAACGTGACCTCGTCCCGGAGCACGGACAGGTCCATCCGGTTGAGGCTCGGCCCGTTGCCGATGATCACGCAGCGGCGCGTCGCGGCGGTGTCGCGCAGGGCCGCCAGGCGCGCGCGGGAGCGGCGGCCCTCTGCCGAGAAACGATAGGTGAGGGCGAGCTCCGCCTCGCGCCAGTGGTAGCGGACGGTCCGCGGGACGGCGCGGGCGGCCTTGATGGTCCGGCGCGCGAGGCGCCGGAGCCGCTTGAAGCGCCGCTTCGGCCTGCCGTCGAGGATCAGGTCCTTCCCGGGAGCGAGGTCGGCGAGGGTCGTGCTGAGCGTCTCCGCCGCCAGCGCGGAGACGACGGCGTTGCGGAGGAGCTTCTGCTGGTTCGGCTCCGCGGCCGCGAGGACGCGGCGCCAGCGGACCTTCGTGCCGCCCTCGTACAGGAAGTGCGGCCACGGCCCGGGGAGCCGGAACGGGAGGCGACGGAGCATCGCGGCGTAGGCGAAGCGCCGGAGCAGCCGGCGCTGCCACGCCATGTCCCGCTGCTTGGCCTTCTCGCGCCCGGCCGGCCCGCCGGCGTCGCCCGCATGGTGGGCTCGCATCGAGCGGTCCTCCTCGGCCATCGCGTCCTTGCTCGCGGCGGAGAGCCGGCTCGGGTGGATGCGCTCGATCGCGATGACCTCGTCGACGTGGACGATGGTCGCGCCGGCCGCGGAGGCGCGCAGCCAGAAGTCGAGGTCCGCGACGAAGCGCATGTCCCGGTCGAAGCCGCCGAGCCGCTCCGACAGCGCGCGCCCCCAGAAGACCGCCGGCTGCATCAGCGATTCGTAGTTCGCGAGGCTGACCCGGTCGAACGGCGGGAACAGGCGCAGCCGCTGGACACCGGTGCCGTCCTCGACCTTCACGCCGTCGCCGTAGACGAAGTCGACCTCCGGCCGGGACTCGAAGACCTGCATGACGGTCTCGATC
The DNA here is from genome assembly GCA_035574535.1 of Binatia bacterium. Classification (GTDB taxonomy): domain Bacteria; phylum Chloroflexota; class Limnocylindria; order Limnocylindrales; family CSP1-4; genus UBA5189. The sequence continues at coordinate 1,661 of DATLYV010000121.1, forward strand.
GCCCACGGCAGGTAGGCGTCGTCGCTGTTGAGGTAGGCGAGGACCTCGCCCTTCGCCATCGCGAGACCCTTGTTGATGGCCTCGTACATGCCGCCGTCCGGCTCGCTGATGAAGCGGACCGTGCCCGCGTCCCTCGCCTTGTTGAGGAGCTCGAGGGTGCCGTCGGTGGAGCCGCCGTCGACGACGATGTGCTCGACGTTCGGGTACGTCTGGGCGAGCACGGAGCCGAGGGTGCTCTCGAGGAACACCGCCTGGTTCAGCGTGGGCGTGACGACGCTGACGAGGGGCCGGTTCGGCACCCGGTCAGAATACCCCCGCCCGTCTCCCCCCGGCCGATCCGGGGGCGTCTGCTCGGCCGGTCGACCCGGACGGCGCGCGGCTCAGCCGGACGGGGCGGGCTCCGTGGCGGCGCTCCGGGTCGCGTCGGGCCGCAGGACGGTCGAGGGATCGATGCCGGCCTCGCGCAGGTCCGCCTCGAGCATGATCCGGACGAGCTCGTGGAACGTTACCGTCGGCTTCCAGCCGAGGACCCGGGCCGCCTTCGAGGCGTCGCCGCAGAGCTCGTCGACCTCCGTGGGCCGGAAGTAGCGCTCGTCGATCCGGACGTGCCGCTCCCAGTCGAGGCCAGCCATGCCGAAGGCGACCTCGACCAGCTCCTGAACGGTGTGCATCTCGCCCGTGGCAATGACGTAGTCATCCGGCGAGTCCTGCTGGAGCATCCGCCACATCGCCTCGACATACTCCGGGGCGTAGCCCCAGTCGCGCCGCGCCTCGAGGTTGCCCAGGAAGAGGTGCTCCTCGTGACGGGCGAGGATCGCGGCGATGCCGCGCGTGACCTTGCGGGTCACGAAGGTGCCGCCGCGGCGCGGGGATTCGTGGTTGAACAGGATCCCGTTGCTGGCGTGCATGCCGTAGGCGTCGCGGTACTGGACGGTCATCCAGTGCCCGAAGACCTTCGCGATCGCGTACGGGCTCCGCGGGTGGAACGGCGTCACCTCGTTCTGGGGTGGCGGCGAGCTGCCGAACATCTCGCTCGAACCGGCCTGGTAGTAGCGGATCGGCCAGTCGGCGGTCCGGACGGCCTCGAGCAGGCGGAGCGTGCCCATGGCGACGCTGTCGGCGGTGAACTCCGGGACCTCGAAGCTGACCTTGACGTGGCTCTGGGCGCCGAGGTTGTAGACCTCGTCGGGCTTGACCTGGTGGAGGTGGCTGAAGAGCGACGACGGGTCGGTCAGGTCGGCGTAGTGGAGGAACAGGCGGACACCCTGCTCGTGGGGGTCGTGGTACAGGTGGTCGATCCGCCCGGTCGTGAACGAGCTCGAGCGCCGGATCAGGCCGTGCACCTCGTAGCCCTTGGCGAGCAGGAGCTCCGCGAGGTACGAGCCGTCCTGGCCGGTGATCCCGGTGACCAGCGCTTTCCTGGGGGTCGCCATCGATTGGCGAGCCTAGCGGCGGGCGGTGCGGGCGCGCAATGGTGCGGGCGACGCTGGCCGCGCCAACCGTACCGTCGACCCACCTGGGCCCGCGATGGCGCGTGCTACCGTCCCGGCGGTGTCGGATCGACCCGTGAGCACCGGGATCTACGGGCTCCGCCTGCTCGCGCAGCCCGGGCCGCGGCTCGCCGTCGCGGTCCTCATGGCCGTCATCTTCGTGATCGCCCGCGCGCTGCAGCTTGCCGACCTCACGACGCAGCCGCAGTGGGGCTACGACCTGTCGTTCTACTGGACGGCCGCTTCTCGGCTCCTCGACGGGCTGCCGATCTACTCCGCGGCGCAGCTCGCTGGCCCGTACGCGCCGCAGGGCCAGGACGGGTTCCTGTATCCGCCGCCGTTCGCGGCGCTGTCGATCCCGCTGGTCTGGCTGGCTCCCCAGGGTGCGCGGGTCGCGGAGTGGATCTGGAGCGGTCTGGGGCTGGTCGTCGTGGTCGTGGTGACGCTGGCGGTCGTCCGCTCGGAGCGGCTCGCCGAGCGCTTCGCGCTGCTGCGCGGACGCGGCCGCTGGCTGCTGGTGGCCGCAGCGGTGACCTTTCCGCCGGTGATCGGCGAGCTGTCGATCGGCAACGTCCACCTGCTGCTCCTCGGGCTGTTCACGCTCGCATGGCTTGGTCTCCGGCGGGGGGACGCGCGCGGCGACTGGATGGCCGGCGTGGGGCTCGGGTTCGCGGCGGTCGTCAAGGTCTTTCCGGCCGTGCTGCTGCTGTGGCTGATCGCGACGCGGCGCCTCCGGGCGGCCGTGTCGATGGTCGTCGCGGGGGCGGCGTTGGCGGTGGCGACGCTCCCCATCACCGGGTTGGAGCCGTGGCTGCAGTACCCGACGGTGCTGGCGAACCTCGCCGCGGTGGCCGACACGACCGACACGATCTCGCCGACGATCTGGCTCGCGCCGTACCTCGGGTTCACGCCGGCGCGATGGCTCGTCACGGCCGTGGGCGTCGCGCTGCTGCTCTGGTCCGCGTGGCGCGACGGCCGGCAGCCGGTGCCGGCGGTCAGCTTCGGGCTGGCCGTGGCCCTGTCCGTCCTGATCGCCCCGAACGTCTTCCACCACTACCTGGCGATCCTCGTGCTGCCGATGGCGCTGGCCCTCGGCGCCGGCGTCCGCCTCCGCTGGATCGCCCTCGCCTACGTGCTGATGTCCGGCGGCCAGCAGGCGGCATTCGGCGACCTGGCGTGGATCGTCAATCGCGCCCTCCCGACCCTCGGTGCGCTGGTGCTGCTGGCGTCCCTGGCGTGGCCCGCCAGACCGTTGGCCGTCACGCGACCCGGACCTTCGCCAGCGCCCGCGGGCTGAGAGGCGGCCGGTACACTCGCCCGCGATGCAGCCCGCCTCGAGCCTGACGATCGTGCTGCCGGCGTACAACGAGGCGAAGCGCATCGGACCGGCCCTCGACGACCTCATGACGTACCTGCGCGGTGCCGGCCGGGCCGAGCTCCCGACCGCTGAGGTCCTCGTCGTCGACGACGGCAGCACCGACGACACCGCCGCGCTCGTCGAGGGCCGCGGCGACCCCGAGATCCGCGTCCTGCGCGTGCCACATGGGGGCAAGGGCGCGGCCGTGCGCGCCGGGATGCTCGACGCGGGCGGCGACGTCGCGATCTTCGCCGACTCGGACATGGCGACGCCGCCCACCGAGCTGCCGAAGCTCGTCTCGGCCCTCCAGTCGGCCGACGTCGCGCTCGGGAGCCGCATCCAGCCCGACGGGTCGGACATGCGTGCAACGCAGCCGCGCTACCGGCGCGCGCTCGGGGCGTTCTTCCACCTCCTCGCCTCGATCTGGGTCGTCGGCGGCGTCAAGGACACCCAGTGCGGCTTCAAGGGCTTCACGCGGACGGCGGCGCAGGACATCTTCGCCCGCCAGAAGATCACCTCGATCGTGTTCGACGTGGAGCTCATTCACCTCGCCCGCCGCCGCGGCTACCGGATCGAGGTCGTGCCGATCCGCTGGCATGACGTCCGGGGCTCGCGCATGCGCCCGGGGGCGCGCCTGGCGATGCGCGTCGCGTGGGACCTCTTCCGGATCCCGCTCCTGCACCGCGGGGTCGGGAAGGCGCGATGACCGCGGCTCCCCTCGCGCGGGTGGCGTATGCCGTCGCGCTGACAGGGGCGGTCGCGTGGGCGGCGCTGATCATCCGGGCCGCCTGGACGAGCGGCACGCTCGGCTTCGACTACCTGGCCTACGACCTCGCGGTCGACCGGCTGCTGGCCGGCCAGACGATGTACGACCCGAACGTCGGCGCCACCGGCGGGTTCGGGCTGTTCTTCTACCCGCCGCCGTTCGCGCTCCTCGTCTTGCCGATCGCGCTGCTGCCGCAGGACGTGGCGGTCTGGGCATTCACGCTGCTCCTGGTGGCCGCGTCGGTGGCCGGGATCGCGCTGCTGCCGGTCTCGGCGCGAGTCCGCTGGATCGTGCTGCTGCTCGCGGCGCTCTCGTGGCCGCTGGTCTACGCGATCAAGCTGGGGCAGGTGGGGCCGGTGCTGCTGCTGCTCTTCGCGATCGGGTGGCGGTGGATGGAGCGGCCGCTGGCGCTCGGCGGGAGCGCGGCGCTTGGGACGCTCATCAAGCTCCAGCCGGCGCTGCTGCTCGGCTGGGCGGCGGTCACGGGGCGGGTTCGGGCGGCGGTCGTCGGGGTCCTGATCGTCGCGCTGGCCGCCGCCGTCGCGACGGTCGTGGCTGGTCCGCAGTCCTGGCTGGACGAGGTGTCGCTCCTCCAGCGCGTCAGCCGCCCGATCGAGACGCCGCACGGCTACGGCGTCGGCCGCCTGGTGTTCGAGGCGGGGGTCGACGCCGGGGTCGCGACGGTCCTGCACTGGGCGAACCTCGCGCTCGTGGTCGCGGTCGTGGCGCTCGTGACCCTCCGCGGGGCGGCGGTCGCGTCGTACGTCGCGGTCGTCATTGCGACGCAGTTCGTGACGCCCGTGCTCTGGGACCACTACGCGCTCGTGCTGCTGCTGCCCGTCGCCTGGCTGCTCGAGCAGCGGCACTGGTGGGCCGCGGTCATCCCGCTCCTGACGACCACCGTCCTCGTGGGGCTCAACGTCCCGTGGGTCTACCCGCTCGGCTTCTGGGCCGCCCTCCTCGGGGTGACCTGGGAGGGATTGCGCCTGGGACGCTCGAGGCCCACCCTCGCGCCGGCATGACCCGCCTCCTCGACCTCGTCGCGCAGCGCTCCGGCTTCCTGAACCGCCTCGGCATCGGGGTCGGGATCCTGTTCGTCGGCTACTACTGGCTGATCCTGACCCAGACGCTCGGCCTGCCGGTCGACATGCGATGGTACTGGGAGGCGGACCCTTCCAACCTCTACCCGCACCCCGAGCTCCTCCAGCAGAACGGCTACAACTACTCGCCCGCGTTCGAGCTGGTCGTCGGGTGGGGCCGGCTGGTGCCGTTCGAGGTCTTCGTCGCGATCTGGCGCGCGATCCTGTGCCTTGCGTTGCTGTGGCTGGCGGGGCCCGCGGCGGCGTTCGTGCTGTTCCTGGTCCCGGTCGCCTCGGAGATCAACGCCGGCAACATCCAGCTGCTGCTCGCGGCCGCGATCGTGCTGGCCTTCCGGGGCGGCGACGACGAGGCACGGCGGGACGGACGCGACGCGCGCGATGGGCCGTTCGGCCGACGGCGGCGCCGCTGGTGGGAGGGCAGCTGGTGGCCCGCGACGTCGTCGTTCGTGCTGCTCACGAAAGTCACGCCGGGCGTCGGGCTGCTGTGGTTCGCGCTGCGCCGGCAGTGGCGGGCGCTCGGCGTCGCGGTGGGCGTGACCGCGGTGATCGCCGCGGTGACGTTCGCGATCTGGCCGGAGCGCTGGTTTGGCTGGTTCGCGCTCATGACCGCGGGCTCGCCGCCGCCTGTGCCGCCGTTCAACTTGCCGTTCTGGCCCCGCTTCGTCGCCGCGGTCGTCATCGTCGTCCTCGCCGCGTGGCGGGGCTGGCGCTGGCCGGTCGTCGTCGCCGGGTGCCTCGCGCTCCCGGCCTTCTACACGATCAGCCCGTCGATGCTCGTGGGCGTGTTGCCGTTCGCGCGGGCCGCCACGGGCCGCTGGGCGGAGCGCCGCCGCGACGCCGCGAACCATCGCCGGGCCGCCGCAGCTGGCCTGGCCATCCCGGCCCCGCAGTCGGCCGGCTAGGCCGGGAGGGCCGCCGATCGCCCGCCGATCGGCCCGGAATCGAGCACGAACGCCCGGAATTCGCTCGATATTGAGAGGTTGCAGTCGCAAGGGAATGGGCTGCCTGATGCTATGCTCGACGGGTGATTCCCGCGCTGCAGGCCGACCCGGACTGTGCGCGGCCGGGCGCGGTCTCGAGCAGCGGCTCGACCGGCGCGCCGGCAGGGAACCCTGAGGCCGCCCCCAGTCGAACCCTCCGCGCGGAGCGGGTCGCCTTCGAGGACGTCGACCCGGCGACCTGGGACGGCCTCGTCCGCCTGAACCCCTACGCGACGCCGTTCTCCCGCTGGGCCTTCCACCGTGCCTGGTGGGACGCCTACGGCGAGAACGCCGTCCCGGACACGCTCCGGATCGTCGATGCGGCGGCAGGCACGGCCGCCCCG
>DATLYV010000122.1:0-10470 GCA_035574535.1 Binatia bacterium
CCTCGGTGACCGCGCCGAGGTTGACCTGGGCGACCTGCGCGCCGCCGCCGATGACGATGACCCGCTTGCCAAAGATCTGGCCGAGGGTCTTGCGCGGCTGGGCCGAGACGACGCCGCGGATGCCGCGAAGCAGCGCCGCCGCCTCGGTGCTGTCGAAGCTGCGCGTCTCGATGTCGAAGACCCGGACGACGTCCGGCTCGCCGCGGGTCGCGGGGAAGGTGTTGATCGCGACGATCTCGGCGCCGGCGTCGCGGAGCGTGGTGATGAGCTCGGCGAGGTCGGCCTCCTCCGAGACCCGGACGCTGACCGCGCCGAAGCGCGTCCCGGGTTCGGGCAACTGGAGATCGGGCAGGTCCTGCGCGCTGTCCTGCCCATCGCGGTCGTGCCGATCGCGGTCGTTCATCGAGTCAATATATATTCACCCCGTATGAATGACCATGCGGAGGCTGGCAGGCGGATCCGGGTCGGGATCATCGGCGCCACGGGCTACGGCGGCGGCGAGCTCGTCCGGCTCCTGTCGCGCCACCCGGCCGCCGAGGTGGCGGGGCTGCAGTCGCGCGGCCGCACCGACGAGCCCATCGATGTCAGCCACCCGCACCTGGCCTCGACCGGCCTGCGTATCGCTGACGCCCTGCCCGAGGGTCTCGATGCGGTCTTCCTCGGGCTGCCGCACGGCGCCGCCGCGACGCTCGTCCCGGAGCTGCTCGAGCGGGAGGTCGCGATCATCGACCTCGGCCCGGACTTCCGCCTCAAGGACCGGGCCGGCTACCAGCGCTGGTACCGGTTCGAGCACCCGCGGCCGGACCTCCTCGATCGGGCGGTCTACGGCCTGCCGGAGCTTCACCGGACCGAGCTCGCCGCGCTGCGGGACGCCGACGTCCGGGTCGTCGCCTCGCCGGGCTGCTACGCCACGACCGCGATCCTCGCCCTCGCGCCGCTCGCCCGCGCCGGGCTCATCGAGGACGTGGTGATCGACGCCAAGAGCGGGGTCTCCGGCGCGGGTCGCGAGGCGACGCCGGAGATGCACTTCAGCGAGGTCAACGAGAGCGTCCGAGCGTACGGCGTCGGCGGGCACCGGCACGTCGCCGAGATCGAGCAGGAACTGGAGGCGCTCGGCGCGCTCGCGTCGAGGCAGCTCCCGCCGGTCGACTTCCTGCCGCACCTCATCCCGATGACCCGGGGCATCCTCGCCGCCTGCCACGTCCGGCCGACCCGGACGGTGACGCAGGCAGAGCTCGACGACCTGTACCGCGAGGCGTACGCCGGCGAGCCGTTCGTCGACGTCGTCGCGAGCCCGCCGGCGACGAAGCACGTCCTCGGCAGCAACCGGTTCCGCGTCCACGTCCACCACGACGAGCGCACCGGCCGCGTCCTCGCGCTGGGCGTGCTCGACAACCTCGTCAAGGGCGCCGCCGGTCAGGCCGTCCAGGCGTTCAACATCGTCTTCGGGTTGGCCGAGATGGTCGGCCTCGAGCAGCTGCCGCTCTCGCCGTGACCGCCCGGCCCGCGTCCCCCGCGTCCCCCGCGTCCCCCGGGCCACGCGCGACCCGCGCGTCGCTCGCGCCGTTCGTCGTCGACCTCCCGGCGGTCGAGGAGCGGCCCCGCATGCCGGCGGGCTTCCGGGCCGGCGCGACCGTCGCGGGGATCAAGCCATCCGGCAGCCTCGACGTCGGCGTCCTCGCCACGACCGACGGGCCGGCGAGCGTCGCCGCGGTGTTCACGACGAACCGCCTGTCGGCCGCCGCGATCCGGCTGAGCCGGTGGCACCTCGAGCGCTCGGGCGATCGGGCATGCGCGATCCTCTCGACGAGCGGCTGCGCGAACGCCGCGACGGGCTCTGCCGGCGACGCCGACCAGGCCGAGCTCGCCGAGGCGCTTGCCGCGCGGCTGGGCGTGCGGCCGGAGCTCACGCTCGCGATCGCGACCGGGATGATCGGGACGCGCCTGCCGGTCACGGTGGTGAAGCGGTCGCTGGCGGGCCTCGTCCCCGACGGCCTGGAGTCGGGCGACGACGGCCTGGCCGCCCTCGCGGAGCAGCTCCGGACGACGGACACGCGGTCGAAGGCGGCGAGCCTGCGGATCGAGCTGCCGGGGCCGGACGGTCGGCCGCGCGGCGTCACGGTATCCGGCGTCGCGAAGGGCGTCGGGATGATCCATCCGCGCATGGCGACGATGCTGGCCCTCGTCCTGACGGACGCCACGGTCGAGCCGGGGGTCCTCCGGTCGGTGCTCGGGCCGATCGTCGACCGGACCTGGAACCAGCTGACGGTCGACGGCGACACGAGCACGAACGACACCGTCTTCGTGCTCGCCTCCGGCGCGGCCGGCACCGCCCCCGTCGAGGCCGACACCCCGGCCGGGCTGGCGCTCGCGCGGGCGCTCGAGGCCGTCGCCGCTCGCTCGCGCGCCAGCAGGCGGCCGACGGCGAGGGCGCGACGACGCTCATCACCTGCCAGGTCACCGGCGCCGCCGACGCGGCGGAGGCGCGCGCTGCCGCGAGGGCCGTGGTCGCGAGCAGCCTCGTCAAGGCGGCCGTCCACGGTCGCGACCCGAACTGGGGCCGGATCGCCGCCGCGCTCGGCGTTGCCGAGGGACGGGGCGGCCCCGTCCCGATCGACCCCGACCTGCTGACGATCGCCATCGCCGCCGTGCCGGTCTTCGCCGGCGATCCGCAGCCCTTCGATCGCGCGGCGCTCGCCGCCCTAATGGACGCGCCCGAGGTCGTCATCCGCGTCGACCTCGGCCGGGGGGACGCGTCGGCCGAGGCCTTCGGCTGCGACCTGACCGAGGCCTACGTCGTCGAGAACTCGGCATACTCGACGTGACCGCCGACGCGGCGCCCGGCGCCGGACCCGCGCCCAGCCCCGGCCCGGAGCCCGGCCCTGGCCCCGAAAGCCGCGCCGCGTCCGCGTCCGTCGTCGTCAAGCTCGGCGGCGAGACGCTCGCGGACCAGCACGACACGCTCCGCGGCGTGGCAGCCCTCGCGCCGCGGCACCGGGCGCTTGTCGTCCACGGCGGGGGCAAGCGCCTGTCCGCGTGGCTCGATCGCCTCGGGATCGAGAGCAGCTGGGAGGCCGGCCGCAGGGTCACCGATGATGCCGCGCTCGAGGTCGCCGTGGCCGTCCTCCGCGGCCTCGTCAACGCCGAACTCGTCGCGGCGCTCGCCCGGCTGGGCGTGCGGGCGGTCGGCCTCAGCGGCGTCGACGCCGGGCTGCTCGTCGCAGAGCGGGTCCCGGGACTGGGGCGGGTCGCCCGCGTCACCGGGGCGCGACTCGAGGTCCTCGACCAACTGCTCGCGGCGGGCCTCGTGCCGGTCGTCGCGCCGCTCGCGCTCGACTCGGACGGGGCCATCTGCAACGTCAACGCCGACGAGGTCGCAGCTGGCCTGGCCGCCGCGATGCGGGCACGGCTGCTGCTGCTCAGCGACACGGACGGCGTCCTCGACGCCGCCGGCCGGCCGATCCGCCGGCTCGACCGCGCTCGCGCGGAGGCGCTGATCGCCGACGGCACGATCGAGGGCGGCATGATCCCAAAGGTCCGCGGCGCCCTCGCGGTCGCCGAGGCAGGCGCGCCGGAGGTCGTCATCGCCGACGGCCGCAGTCCCGACGCCGTCGCGCGGGCGCTCGCTGACGAGACGGTCGGGACGAGGGTGGTCGCAGGCCCCTGACCGGCCGGTGTGGCCGACCCTGCCGCGGCTGACCCACGGCCGCCGCAGCCGACAGGCACCCGCGACGGAAGCCCCCGCCTCAGGCCCGGTAGAGGGCTGCCGCGGCGACCTGTCCAGCCGGCGCCGGCTCGCCGAGGCGCCGCCAGGCCTGCCGGAGGAGCCGGATCAGGACCGCCTGCTGGGCATGGAGCCGGTTCTCGGCCTGATCGAACACGACGCTGGCGGGACCGTCGATGACCTCGGCGTCGACCTCCTGCCCGCGGTGGGCCGGGAGGCAGTGCATGACGATGGCGTTCGGCGCAGAGCGCATGAGCGTGGACGTGACCCGGAACGGCGCGAACGACCGCTGCCTCGCCGCGGCCTCGGCCTCGAAGCCCATCGACGTCCAGACGTCGGTGTAGACCGCGTCGGCGCCGCTGACCGCGGCCACCGCGTCGTCGACCACCTCGACGCGCGCCCCGCTCTCCCTGGCGAGCAGCCGCGCCTCCGAGACGATGGTCGGGTCGGGCTCGTAGCCGGGCGGGCAGGCGACGCTCACGTCGAGCCCGATCGCAGCGCCGCCGAGCAGGAGGGAGTGGCACACGTTGTTACCGTCGCCGACGTACGCGAGCCGGCGGCCGCGGAACCCGCCGAGGTGCTCGCGGATCGTCAGCAGGTCGGCCAGCGCCTGGCACGGGTGCTCGCGGTTCGTCAGGGCGTTGACGACCGGGACGTCCGCGGCCGCGGCCAGCTGCTCGAGGTGCGCGTGCTCGTGGATCCGGACGACGATCGCGTCGACGTAGCGCGACAGCGTCCGCGCGATGTCGCCGAGCGGCTCGCGGCTGCCGAGGCCGACGTCGCTCCCCGTCAGGGTCGTCGTCGCGCCGCCCAGCCGGCGGATGCCGACCTCGAACGAGACGCGGGTCCGCAGGCTCGGCTTGTCGAACAGCAGGGCGAACTGGCGCCCCGCGAGCGGCTGACCCCGCTCGGGCGCGCCCGAGCCGGACTTCAGCGCCAGGGCGTGGTCGATGACCTCCGCGATGCCGGCCGCTCCCAGGTCGGCGATCGACAGGAGGTCGATGGTCGGCGGTCCGCCGACCGCGGCAAGCGATCTCATTGGCAAATGATAGACAGAACGTGCATGACTATGCAACAATATCCCACTCGGCGCATGTTAATGCAGGACTGTGAGCCGCCACATGCGCCGCGGGCTCCCACGTCGCGCCCTTCCCAACCTGCACCACCCTGGAGATCCGCCCGTGGAGAAGATCGTCCTTGCGTACTCCGGTGGCCTCGACACGTCGGTCGCCATCGCGTGGCTCCGCGAGCGTTACGACGTCGAGGTCGTGACCCTCACCGTCGACGTCGGCGGCGGCTCGCTCCGGCCCGGCGCCCCGCAGCGCGCGATGCGCGCGGGCGCGAGCCGCGCGTACGTCGTCGACGCGCGGACGAGGTTCGTCGAGGGCTTCGTCTGGCCGGCACTCCAGGCCGGGGCGGTCTACCAGGGCGCGTACCCGCTCGCGACGGCCCTCGCCCGGCCGCTGATCGCCCAGCTGCTCGTCGAGGTCGCCCACGCCGAGGGTGCCGACGCGGTCGCCCACGGCTGCACGGGCAAGGGCAACGACCAGGTCCGCTTCGACGTCGCCGTCCACGCCCTCGACCGCCGCCTCGAGGTCGTCGCCCCGATGCGGATCGGCATGGGCATGTCGCGCGACCAGGAGATCGAGTACGCGATCGAGCGGGGCATCGAGATCCCGGTCACCCACGCCTCCCCCTACTCCATCGACGTCAACCTGTGGGGCCGCTCGGTCGAGACGGGCGTCCTCGAGGACCCCTGGGTCGCGCCGCCGGCCGACGCCTATGCCTGGACGGTCGCGCCCGCCGACGCGCCCGAGCCGGTCGAGATCACCATCGGCTTCGAAGGCGGCATCCCGGTGACGCTCGACGCCGAGGCCGTCGACCCCGTGGGGCTCGTGGAGCGCCTCAACGGCCTCGCGGGCAGCCACGGCGTCGGGCGGATCGACCACGTCGAGGACCGTCTCGTGGGCATCAAGAGCCGCGAGGTCTACGAGGCCCCGGCCGCGGTCGTGCTGCACACCGCGCACCGGGCGCTCGAGGGCCTGACGCTGTCGAAGGACCAGCTGCGCTTCGGCCGGATCGTCGCCGACGAGATCGCGCAGGGCACCTACGACGGCCTGTGGTTCACGCGGCTCCAGGGCGCCCTCCGCGAGCTCGTGCGCTCGACCCAGCAGGTCGTGAGCGGCGAGGTGCGCGTCCGACTCGACCACGGGAGCGCCGTCGTCGTCGGGCGGCGCAGCGACGCGTCGCTCTACGATCGGTCCCTCGCGACCTACGATCAGGGGGACGCCTTCGACCATGCGAGCGCCGTCGGGTTCATCTCGATCTTCGGCCTGCCGATGCGGACCGAGGCGGCGCGCGGCGGCGCCAGCGGCGTCCCCGAGCCAGCGCTCGACGAGCTCCCCGTGGAGACCTATGACGCCGAGGTCGAGCCGGTCGCAACGCCCTCCTGAGGCCAGGTGAAGACCTGGGGCGGCAGGTTCGAGGCGCCGCCAGACCCCACCGCGGCGGACTTCGGGCGGTCGATCGACGCCGACCTCGAACTGGCGCTCGACGATCTCGACGGCTCGCTGGCCCACGCGACGGCGCTCGAGCGCGCGGGCATCCTCACGCCGGACGAGGCGGAGACGATCCGCGAGGGCCTCGCGGGCCTCCGTCGCGATCTGGAGGGCGGCTCGCTCGAGTGGGACCCGGCACTCGAGGATGTCCACATGAACGTCGAGTTCGCACTCGAAGCGCGGATCGGCCTGGTGGCCCGCAAGGTTCACACCGGCCGCTCGCGCAACGACCAGGTCTCGACCGACCTGCGCCTCTGGCTCCGCCGGACGATCGACGAGCTCGACGAGGCGATCCTCGACCTCGAGCGTGCCCTCGTCGGGCTCGCCCGGCGCCACGAGGGCGCGGTCATGCCCGGCCATACCCACGTGCAGCCAGCGCAGCCGGTGCTGTTCGCGCACCACCTGCTGGCCTACGTCGAGATGCTCGAGCGGGACCGCGGCCGACTGGCGGACGCGCGGCGGCGCGCGAACGTCTCGCCGCTCGGCTCGGGGGCGGTCGCGGGCGCCGGCTTCCGGCTCGATCGCGAGGCGGTGGCCGCCGACCTCGGCTTCGAGGGCGTGACCCGCAACTCGATCGACGCCTCGGGCGACCGCGACTTCGTGGCCGAGACGTTGGCCGCGGTCGCGCTCGCGATGGTCCACCTGTCGCGCCTCGCCGAGGAGGTCGTGTGGTGGTCGAACCCGCGGTTCGGGTTCGTCCGGCCATCGGACGCGTTCTCGACCGGCTCGTCGATGCTGCCGAACAAGCGCAACCCCGACCCGGCCGAGCTGGTCCGCGCCCGGGCCGGCCGGGTGGTCGGCCATCTCGCGGGCTTCCTGACGGTCCTCAAGGGCCTGCCGCTCGCCTACCAGCGCGACCTCCAGGAGGACAAGCCGCCGCTGTTCGAGAGCTGCCGCGTCCTCCTTGCGTCGTTGCGGGTGCTGGCGGGGCTCGTCGCCGGCCTCCGGGTCGACGAGGAGCGCATGCGGGCCGCCGCCGGTGAGGGCTTCGGGACGGCGGTCTGCGTCGCGGACAGCCTCGTCGAGCGGGGCGTGGCCTTCCGCGCGGCCCACCACGTCGTCGGTGAGCTCGTCCGGCGGGCCGAGGCGAACGGGACGTCGCTCGGGGACCTTCCCGCCGCCGAGTTCGCGGCGGTCCTCGCCGCCAGCGATGACGCGGCGGCGCAGCGCCTGGCCTCGTCCGAGGCTGCGATCGCCGAGCTCCACGCGAGCGCGACCGTGGAGGCTGCGCTCCGGCGCCCGGACGTCGTCGGCGGGACGGCGCCGCATCGCGTCGCGGCGGAGCTGGCCGCCGCCGCCGAGCGGCTCGGGCTGGCGTGATCCGAGCCCTTCCCCCTGATCCGCGGCCCCGGGTGCGGCCGGTGCGAGGCGGTATAGTCGCTCGAATGGAGCGACCCCTCGACGGGACTCGCGGGACGGCGGGCGGTCGCGCGGCCCGGCGCGCGCGGCAGCAGCTGATCCGCCGGCTCATCGCCGAGGAGCCGATCGGCAGCCAGCAGCAGCTGGCCGAGCGGCTGGCCGAGCACGGCTTCGAGGTCACCCAGGCGACGGTCAGCCGGGACATCGCCGAGCTCGGGCTCGTGAAGGTCGTGCGCGGCGATCGGCACGTCTACGCCTCGCCGCTGGACCTCGCGCGGTCGCCCGGCCCCGACGACTCGATGCTCCGGCGCGTCCTGGTCGACGTCCCGGTCGACGTTCGCCGCTCCGGGCTGATCCTGCTCCTCGTCTCGACGCCGGGCACCGCCTCGATCATCGCCGAGGCGATCGACCGGTCCTCGTTCCCCGAGCCGGTCGGGACCGTCGCTGGCGACAACACCGTCCTCGTCCTGTTCCCCGACGAGCCCTCGCTCGAGCGGTGGCGCGAGCGCCTGCAGGACCTCCAGGCCGCGGCGCCCGCCCAAACCGCCAACGGTCGACGCTGACGACGGCTGCGCTCAGCCAACCTACCCGCGCACCCGGGCAGCCCGCTCGGTTCGCCTGACCGGCCGCAGGATCGTCTGCCGGTCCAGCCACTCGGTCGGCTCGATGCGCCGCCGGATGAGTGCCGCCTCGCCGTCGCGGATCGCCACCTCCGCTGGCGTCGGGTGGGACAGGAAGAACGGCATCGACTCGGTGAAGCCGTAGGCGCCGACGTCGAGGACGGCCACGAGGTCGCCGACCGCCGGCAGCGGGAGCACTGCATGGGCCGCCAGGATGTCGAGGCCCGTGCAGAGCGGCCCGGCTACGGTCACTGGGAACGCCTTCGCCTTCCACCCGCCGCTGCGGCCGAGGACGCGGACCCGATGCTCCTGGCCCACGAGGGCCGGACGGAGGAGTTGGTGCACGCCGCCGTCGACGATGACGACGTGGGCGCCACCGACGATCTTCCGGTCGACGACGCGGGCGAGAAATGCGCCCGCCGGCCCCACCAGGAACCGGCCCGGCTCCACGAGCACGCGGGTCCGTCTCGTCACGTCGTCGGCCTCGAGGGATTGGGCGATCCGGCGGAGCCGATCGCCCAGCGCCGCCAGGTCGAGCGCCCGGTCGTCGGGCTCGTACGGGATCCCGAGCCCGCCGCCGACATCGACGAGCCGGAGGTCGAAGCCGAGCCGGCCCGCGAGCAGCGCCGCCATCTTGAGCGTGTCCTCGACGTGGTCGGCCAGCGCTTGCGCGTCGGTCACATTGGAGGCGCCGAACGCATGCACGCCGAGGAGGTCGAGGTGCCTCGACCGCAGGGCCAGCCGGGCGGATCGAACGAGGTCGGGGACGTCCATGCCGAACTTGCCCGCCCCCTCGTCGCCCACGAGCCGGACGCGCTCCAGCCCGGCGGCAGCCGAGACCGAGGCGCGCAGCAGGACGGGCACGACGCGGCCCAGTTCGGCGGCGACCCGGTCGAGTCGGGCCAGCTCGCCCGGCGACTCGACCGTGATCGCCCGGATGCCCGCGGCCGCCGCGAGGCGCAGCTCGTCGTCGCGCTTCCCGGGGCCGGTCATGACGATCGTCCCCGGGTCGATGCCCGCCCGGAGGGCCAGCTCCAGCTCGCCCGCCGACGCGATGTCCGCCCCGAGCCCCTGCGCCCCGAGGTGGGCGACGACCGCCAGCGCCGGGTTGGCCTTGACCGCGTAGGCGAGCTCCATTGCCGGCGGCAGGGCAGCCCGGAGGGCCGCCACCTGTCGATCCACCACGTCCAGGTCGTAGACGTAGAGCGGCGTTCCGAACCGCTCGGCCAGGACTTCCGGCTCGACGCCGCCGAGCCGCCCGCCGCGGAGGATCTCGTCCCGCGCCGGCGGGCGGCCGCGGGCCCGTCCCTCGGGGCCCGTCATCGGAGGGCGTCCTCCAGCGCCACGCGGGCGTCGGTGCCCGCGTCGCGGTCCTTGACGAGGAGCGCGGTCGAGATGGCCAGGCCGTGGGCCCGACCGAAGTTTCCCGCGACCGCCCGCGTGCCCGGGACGACGACGGCCCGCTCCGGCACAACGAGCGGGGCGTCCGGGGTCCCCTCGATCACCGTCTCCCGGACCAGGTCGTAGAGGCGCGAGGTCCCGGTCAGGACGACCCCGGCCGCGAGGACCGCCCCGCGCTGGACGAGGACCCCCTCGTACAGCCCGCAGCCGCCACCGATGAAGGCGTCGTCCTCGACGATGACGGGCCGGGCGCCGGGCGGCTCGAGCACACCGCCGACGATCGTCCCGGCTGCGAGGTGGACGCGTGCGCCGATCTGGGCGCACGAGCCGACGAGGACGTGCGAATCGATCATCGTGCCCGCGCCGACCCACGCCCCGATGTTGGCGAACGACGGCGGCATGACGACGACGCCGGGGCCGAGATGGACGCCGGCGCGGATGCTGGTCCCGCCGGGCACCAGGCGCCAGGCTCGGCCGGCCTCTCGCGCCGCCCGGGCCTCGGCGCCGTCGAGGAGCCGCTTCAGCGGCAGCGACGCGCGGTCCGCGAACCCGAACGGGCCGACCTCGTAGCTGCGGTCGGCGCGCTGGGCGAAGAGCCCGAGGATCGCCGCCTTGACCGTCGCGTCGACGCGCCAGCCGGACGGCGCCTCCGGGTCGGGCCACGCGGCCCGGAGGCGACCAGCGTCAAGCTCGTCGAGCAGCCTCGCCGGCTCGAGCGCCAGTGCCAGCGCGCCGGCGCGCGGCTCCGCCAGCGCGACCTCGAAGACGGGCCCGGTCACGAGACGGCCTCCCGCGCCGTGCCCGCGAC
>DATLYV010000123.1:0-4982 GCA_035574535.1 Binatia bacterium
AACGGGACGGGCCTCGCGCCCGGCGCCGGCTCGGCCGGCGAAGCGGCCGCCGCCGAGCGCTCCCGGACGATCGCCACGTCCCCGGCGGTGGGCATCTTCCAGCCCGGCCCTCGCGCAGCGTCCGGCACGCGGGTGCGAACCGGCGATGCCCTTGGGACGGTGAACGTCATCGGCGTGCCCCAGGACGTCCTCGCGCCCGCCGACGGGATCGTCGGCGCAACCCTCGTCGAGCCGGGGACGGCCGTCGAGTACGGCCAGGAGCTCATCCGCATCGAGCTGACCGGCGCCCCGGCCGCGTCGGGAGGGTCGCGCTGATGTTCCGCCGCATCCTGATCGCCAACCGTGGCGAGATCGCGCTGCGCGTCCTGCGCGCCTGCCGGACGCTCGGCGTCGAGGCGGTCGTCGCCTACTCCGAGGCGGACCGCGACTCCCTGCCCGTCCAGCTCGCGGACGAGGCGATCTGCATCGGCCCGGCTGACGCTCGCCGGAGCTATCTTTCCGTCCCGTCGGTCATCTCCGCGGCTCTCGTGACCGGCTGCGACGCCATCCACCCCGGCTACGGCTTCCTGTCCGAGGACGAGACGTTCGCCGAGGTCGTCCGGGCCCACGACCTGACGTTCATCGGGCCGCCGCCGGACGTCCTCGACCGGTTCGCCTCGAAGGAGGGCACGCGCCGGCTCCTCGGCGGCTTCGGCCTTCCCACGATCCCGGGCTCGTCGATGATCGGCGACGACGACCACGCCCTCCGTGAGGCCGAGAGGATCGGCTACCCGGTGCTGATCAAGCCCTCCGCGGGCGGCGGCGGCAAGGGCATGCGCATGGTCCGGACGTCGCGCGAGCTCGAATCGGCGATCAAGATCTGCCGCTCGGAGGCGAAGTCGGCCTTCGGCGACGACTCCATCTACCTCGAGAAATGGCTCGACGACAACCGCCACGTCGAGATCCAGGTCGCTTTGGACAAGTTCGGCGCCGGGATCCACCTTGGCGAGCGGGATTGTTCCGTCCAGCGCCGCCACCAGAAGATCCTCGAGGAGGCCCCGACGCCGGTCCTCACGCCCGAGGCCCGCGCGTCGCTGGCGGACAAGGCGATCCGCGCGGTCGTGGCCGCGGGCTACGAGAACGTCGGGACCCTCGAGTTCCTCGTCGACGGCGAGGGCAACCCGTACTTCATCGAGATCAACTGCCGGATCCAGGTCGAGCACGCGGTGACCGAGATGCTCACCGGGATCGACCTCGTCGCCCTGCAGATCCGGATCGCGGCCGGGGAGCCGCTGGGGCTGCGCCAGTCGGACGTCGAATTCCGCGGCCACGCGATCGAGTACCGCATCAACGCCGAGGACCCGGCCCACGACTTCCGCCCCGGCGCCGGCGTGATCGAGCGGTTCCACGCCCCGGGCGGGCCGGGCATCCGCATGGACTCGCACCTCTATCCCGGCTACGAGGTACCGCCGTACTACGACTCGCTGCTTGGCAAGCTGATCGTCTGGGGCCCCGACCGCGCGACGGCGATCGCCCGCTCCCGCGCGGCCCTGGAGGAGCTGCTGGTGGACGGCGTGACGACGAACATCGACATCCACCGCGCGCTGCTCGACAACGAAGCCTTCCTGGAGGGTCGCATGACCACGAACCTCCTCGACCGGGTCGGCGGGGCGGCATTCCTCGCCGCGGCCGCCCGATGACCGCCGAGACCGCCCCGGTCGCCGGGGCCGAGGCCGCCGCCCCCGCGTCCGGCGCGCCCGCACGCGACCCGCTCGCGGCCGAGGGCACCGTCCACACGACGCGCGAGATCGAGGCGCTCATCCCGCACCGCTACCCGATGCTGATGGTCGACCGCATCGTCGAGTACGACCCGGAGGCTCGGCGGATCGTCGGGATCAAGGGCATCAGCGCCGACTCGTGGTGGGCGCCGGGCCACTTTCCGGGCCTGCCGATCGTGCCGGGCGTCCTCCAGATCGAGGCGCTCGCGCAGACGATGGCCGTCTACGTCGCCAAGCAGCCCGGGTTCGGCGACCGCATCGGGCTCTTCGCCGGCATCGACGAGGCGCGCTTCAAGCGGATTGTCGTCCCGGGCGACGTCATGCGGCTCGAGGTCACGATGGAGCGGCTCGGCTCGCGCTTCGGCAAGGGCCGCGGCGTCGCGACCGTCGACGGCGAGGTCGCCTGCGAGGCCCTCCTGTCGTTCATCATCCCGCCGGAGGGGGTGCTCCGCTGACACGCTTCCTCCTCACACCCCGGAGCCCGATCGAGAAGCCCATGCTCGTTGCCCGCGCGGCTTCGCACCGGGCTGGCAGCCCGGCCTTTGCGACCGAGGCGCCTGCCGACTGGCACCCGGCTGGCAGCCCGCCCTTCGCGACCGGAATGTCGAGGTCCGGGCTGGTGGCCCGATTCCTGCCCGCATTCGCCGCCTCCGGTGTCGCAGCCTCGGCTGCCGGCCCGGTTCGTGACGCGATTGCCACGAACGCCGGGCTGCTGGCCCAGCCGGCCGGGTCCGGGATGCACGCTGGGGCCACACGGGCCGCGGACGTGTCCGCGTGAGCACGCGGATTGCCGTCCTCAGTGACGTGCACGGCAACGTCCTGGCCCTCGAGGCCGTGCGCAAGGCGCTCAAGAAGGAGAGGCCGGACCTCGTGCTCGTCGCGGGAGACCTCGTGATGAACGGGCCGGAGCCCGGCGCGACGGTCGACGCGCTCCGCGAGATGGAGCGCGACGGGGCCATCGTCGTCCAGGGCAACACCGACATCGCCGTGGCGGACGCGGACTATGCGGCGGCGTTCCCGTGGCTCCTCGACGGCGGCATCCCGGACCAGATGCGGGTCGCCGCGGAGTGGGCCCACGACGCCCTCGACGACGAGCAGCTCGCGTGGCTGCGCCGCCTCCCCGCCGAGCGTCGGGTCTGGATCGGCGACGACCTCGTCCTCGTGACGCACGCCTCGCCCGGGTCGCAGACGCAGGGCATCGACAAGGGCCTCGACCCGTCGACCGTCCTCGAGCGGGTCTCCCGCACCGACGCCCGCGTGATCTGCTGCGGCCACACGCACATCCCGGACGTGCGGGAGTTTGGCTGGAGGGTCGTCGTCAATGACGGCTCCGCGGGCTACGTCTTCGACGGCGACCCGACGGCCTCGTGGGCGCTCGTGAAGATCGGCCCGCCGTCGACCGGCTCCCTGACCGACGTGGACGACGACGAGGATGCGGGCGAGGACGCCGCAGCCGCCCGCTCGACCGTGACCGCCGAGATCCGCCGCACCGAGTACGACGTCCTCGCCGCCGCGAACGCGATCTCCGCCCGCGGCCTCCCCGGCGACGTCTATCGCGCCGCGACCGTCCGCACCGGGAAGCTCGTCCGATGAACGCCAAGAACGGCAACGGCGTGCGACGGGTGGTCGTAACCGGCATGGGCGCCGTGTCGGCGCTCGGAAACGACGTCGCCTCGACGTGGGCCGGGCTGCTCGCGGGCAGGTCGGGCGTCCGGCGGATCGAGCGCTTCGATCCCGCGCGCGTCGACAGCAAGATCGCCGCCGAGGTGCGCGACTTCGACCCGTCCGACGTCCTCGACCGCAAGGAAATGCGGCGCATGGACCGCTACATCCAGTTCGGGCTGGTGGTCGCGCGCCAGGCGCTCGACCAGGCGGGCCTGCCCGGGCGGATGGACGGCCCGTTGGCCGCGCGCACGGGCGTGTACCTCGGCTCCGGGCTCGGCGGCGTCGCGACCCTCTTCGATAACGTCCTCCTCATGGCCGAACGCGGACCGGACCGCATCTCGCCGTTCTTCGTGCCGATGGGCATCGCGAACGTCGGGTCGGGGCAGATCGCGATCGCGTTCGGGATGATCGGGCCGAACTTCGCGATCGTCTCGGCCTGCGCGACCGGGGCCCACGCGATCGGCGAGGCCTGGGAGACGATCCGGCGCGACGACGCCGACATCATGCTCGCGGGGGGCACCGAGGCCGCGATCCACGAGGCCGTCGTGGGCGGCTTCGCATCGATGAAGGCGCTCTCGACCCGAAACGACCACCCGGAGGCGGCCTCGCGGCCGTTCGACACGGGGCGCGACGGCTTCGTCATCGGCGAGGGCGCGGCGATGCTCGTCCTCGAGGAGCTGTCCCACGCTGAGAAGCGCGGCGCCGAGCCGCTCGCCGAGCTGGTCGGCTACGGCGCGACGGCCGACGCATCGCACGTCACGCTGCCGGCCCCGGGTGGGATCGGCGCGGTCCGCGCGGGCCAGCGGGCGCTCGCCAAGGCTGGCATGGCGCCCGACGAGATCGACCACGTGAACGCCCACGCCACCTCGACCCCCGAGGGCGACAGCGCCGAGCTCCAGGCGCTGGCGACGCTCCTCGGCGAGCACGGCCCGGCGGTCTCGATCTCGGCCCAGAAGTCGATGCTCGGGCACACGCTGGGCGCCGCCGGGGCGATCGAGTCGATCGCGACGATCCAGGCGATCCGCGAGGGCGTCGTTCCGCCGACGATCAACCTCGAGAATCCCGACCCCAAGGTCAACGGCCTCGACGTGACGCCGAACAAGGCCACCCGGCGCGAGGTCCGCGCCGCGATCAACAACTCGTTCGGGTTCGGCGGGCAGAACGCCGCGCTCGTCTTCAGGCGGTGGGACGGATGACCGAGCAGCCGATGGGCGACCCGCCCGTGGACGCGCTGTCGCTCGACGCGTCGTCATTCGAGCCGCTGCCGGAGCCCGCGCCCGAGTCGGACGGGGGCGCGGCACGGGACGGCGCCCGGTCGAATGCCGACATCAAGGCGTCGGCCGGCGCATCCGCGGCGCAGTCGACCGCCGACGCGGCCCAGCCCGCCGCCCCACCCGAGCCGGACGGCGCCGACGCGTCGCTGCTCGCCCTCATCGACCGCCTCTCGGGCCTCCTCGACCGGAGCGAGCTGACCGAGCTCGAGGTCCAGGTCGGCGGGACCGGGCTGGTCCTCCGCAAACCCTCCGCGATCGCGCCGCAGGTCGTCGTCGCGGGCCAGGC
>DATLYV010000124.1:0-3853 GCA_035574535.1 Binatia bacterium
GACGACGGCCTCGAGGGTCCCGGCGTCGTGCGGGAGGACGTCAAAGGCGGCGCGCTCGTCGCCGCCGCGCCGCCGCGCCGCGATCGCACCCCGGCGCGCCGCCTCGACGAGCTCGAAGACCTCCTCGCCGGCCTGCTCGACGATGATCTCGCCGAGCAGCGCCCCGAGCAGCCGGACCTCGCGAGCCAGGATGTTGCCCGTGCCCGAGGTGCCGATGCTGCGCGGCTCTGCCCGCTCCGGGTGGCAGCGCGCACGATCGCGGTCGGTGACCATCCCGGCACGGTAGCGAGGGTTGCCGTGGCGTGAAAAGCGCGGGCCCGGTGTCGGGCGGGTGGCGCCCCGGGTGCGCGACGCGCCGCGAAGCCGCCGCCGGCCTCGTGCTACGGGGTGTTGAAGACGACGAACGCGTCGACGTCGACCCGCGAGTGCCCGTACGTCCCGGCGTTGACGACCTTGATCCGGTGGTCGCCGGCCGTGCTCCAGGTCTTCTGGTACGCGACGAACCGGTACTGCCACGACGAGGAGTACAGGTTCACGGTCGTGACGTACCTGCCGTCGATGTAGATCTTGGCCTTGCCGAGAGTGGGGCCCTTCGTCGTGACGAAGCCGATCCCGCGGCCCGTGAACCTGTAGGTCGCGGACGCGCCGGCCGTCTTGCTGTAGCGAGCGGCGCCGCCGGCGTAGCCGCCGACCGTCAGCCGTTTCCAGGTCCCGCTCCAGGTGACCGACTTGCCGCTCTCCTGCGCGATCGAGAGGCGCACGGCCCCGCCGACCTTCCAAGCGCCCATGTTGCCTGCCCAGTCGCGGGGCCGGACCTGGAAGCGGACGTTGTGGCTGGTCGGGATCCAGGCGTCGACCCAGGCATGCGGGACCTTCGTGGCGATCGTCTGCCACGCACCCCCGTCAATGCTGCGTGCGATGTCGTACGTCCCGATGCCCGACCCGCCGGTGTCCGACCCGGACCACGAGAGCCGCACGGGAATCCCCGATGAGCTGAACATCAGGCCCGAGCTCAGGCGCGACGAGTAGACCGTGGCCTTCGGCGGCAGGATGTCGCCGGCCACATAGCTTTCGACCGAGCCGCTGCCGCCGCCCACGACGAGGACCGTCCCGTCCGCGAGCACCGCGGTGCCCTGGCCGGCACGCGCGCCGTCGAGACTGGGGGCGTCGTACCAGGCCTTCGACGCGAAGTCGTACGCGACCGCGGTCTTGCTCATCTGCCCCAGCGGGCCGCCGCCGGGCACCCGCCCGGCCGCGGCGAGGAGGAGGCCGTTCGGCAGCTGGGCCAGCGAGAACGCGGCGCGCGCGTTCGGCAGCGCGGGCAGCGTGGACCACGTGCCCGCACCCGGCGAGAGGACGTTGACGGCGTCGACGTAGGAGGTCTGCTGCGCGTCGTTCCAGCTGAGGTGCTGGCCGCCCGCGAGCACGGCGCGCCCATCGTCGAGGACCGTGCCGGCGCGCCCGAACGCGCCCACGGCGCTCGTCGTCGACCAGCTCCCGGTCGACGGGTTGTACAGGTACGTGCCGGTCACGTCGGCCCGGCCGGCGCCATCCGCAACCAGCGTGTACCCACCGGACACCAGAACGCGGCCGTCGAGGAGGCGCAGCACCAGCGGCGACAGCGCGCCCGCGGGCGGTGGGTCGAGGGTCGCCCAATCGTCCGTCGCGGGGTCGTAGGCGAGCGCGACGGCAATCGACCCGGCGGGTCCGTTGCCGCCGACGACCAACGCGCGACCGTCGCCGAGCAGGGCCGCCCCGGCCGAGACGAGCGCCACCGGTGGCATCTCCGCCGGCGCCCAGGCATCCTCGGGCGCCGCCGCAGGATCGAAGAGGAACGCGCCGTCGCAGGCGGAGGGATCGCCCTGGTTCAGCCGCCGCCCGCCGCCGACGAGGACACGCCCATCGTCGAGGCCCACCGCGAACTGGCCCTCGCACTCCGCTGGCGCCCACGGCGGCGTTGCGGCCTCCGACCAGGTGCCGGAGACGGGATCGAACAGGGCGGGCGCCGGCAGGTCGGTCGCGTCCGGGGCGAGCCCCAGCGGATCGCGCGCCAGGCCGCCGACCTGGAGGACGCGACCGTCGTCGAGGCGGACGAGCTGGGGATTCCAGACCGGGTGGCCGAGGCCGTCGCGCTGGGTCCAGACGTTCGTCTCGGCGCCGCACGTGAGCGTGGTGCAGAGCTCGACTGGATGGCCCTTGCTGGCCAGCACCGTCAGCGCCCAGCCGATCGGCGTGTACCAGGCCTGGTTCTTCGAGGGCTCGCAGCCCCAGCTCGAGTCGGTGTGCAGCCCGTAGGCGACGTCGTCGAGCACGTACGGCCCGCCGCTGTCGCCGGGACAGGCATCGAAGTCGACGACCCACTGGTGGTCGATCGTCCGGCCGTCGACCGACTTCGTCCGGTTCGTGAGCGCGATCGTTCCGCAGTGCCAGCCGCTCACGGCGCCGCCGCGGCAGACCATGCCGCCCTGGACCTGCTCCGCGGTGGCGCGCATGCCGGTGATGGGCACGACGTCCGTGCTCGAGGCGCGGAACAGCAGGTTCCGGTCCTCGTCGACCGTGCCCTGCGTCGGCGCGAGGACCGCCACGTCCGCGTCCGCGCCGTTGGCCCAGGTGGTGATCTCGGCCCACGCGAGCGCCTTCCCGTCGTGCGTCCACGTGCGCGACGTCCCGATGCCGCCGCTCATCGCCACGCAGTGGCCGGCGGTGAGGAGGCGCGGCTCACCGCTGCCGGCAACGCGGACCATGAAGGCCGAGGTGCAGTTCGCGCCGTTGTAGGTGCTGCGGATCTCGATGCCGCCCTTCGCGGGCGGGCACTCGGACCGGGAGGTGCAGTCGTCGGCGTCGCCGCCCTGGGCCGGGGGCTCGAACGCGGCCACCACGCCGAGGCCGTAGCGGCTCGCGAGCGCGTCACGCACCTCGGGCGTGTCGGCGGCGACGCCAACATGGACCGCGTTGGCGCGCGCGTCGATCGCCGTGCTCACGACGCCGAGCGACGCGAGGGCGCCCGCGCGCAGGTCGGCGTCGATGCGGGCCTGGAGGGCCAGCAGGTCGTCCATCGAGCGCTCGACACGCTCGAACCGGATCTTCGCCCCGGTCGCGGCGTCGGGGAGCAGCGGTGCGAGCTCGCGGCGTCCCCTGGACGGGTCGCCCGTGGTCAGGAACGTGATGACGCCGCCGGCCGGCTGGTCGATGTACGCGCCCGCCGAGGCCGAGTCCGCGGCCCAGTGGCGCAGCGCCTTGGCTGCCGCCTTCTCGGCCTTCATCCGCCGGCCGAGCTCGCCGGCCTCCGCGGCGTCGAGCGGCACGCCCCAACCGTGGCCCTTGAACAGGGACGAGCGGAACGTCTGGGCGACGAACGCGCGATCGGCGCGAAGCCCCAGCTTCTCGCGAAACCTGACCGCCTCGTCGATCTCGCGCGGCGTGGGTCCGGGCGTGCCGCCGGCGCCCGCGAGCGAGACGGTCGGGCTCAGCCCGGCGACTGCGAGGGCCAGCAGCATGGCGGCGGCAGCGCGAAACCGGCGACTCGTCTGATCCAATCCCCCGCTCCCAGCGACTGCCGCCATGGTGCACCGGGAACCCTCGGCGGCGGACCATTACTTCGGTAACGTTCCGACCGGAACAACGGGCACATGGCGATCCGCCACCCGACCCGTACGATGCTCTGAGTGTCATCCTCCTCTGCGTCTCACGGCTTGGCTCGTACGCTGCCTGTCCACCCATTGGGTGTGGCGTTCATGGGTTTTGCCGGCCGTGAGACGTTGTGGACCGGCCGGCGTGACTTGATAGGAGCGTGGCTCCGCCCCCACTCAGGTGTGTCCGCCGACCGGCCCGTCGTCACCTCGTACGAGGAGGA
>DATLYV010000125.1:0-9210 GCA_035574535.1 Binatia bacterium
GGTCGTGCGGCACGTCCGCCGTGCCCGGATGCGCGGGGCCTGCGGTCGGGTCCAGGTCGATCCCCCGCCGCTGCAGCTCGTCGATGATCCGGGCGCTCGATGCCGGCTCGCCCGGCAGCGCGGGGTCGACGGGGCGCTCCCCGTCGAGGTCGCGCCAGGCCTTCACGGCCGCTCGGGGTACGATTCCACGCGTCGAGTCTATCCAAGCGAGGAGGTTGGCCAGGCGTGCCCCGTCCGGATCCCTTCGGCGCCCGAGCCTCCCTCGGGGCGGGGCTGCCGGACTACTGGCGGCTCGCCGCCCTGCGCGACCGCATCGACCTCGAGGCGGCGCCCGTCACGGTCAGGATCCTGCTCGAGAACGTCCTCCGCTACGCCGGCAACGGGCTGGTCGAGCCGGCGGACGTGGAGACCCTCGCCGCGTGGCGCCCCGGCGCGAACGTCGACGCCGAGGTCCCGTTCATGCCCACGCGGGTCCTCCTCCAGGATTTCACCGGCGTCCCGGCCATCGTCGACCTCGCGGCGATGCGCGACGCCATGGCCGACCTGGGCGGCGATCCCGCGCGCGTGAATCCCCTGGTTCCCGCGGACCTCGTCATCGACCACTCGGTCCAGGTCGACCAGTTCGGCACCCCGGCCGCGTTCGCCTTCAACGTCGCCCGCGAGTACGAGCGCAACGGCGAGCGCTACCAGCTCCTCCGCTGGGCTCAGACCGCGTTCCGCGACCTGCGGGTCGTCCCGCCGGGGACGGGCATCGTCCACCAGGTCAACCTCGAGTTCCTCGCCTCGGTCGTCGACGACCGCACGGACGAGGACGGGCGGCCGATCGCCTTCCCGGACACCCTCGTCGGGACGGATTCGCACACCACGATGGTCAACGGCCTGGGCGTCCTCGGCTGGGGCGTCGGCGGAATCGAGGCCGAGGCGGCGCTCCTCGGCCAGCCGGTCTACATGCCGATGCCGCGCGTCGTCGGCGTCCGCCTGTCGGGCGAGCTGCCGCAGGGTTCGACGGCGACCGACCTCGTCCTCGTCGTGACGCAGATGCTCCGGTCGTTCGGGGTCGTCGGCGCGTTCGTCGAGTTCGCCGGCGACGGGCTCGCCGCGCTGTCGCTGGCCGACCGGGCCACGATCGCGAACATGAGCCCCGAGTTCGGGGCGACCTCGACGCTCTTCCCGATCGACGAGGTGACGCTCGAATACCTCCGGCTGACCGGTCGATCCGAGGAGCGCGTCGCGCTCGTCGAGGCCTACGCGAAGGCCCAGGGCCTGTGGCGGCTCCCGGGCCACACGCCAGCGTTCGACGACCTCCTGACGCTCGACCTGGCCTCGGTCGAGCCGTCCGTCGCGGGCCCGCGGCGGCCGCAGGACCGGGTGCCGCTCAAGCTGCTCCGCGAGAACTTCCGGTCGAACTTCCCGGACGGCCTCGAGGTCCTGTCGCCGGACCAGGTCGAGAAGATCCGGCCGGCGGGCGGCATCGTCGAGGAATCCTCGGCCGAGTCGTTCCCGGCATCGGA
The DNA here is from genome assembly GCA_035574535.1 of Binatia bacterium. GTDB lineage: Bacteria > Chloroflexota > Limnocylindria > Limnocylindrales > CSP1-4 > UBA5189. The sequence continues at coordinate 1,512 of DATLYV010000125.1, forward strand.
TCCCCCGGGGCACACGCCGGCATCGGAGCCGGTCCCGGCGGCCGCGGCGCCGGCCGCCGTCGTCGCCGAGAGCGATCCGGCCCTGGCCGAGTACCCGCCGGTGACCGTCCGCACCCGCGGCCAGGAGGCGACGATCCGGACGGGTTCGGTCGCGATCGCGGCGATCACGTCGTGCACGAACACCTCGAACCCCACGGTCATGGTCGGCGCGGGCCTGCTCGCCCGGAACGCCGTCGCGCGCGGCCTGCGCGTGCCGCCGACCGTGAAAACCTCGCTGGCCCCCGGCTCGAAGGCCGTCACGGGCTACCTCGAGGACGCGGGGTTGATGGCCCCGCTCGAGGAGCTGGGCTTCGCGCTCGCCGGCTACGGCTGCACGACCTGCATCGGCAACTCCGGGCCGCTCGACGAGCCGGTCGCCCAGGCGATCGAGAAGAACGAGCTGGTCACCGCGGCGGTCCTGTCCGGCAACAGGAACTTCGAGGGCCGCATCCATCCCCTCGCGCGCGCGAGCTATCTCGCGTCGCCGCCGCTGGTCGTGGCGTTCGCCCTGGCCGGGCGGGTCGACATCGACATGACCAGGGAGCCGCTCGGAATCGGCGACGACGGCAAGCCGGTCTACCTCGCCGACATCTGGCCGTCGCCCGATGAGATCAAGGCGATCATCCGCGACTCGATCGACCCGGAGCTGTTCCGCCGCACCTACGCGACCGTCTTCGACGGCGACGACCGCTGGCGGGCGCTGCCGATCCCCGAGGGCGACCGCTACGTGTGGGATCCCGCCTCGACCTACATCGCGCGGCCGCCGTTCTTCGAGGGCCTGTCGATGGAGCCGGAACTGCCCGGGGACATCGTCGACGCGCGAGCGCTGGCCGTGTTCGGCGACTCGGTCACGACCGACCACATCTCCCCCGCCGGCTCGATCGTCCCGTGGGCGCCCGCCGGGCAGTGGCTCCAGGACCACGGCGTGTCGCCGGCCGAGTTCAACTCGTACGGGGCGAGGCGCGGGCACCACGAGGTGCTGATGCGCGGCACGTTCGGGAACATCCGGCTACGCAACGCGCTCGCGTCCGAGGGCGAGGGCCCGTACACAGTCCACCTGCCCGACGGCGAGGAGGGCTTCATCTTCGACGTCTCGATGCGCTACCGCGCCGAGGGCGTGCCGGCCATCGTGATCGCCGGGAAGGAGTACGGCACGGGGTCGTCGCGCGACTGGGCGGCCAAGGGGCCGGCGCTGCTCGGGATCCGGGCCGTCATCGCGGAGTCGTTCGAGCGCATCCACCGGACGAACCTCGTGGGGATGGGCATCCTCCCGCTGCAGTTCCTGCCCGGGGAGCACCTGGTGTCGCTGGGGCTGACGGGGCGCGAGGCCTTTACCATCCGCGGGATCGCGTCGCTCGCGCCTCGGGGGCGCCTGACGGTCGCGGCCCGGTCCGACGAGGGCGGCGAGACGTCCTTCGAGGTCATCGCCCGCGTCGACGGCGCCATCGAGCTCGACTACTACCGCAACGGCGGCATCCTCCCGGCCGTCCTCCGACGCCTCGCCCGCGAGAGCACCGCGGCGTAGCTGCCGCGAGGGCGCGGCGAGCGGTGCGGATCAGCGCGCAGGCGACATCGGAACCCCTCGCCGGCTCAGCCGTGCCGATCGCACGGCGCCGGCGCAACGGCGGAGCGAGCGTGCTCGGATGCACGTGAGCGACGAAGGGGCGCCGGCAACGCGGCGAGCGGTGCGGATCAGCCGGCGAGGGAGATGGTGGGCGATACTGGATTCGAACCAGTGACCCCGCGGATGTGAACCGCGTGCTCTAACCGCTGAGCCAATCGCCCACGTGGCCGCCCGGGCGATGCCGGCGCCAGGTCGGGATCATACCGCGATCCCGGGCCACCTCGATCTGACGGCCTCCGGCTCGACCGCTTCGAGCTCGACGACCTTCGTCCGCGCGGTCGCGCCGGACACGAGCATCACCCGCCCGCGCGCGACACCCAGCTCCTCGGCGAGCAGCCTGCGCAGCGCCTCGTTGGCTGCGCCCTCGACGGGCCGCGCCGCGACCCGGACGCGGAGGATGCCGTCGACCACGCCCTCGGCCGCGTTCCGGCTCGCCCCGGGCGTGAGGCGGACGGAGATGCGCACGCCGCGCGCCCCGGTCGCCATGCTCAGCCGACCGCCCGCAGGAGCACGCCGATCACCAGCAGCACGACCAGCGGCGACAGGTCGAACATGCCCGTCCGCGGGAGCACGCGCCGGATCGGGGCGAGGAGCGGCTCGCTCGTCTGGATGACGAACTGCGAGATCGCGTTCCGGCCGCCGGGGTCGAACCACGACAGCAGCACGCGCGCGAGGACCAGGATCTCCAGCGCGATCAGCACGAACCGGATGAAGTTGACCACGAAGGCGCCGCCCATCGAGGTCGAGTCTAGCCTGCGGCGTGCTCGTGACCCGGGCGCTCGCCGAAGATCGCCCGCCCGATGCGGACGATCGTCGCGCCCTCCTCGACCGCGATCGGGTAGTCGTCGGTCATGCCCATCGACAGGGCGCTCCCGAGCCGGGGATCGCGCGCGCGGAGCCGCTCCGACAGCTCGCGGAGGCGGACGAAGGTCGGCCTGGCGTCCTCGGGGCGCTCGACGAGCCGCCCGACGGTCATCAGCCCGTCGACCGCAAGGTTCGGCAGGTCGAGGATCGCGCCGAGGTCGCGCTCGAGGTCGCCCGGCTGGAAGCCGGCCTTGGCCTGGTCGAGGTCGACGTTCGCCTGGAGCAACACGCGCATGCGCCGGCCCGGCCGGACCTCGGCGACGAGACGGTCGAGGCGTCGGGCGAGGTCGATCGCGTCGACGGTCTCGATGACGTCGAACAGCTCGATCGCCCGGCGCGCCTTGTTCGACTGCAGCGGGCCGATGAGGTGCCACGCGGCGGGCACGTCCGCCAGGGCGTCGGCCTTCGACCGGCGCTCCTGGACGCGGTTCTCGCCGAAGCTCGAGAACCCCGCGGCGGCCGCCTCCCGGATCCGTGCCGGCTCGACCGTCTTCGTGACGGCCACGACCTCGACGCCCGCCGGATCGCGACCGGTACGCTGCGCGGCGATGGCGATCCGCTCGAGGATCCGGGCGCGTGCCTCCGCGATCGAGGCGCCCGTCAGCCGGTCCGGTTGCAAGGCGACGGCGAGCAGGCCCGGCGTGCGCACGTCCGTCCGTGGGCCGGACCCGCGCAGCCGGCAACGCGGCGAGCGGACCGGATCACGGGAGCGTTACCGGGATCGGCGAAGGAACGAAGGAATCTCCAGGTCGTCGGCGTCGTAGGCGGGACGGCGGACCGGGACCGGCTCGGGCGAGCGTGCAGGGCTGCCGTTGCCGGCGTGGACCGCGGCCGCCTCGTCGACGCGGGTCGAGGGCGCGTCCGGGACGCCGGTCTCGGCCAGCTGGCTCCGCTGCCGCTCGAGCTCCTCGAGGAAGTCCCGCGGCGCCCGGGCCGACGCGTCGGTTCCGGCGCCGGTGGCGGCGCGCGAGGCCGCCGAGGGCCGACGACCGTCGAAGCCGGTCGCGATGACCGTGATCTGGACCTCGTCGCCGAGCCGCTCGTTGAAGCTCGTGCCGAAGATGATGTTCGCCTCGGGGTCGGCGGCCGAGCGGATCTCCTCGGCGGCCTCCGTGACCTCGAACAGCGACATGTTCGACGAGCCGGTGATGTTGAACAGGATGCCCTGGGCACCGGCGATGTCGACCTCGAGGAGCGGGCTGGCGATCGCCTGCCGGGCCGCCTCGAGCGCGCGGTTCTCGCCGGTCCCCCGGCCGATGCCCATGAGCGCCGAGCCGGCGTCCTTCATGATCGCCCGCACGTCCGCGAAGTCGAGATTGATCAGCCCCGGCACGGTGATGATGTCGCTGATCCCCTGGACGCCCTGGCGGAGGACGTCGTCGACGACGCGGAAGGCGTCGAGGATCGAGGTGTTCTTCTGGACGACGTCGCGCAGGCGGTCGTTCGGGATGGTGATCAGCGTGTCGACCTTGGCCTTCAGCGACTCGGCCGCCTTCTCGGCGGTCAGCTTGCGCTTGGCGCCCTCGAACGTGAACGGCTTGGTCACGACCGCGATCGTCAGCGCGCCCTGCTCCTTCGCGATCTCGGCGACGATCGGGGCGGCCCCGGAGCCCGTGCCGCCGCCGAGGCCGGACGTGATGAAGACCATGTCCGAGCCCTCGAGGGCCTGGGCGATCTTGTCGCTGTCCTCCTCGGCCGCGCGCTCGCCGATCGAGGGGTCGCCGCCGGCGCCGAGGCCGCGGGTGATCTTGTCGCCGATGCGCAGCTTGTGCGGCGCGTCGGACTGGAGGAGCGCCTGGGCGTCGGTGTTGAGGGCGATGAACTCAACCCCCATCATCTCGGCGCGAATCATCCGATTCACGGCGTTGCTGCCGCCGCCGCCGACCCCGACGACCCTGATCAGGGCGAAGTTCTCCGAGTCCGAGCGCAGGCCCATTGCGTCTCCTCCGAGCGGCCTCACGGGACCGCGGTATGGGGGCTGAATGAACGGGGCACCGGCGCGCTCGCTCGCCGCGATCACCCTCCCGAGGCTTGCCGCGGAGTCTACCATCGGCAGCCGCTCGACCGCGCATCGAATTCGACAGACGGGGGCGCCGAGAGGTGCTACCCATGGCCGCGCTGCTGGTCATCGCGATCCGGACCCTCGTCCCGCTGACGATCCTCCGATGGCCCCTCGCCGGCGGGATCGCGGCCCTCGTCATCGACGCCCTCGACGTCGCGCTCGTCGACGCCTTCGCCGGACTCCTCGGCGAGCCCGGCGAGTTCGGCCCGATCTACGCCCAGCTCGACAAGTACCTCGACACCTGGTACCTGGCGCTCGAGCTGCTGGTGTGCCGCCGCTGGCCGGAGCCGGTGCCCCGACGCGCCGCCTATCTCCTCTTCGGCTGGCGCCTGCTCGGCGTCATCCTCTTCGAGATCACCCTCTCGCGGCCGCTGCTTCTCGTCTTCCCGAACCTGTTCGAGAACTTCTACCTCTACGTCCTCGTCGTTCGGCGGTGGTTCCCGCGGCTGCTGCCGCGGACGATCGCCCAGACGATCCTCGTCAACGCGATCCTGCTCGTCCCGAAGGAGGTCCAGGAGTACGTGCTCCACTGGGAGCAGCTGCATCCCTGGCAATGGCTCCGCGAGACGATCCTCCGGCCGCTCCTCGGCGGGTGACCCAGACCCCCGGGGTCTGGGCGACCCTAGGGCAGCATCGACCTGACGGCGCTCCGGAGGCGGCCGAGGACGCCGTTCGCGGGCGCGGACTCGTAGCGCGCCGGCTCGCCGTCGTCGAGGATCGAGGCGCCCCACTGGAGCAGCCCGATCGACGTGGCGTACGCGGGGGTCAGGATCGAGTCGGTGAGGCCGCCGACGCCGGACGGGCCGACGACGCGGACCGGCATCGAGAGGACCTCGCGCCCGAGCTCCGCGATGCCGTTGAGCTGCGCCGCGCCGCCGGTCAGGATCAGGCCCGCGGGCAGCATCCCGGCGCCGCCGGCGCGGATCTCCGCGCCGATCAGCTCGAACGTCTCGCGCATCCGCGACTCGATGATCTGGCAGAGCTCCAGGCGCCGGATCGTCCGGCCGGCCTCCTCGCCGAGGACCGAGACCGCGATTTCCTCCTCCTCGTCGATGCCCCGGAGGTCGCAGGTCCCGTGGCGGATCTTGAGCTCCTCCGCGGCCGGGAGCGAGGTCTTGATCCCGATCGCGATGTCGTTGGTCACGAAGTTGCCGCCGACCGGCAGGACGCTCGTGCGGAACGGCGAGCCCTCGTTGAACATCGTCAGGTCGGTCGTGCCGGCGCCGACGTCCGCGACCGCGACGCCCAGCTCGCGCTCCGTCTCGTTCGCGACGGCCTCCGCGGAGGCCAGGGCGTTCACGACCAGCTCGTCGATCTTCACCCCGGCCTGGGCGACGCACTTCATCAGGTTCTGCATCGCCGTCTGTGGCGCCGTGACGATGTGGGTCTCGACCTCGAGGCGGATCGCGCTCATCCCGAGCGGCTCCTTGACGCCTTCCTGGCCGTCGACGGTGAAGCCCCGCCGCTCGACGTGGAGGACCTCGCGGTCCGACGGGATCGGCACGGTCCGGGCCTGCTCGACCGCGCGCCGGATGTCGTCCCGCCCGACCTCCTTGGTGTGCGAGGCGACGGAGACCTGGCCGCGCGAGTTGAAGCTCGAGATCTGCGCACCGCCGACGCCGACGAAGGCCTTGTCGATCTTCCAGCCGGACAGGCGCTCGGAGCGCTCGACGGCGTCCCGGATCGACCGGACGGTCTGCTCGATGTTGACGACCGCGCCGCGCTTCAGGCCCGAGGAGGGCACGGTCCCGTGGCCGATGATCGTGAGCCGCCCGTCCCGGCCGATCTCGCCGATCAGCGCGCAGACCTTGCTCGTCCCGACGTCGAGCGCGACGAGGACCCCTTCGACCGCCACCGCTACCTCTGCCCTCTCAGATGAAGTGCCGCCGGATCAGGGCGACGTTGTTGAAGATCCGCAGGCCGAACGTGATGAGCGCCACGAGGTACAGGTCCAGGCTCAGCCGGTCGCCGATGAACGTCAGGATCACGGCGACGATCGTGTTCGTGACGAAGCCCGAGATGAAGATCCGATTGTTGTAGACGCCATCGAGCTCTGCCCGCACCGCCCCGAGCACCGAATCCAGCGCGGCGAGAATCGCCATCGCCGAGTAGCGGCTCAGCTCCACGCCGACGTTGACGTTGAGGATGAGCCCGAGCAAGACGCCCACCAGCAGGCCTGCCAGGGGGAGGAGCAACGGGTCCGATCCTCGCTGCGGTGCGTTCCGGCAAAGGGTAAACGAAGCGCGCGACGGCGTGCGGGTCGAGAGCCGCCGGGGTCACCGCGGCGTGGCGCGCGGGGATGGCTTCGGGACGTACGTGCCGCTCGTCTCGGAGGCCAGGACGATGCGGGCGAGCTGGTCCTCGCGGCCGTAGAGGATGCTGCGGAGGAGCCGCGCCTGGCCGGCGATCATGTCGGCCGGGCGGGTCGCCGGGCTGTAGACGCCGAAGACCGCGACCCAACCGCCGTCGGTGACGAGCACGAAGCCGTCGCCCTCGGTGACCCGGACACGGAGGCGGGACGCGGCACTGCCCACGTCCGCCGGGGTCAGGCTGCCGAGGCGCGTGGCGACGTCCAGGTCGGTCGTGTCGAGCCGGTCGCCGATCGCGAACGCGTCCGCGGCCCCGAGCCGCCGATCCTCGACGACGACCAGACCGGCCGGGAGCCGTTCGTCCTTCGGGACCGCGGCGAAGAGCACGCCCTCGTGGTCGGCGAGGTAGCGCATGCTCCCGGCCTCCCAGGCGAGGATCGCCTCGCGCTCCTCGATCGAGACGACGACCTCGGCGTCGGGCAGGAGCACGTCGACCCTCGCCGACGCGACGGCCGGCAGGGCCTCGAGGGCCGATTCGAGCGGGCCCGTGTCGATCCGGAAGACGTTCGCGCCGTCCGCCAGACCCAGCGTCGCGCGGACGGTCGACGCGTCCGTCCAGCGGAGCTCCGGCAGGCGCGTCGCGCTGAGGCCGAAGGCCGTCGGGCCGGTGGCGAACGAGTACAGGAACCCGGCGACGAGCATGCCGAGGAGGCCGCCGGCGCGGCCAGGCGTGACGATCCGTCCGAGCCGCGGCAGGCGGACGCTCCGCCGGCTCCGCTGCGGCCCGACGAGCCCGCGCGG
>DATLYV010000126.1:0-3425 GCA_035574535.1 Binatia bacterium
GGTCGTGCGCGCGCGACCACGCCTCGTTCGAGCGGCGATCCGAGGGGCGCGCCCCGCCGACGGGCCGGGACTCGGCCGACGTCACCGCCTCACACCCCGAGGAGGTTCTGGATGATGCCCAGCACGAATCCCGCCAGGACCACGACCACGACCATCGCGATCAGCAGGATCCCGAGGCGGCGCTCCTCGCGCCGGCCCGGCTCCGGGTTCGGGTCCGTGCCGCCGGCGATGTAGGGTGCCGAGAGGCCGCGCGCCCGGGCCTGCTTGGCGCGCGGCGAGTCGTAGGCCTCGGGGTCCGGCGGCGGCTGCTCGCCCGCCGCCTCGCCGGCAGTCGGGTTCGCAACAAGCTCTGCCGCAGCGGGCTCTGCCGCAGCGGGCTCTGCCGCGGCCGGCTTCGCCCCGGCTGGTTTCGCCGCGGGTCGCTCCCCGGGCAGCTGGTCGGGCGACTCAGGCTCGGGCAGCCGGGGCTCCGGGGCGTCGAGCCCGCCGGTGGCGGGCAGCATCGGGGCGCCCGTCGGGTCGCGATCGGGGCGGATGAACGGCCTGCCCGGGCCGCTCACCGGGCACTCCCGTGGGCCGTTCCCGCGGCCGTCGGTCGATCGGGGAACCAGAGCGGCCCACGGACCGTGATCTCGTCCGGCCGCGGCTGGTACCCGAGCCGGCGGTTCACCGCCCGCATCGGGGCGTTCTCGACATCGTTCGAGCTCTCGAGCGCCTCGAGGGCGTTCGCCTGCGCCCAGGCGATCGTCGCGCGCTTCAGCGCCGCCGCAACCCCGCGCCCGCGCCAGGCCCGCGCCACGGCGGTCATCGCGTGCCACGCGATCGTCGAGCCGGCGGACGGCAGCTGGAGGTTCGCGTAGCCGATGACTTCGCCGGTCGCGTCGTCCAGGGCCACGGCAAAGCCGCCCGCGGGGACCTGCGGGCGATCGACGGTGCCGGTCACGAACTCCTCGAGCGTTTCCGGGGCAACCGGGCCCTCACCCGGGATGTCCGGAAGCGCGTCCTTGGCGACGGCGTAGACGCCCGCGACGAGGTCGGGTTGCGCCTCGAGCGACGTGATCCTGACGCCCTCGGGCGCCTCGACGGCAACCGGCGGGTGACCCGCGAGCTCCAGGCGGACGACCTTCGACCGCTCGACTTCGCGAATCCCGCGGTGGGCCAGGAACTCGATCGCCTCCGGCCGGTCCTCGGTCGTCCGGCCCATCAGCTCGCGCTTGCCGGCGCGCGCAGCGGCGGCGGACACGGCCGCGAGGAGCGCGCTCCCAACGCCATGCCCGCGGTGCGCGGGCAGCACGGCGATGTTGCCCCACCAGGCGGGATGGTCCGGTGGGTAGATGTAGACGCGGCCACCGCCCGCCATCCCGGCGGGCTCGCCGTCGATCGTGGCCAGGAACCGGCTCCCGCCCGGGTAGCGCTCGTCCGCCCAGCGCATCTGGTCGACCGTCAACGGCTCGTCCGGCTGGACCGCGTTGGCGATCCGCGCGATCTCGGCGAGGTCCGCGCCGGTGCTCGCGAGCCGGACCTCGACGCGCGAGGCCGCGACCGCCTCAGCCACCAGTGATCGGCGAGGGCTCCGCCACGACGGCGACCGGCGCCGAGGCGTGCCCGGCCGGCGACATCCGGCGCCCGGTGGTCACCGCGCCCTCACTGGCGGAAGACACCTGCGCCGCGTACTTGGCCATCACGCCGCCGGTGTAGCGCGGCGCCGGGGCCTGCCAGGCCGCGCGCCGCTGCGCGAGGACCGCCTCGGGAACGTTCAGGTCGAGTCGGCGGTTCGTGACGTCGACGATGATCTCGTCGCCCTCCTCGACGAGGGCGATCGGGCCGCCGAGCGCCGCCTCCGGCGCCACGTGGCCGATCATCAGGCCGTGGGTCCCGCCGGAGAACCGGCCGTCGGTGAGCAGCGCCACGGACTCCCCGAGGCCCTCGCCGACGAGCGCCCCGGTCACGCTCAGCATCTCCTGCATCCCCGGGCCGCCGACCGGCCCCTCGTAGCGGATCACCACGACGTCGCCGGGCTGGATCCGGCGGTTCTTGACCGCCTCGAAGCAGGCCGTCTCCGAGTCGAACACCCGTGCCGGCCCGCGATGCAGCAGTCGCTCATGGCCGGCGAGCTTGATGACGCAGCCCTCCGGGGCCAGGGAGCCGTGCAGGATCGCGAGGCCGCCGGTCGGCTTGAGCGGCGACTCGATCGGGTGGATCACCTGCTGGCCCGGCTTCTCGGCGGCGCCCTCGCCGACCTTCGCCAGCGTCCGCCCGTCGACGTTGCGCTGCCCGCCGTCGACCAGCCCGGCCTTCAGGAGCTCGCGGGCGACGAGCGCGATGCCGCCGGCCTCGTAGAGGTCCTTCGCCGTGTAGCGCCCGAATGGGGTCATGTCGGCGATGAGCGGGGTCCGCGAGGCGATCGCGTCGAAGTCGTCGATCGACAGCGGGATGTTCATCTCGTGGGCCAGCGCGAGGAGGTGGAGGACGGCGTTGGTCGAGCCGCCGGTTGCGGCGACCGCGGCGATGGCGTTGTCGATCGCGGCGCGCGTGACGATCGACGACGGCCGGATGTCGTGGCGGACGAGCGTCATTGCCAGCTCGCCGGCCTTGCGGGCCGCCGCGTCCTTGTCCGGGTCCTCGGCCGGGATCTCGTTGAGGCCCGCGGGCGAGAGGCCCAGGAACTCCATGACCATCGACATCGTGTTGGCCGTGAACTGGCCGCCGCAGGCGCCCGGGCCCGGGCAGGCCGCGCTCTCGATGTCGTACAGCTCCTCGATCGAGATCCTCCCGGCGCGGTACGCGCCGACCGCCTCGAACACGGACACGATCGTCAGGTCGCGGCCCTTGTACGAGCCCGGGTAAATCGTGCCGTTGTAGAGGATGAGGCCGGGCACATCGAGGCGGGCCATGGCCATCGCCGCGCCGGGCAGCGTCTTGTCGCAGCCGACGAGGCAGACGAGGCCGTCGAGGAGGTGGCCGCGCATGACCAGCTCGATCGAGTCCGCGATGACTTCGCGGCTGACGAGGCTGGCCTTCATGCCCTCGGTGCCCATCGAGACGCCGTCGGAGACCGCGATCGTGTTGAACTCCATCGGCGTGCCGCCGCCGGCCCGGATGCCCTCCTTCACGAACTCGGCGAGCCGCCGCTGGTTGTACGTGCAGGGCATCGTCTCGATCCACGTCGTCGCGACGCCGACGAGCGGGCGTGCGAGGTCGTCGTCCGAGAAGCCGATCGCCTTGAGCATCGCCCGCGCGGGTGCCCGGTCCGGCCCGTCCGTCAGGGCGTGGGAGTGGCGCTTCGCGCCGTCGGTGGGCCGGTCGTAGGGGAGAGGGCGGTGGCCGTTGCCGTCGGTCGTGCTCATCGGGTCGGAGTGTAGTCCGCACTCTCCGGGCGGCCACGTTCGCGGGCGGCCGCGGCCCGCCGCCGGGGCTCGGCTACC
>DATLYV010000127.1:0-16009 GCA_035574535.1 Binatia bacterium
CTGAGCGCGGCGCGGGCCTTGCCGGCGGCCGTCTGCGCGCCCTTCGCCTTGTCGGCCTTGCCGGCGGCGATCCGGGCCTTCGCGGCCTTCTGCGCGGCGGCCTTGCCGACCGTCTTGCCGGTGCCCTTCGCGACGACGGCCGTGCCCGCGAGCAGCGCGTTGACCTTGAGCGCGAGGCGCGACTTCCGGCGCGCAGCCGCGTTCGGATGGATCGCGCCGGTCTTCGCCGCGCGGTCGAGCGCGCTCACCGCCGCGGCCAGGCTCGTCTGCGGATCGCCGTCGCCGGGGTTCGTCGCGACCGCGACCGCGTTCTTCACGAGCGTCTTCGCCGTGGAGCGGCGCGGGCCGAGGATCTCGTGGCGGCGCTCGGAGCTCCGGACGCGCTTCAGGCCGGACGGGGAGCGGGCGCCGGTCCACTTGCGGGGCGTTCTGGCCAAGTCGATGGAACCTCTGCAGTCGTTCGGATCGGGTCTGGGCGGGCGCGGGGCGCGGTAATCCGGGCGCCGGGCGCGGGGGCGGATGGTAGCACGGGTCGGGCGGACCGCCGCCCGGCCGCGTGCCTGTCACACTCTCGCGCGATGGTGGCCATCGTCGGCGGCCTCGGGGCCGCGATGTCATGGGCCATCGCCACCCTGGCGTCCTCCAGGTCCAGCCGGATGATCGGCCCGATGTCAGTCCTCGGCTGGGTCATGGCCGTCGGCCTCGGGGTGGCGATCGTCCCCGCGCTGCTCAGCCCGCCGGTCGATCTCGACACCTCGCAGATCGCGGGCCTGATCGGGCTGGGCCTCTCGCACAACCTCGGGCTGCTGCTGGCGTACCGAGCGCTGACCATCGGCCGGGTGTCGATCGTCGCGCCGATCACTGCGACCGAAGGCGGCCTGGCCGCCGTCATCGCTGTCGCCCTCGGCGAGCCGCTTGCGCTTCCGGTCGCCGTGGTCCTGGCGGTCATCGCCATTGGCGTCGTGCTGGCGGCGGCGGAGCGGACCCGCGGCGACGACGATCCCGCGAGGGCTGATCCGCGCCACACCCGGAGCGCCGCCGTGTACGCCCTCGCGGCGGCCTTCGTGTTCTCGATCGGCCTCGTGCTCGGCGGGAAGCTGGGATCCGGCGGCGTCCCGTTGGCCTGGGTGATCGTCGCCTCGCGGACCGTCGGCGTGCTCCTCATCGTCGTGCCGCTGGTGCTCCGGGGGCGCTTCCGGATCACCCAGCGCGCGCTGCCGCTCGTGCTGGCCTCCGGCGTGCTGGAGGCGGCAGGGACGGCAACGTACGTGACCGCCGCAAGCCAGGACATCGCCATCGCGGCGGTCCTGTCGTCCCAGTTCGCGGCCATCGCCGCGATCGGTGGCTTCGTGCTGTTCGGGGAGCGCCTGCAGCGCCCCCAGGTCGTGGGCGTCGCGGTCATCGCGCTCGGCATCACCGCGCTCGCCGCGATGCAGACCTGAGATGGCGGAGCGCATCCCGCAGGAGCGGCTGCAACACTGTTCAGGCTGACACTAGACCCGGAGGGCTGGGCGTGTGAGCCCGGCTGTTTCCCGCTAGGCCTTCCGCTTCTTGCCCTTCTTGGCCGGCTTGGCAGTGAGCTCCCGGAGCTTCGCGAACTTCGACCGCTCCGGGTGGGGCTCGGCCTTCGACACGAAGACCCAATACGGCTCGCCGTCGATCGTCCTGACCCGGCTATCGCACAGGTCGTCTGGCTCGTAGGCCAGGAGCGTGCCGACCATCATCCTGGCCGCGCCTCGGTAGGGCATCAGCCTGAGCGGGACGAGCCAGAGGTAGAGGCCCAGCATCCGGCGCGTGAGCAGGTGCTCGATCCCGCTCTTGCCCTCCTTCATCGATTGCTCGAGGAGAGGCGGCATCTGCCACTCGACCTCCGGGCCGTCGTCCTTGGGCTGCTCGCGCTTCCTCTTGGCCATCGGCCGAGGATAACCGGCTAACCTCTCCGAATGGACACTGGCGAAGTCGCCTACTACTACCCGCAGCCCTTCTGGGACATGCGCGAGTCGGACTCGCTCAAGAGCCTGCTGCTGTTCTTCGATCGGATCGCGATCCTTCTCCCCAGGTACATGCACGGGCGCGAGATCCTGGCCGATCCAGTCTTCGCCGGCCCGCTGGAGCGGCAAGGGTTGCTCGAAGTCCTGGAGCCCGAGACCTTCGTGGACAAGGAGGTCGCGGAGGCCCTCCGCGAGTCCGTCCTCGGGCTCATCGAGGCCGGGGCGTTCGACGGGCTCGACAAGAAGGTCTACTACCAGGAGCTTTCGTACTCCCGGATGGGGTGGTCCGCGGACGTCGACCTGGGCAAGTCGCTTGTCAAGGTACTGGCGAAGAGGGGCCTAGCGAAGAAGTCCGAGGACGGCGTATCCGTGCCCCTCCATCCGAAGGTCCGAACCACGATCCTCGTGCTTATCTCCCAGCTGGCCAGAGGGCGCGGCAGGCGTTTGGGCCTCGACCTCCACCCGGTCACCAGCGACCGATCGGCTGCGTCTGGCATGGTCGAGACGCTTGGCCTGCCGACAGCGCCATCCGCCGGCCACGTCGTGACGCTCGACCTGGAGGCGGTCGGCGTCGACCTCTCGACGGTCCCTCTCGACGAGGTGATCGGCTTCCGGGACCAGCACGCGGCCGAGTTTCGGGCCTATGCAAGGAAACTCCGCGAGCTCGTCGCCGCGCTCAGCCCGCTCGACCAAGCTGATCGAGACCGGCTGCTCGCCGACCGGCGCGAGGAGATGGCCGACGAGGCGCACTCGCTCAGGAAGACGGCGATGCGGGCGTGGCAGACGGCGCAACCCGTCGCGAGCGTCGGCCTCGGAGTCGTCGGCGCGACCTGGGCCGTCCAGGAGGGCAACCTCGGATGGGCCGCGCTCAATCTGGCGCTAGGCATCGTCGGAGCTGCGCTTCCACAGTCCGAGGTCGGAGCCTACAGCTACCTCTACAGCGTCCGCGACGCCTTCGGATCGGGCCGGATCGGCTGGGAGTAGTTCCGGGCTCACCACGGGGACGCCAGGACGACCGTGGGGCCTGCCATCCGGCCGGGTAGGGAAACGGGCACCCGGTCTCCCGGATGCCCGTGTGGGTCGTTCTAGGGCTTCGAGTGCTCGATGCGCTCGGCGAGCTCCCTGGTCCCGTCGCGTCGGCGGTTGTTGATCGTGAGCGGCGGGCAGCACCCGTCCCAGACGCGGACCTCGCCCGTCCGCCTGACCGCCTCGACCCGGCAGCCGACGCGCCGGGCCTCGGCCAGCTGGGCGCGGAGCGAGGGCACGCCCTGGCCCGTCATGGGTCGACCCTGACGATCCGGAACCTCCGCCGGAGCCTGGAGACGGCCACCAGGCCGCGCAGGACGACCAGGGCTCCGACCGCCGCGGCCAGGATCGCGCCCCACGGAGGCGTCCATGGCGCGGGCTGCGGGACGCCGACGGTCAGGGTGACGGTCGCGGAGTCGCCCGCCTCGGCCTCGCCGATCGGCGCGAAGTGCGCCTCGACCGTGCCGTTCGACTCCCCGGCAACAGCCAGGGTGCGGCTCTCGCCGGGGTCCAGCGTGAAGTGGTCGGCCTCCAGCGTGAACGGCCCCTCTCCGCCCATCGACACGCTGACCGTCTGGGTCGAGCGCGAGGTGACTGTGACGTGGCCCTCCTTCGCGTCCAGGACGCCGCCGATGAGCGGGACCGGGGTAGGTGTGGGATCGGCGGCCCGCACGCTCCCGGTCCCGGCCGCGAAGACCGCGGCCAGGGCCAGGAGAACGCGAGCCACGCGGAACGTGGCCGTCACGGCTACGGGTTCGTGGTGGCGGCCCAGTCCAGGCGCCCGTGGTAGACCCCAGGGGCCATGCCCGAGGAGTTGACGTGCATCGTGATCGAGGCCGTGCCGCCGGAGACGGCGCCGCCCGAGGTCGCGAAGTTGATCTGGCCGCTCGACTGCCACATGCCGCCGATCGAGACGGCGTTCGCGCCGGCCAGCCCGGCCGAGGCCGTGACTGCCGAGCTCGACCGCTGCGAGCGGGGGATCGGGTTGACGAGCGAGCCGTCGCCCGTCGGGTTGGCGGCCAGGGTGATGGTCAGGCCGCTCGGGTTGTCGGTCTCGATGCCCGACACGTTGAGCGTGGCGGTCGAGTCCCCGGCGTTGTAGGCGTACGAGGCCGACGCCGGGACGACCAGCGCGATCGTGGCCGGCTTGTTGAGGGTCTCGTCCGTCTGGCCGGTGCCCGCGGCCAGGGCGGATGCGGGGATCGCGAGCGCGATCGCGAGGGCTGCCGCGACGATCGCGGCCTTGGGCGTCTTCTTCGCCATGGTCTTGTCTCCTGTCTTCGAGGCCTTGGTCGAGGCCTTCGCTTCCTTGGCCCTCAGGTCGGCGCGGAAGTCGGCCAACCAGAGCCAGAACCAGTCGTCCACGTGTCCCTCCTCGATGGACGAGCCCCCCAGACAGACCGAAGCCCCGACCTGGGGGGTGTCAGGTCGGGGCTCGTGGTGGGGTTGGGACGTGTCTTCGATACGCAGGCCCTCTAGCAGTCCACCTGGCCGCGAGGGCCTGCGTGGCCGAGCGACCAGGTGGACAGGAACGACGTTGCCGTGCGGGGTTGGCGCGTGAACGCCCCCTACTCCTTCGACCCCCAGCGGATGCCGCGCTCTGGGGTCACTTCAGCCCCTTCGCGAACTTGCGGGCGGCGGCCTCGATCGCCTTCCACTCGCTGCGGGCGACCAGGTGGCCGCGGCCCTTCCCCACCCACTCGCTCACGAGCGACGGCGACTTGCCGGTCGCGGCGGCCAGCTGGGAGCGCGTGATCTTGAGCTCTTCGATGAGCGCGACGACCTCGGCGGCGGGGACGCGGTCGATCGCGGCCTTGGGCTTGGGCGCGGCGGCCTTCGCCTTGGCCGCGGGCTTGGCCGGCGCCTTCGCCGCCTTGGGCTTCGCGCCTGTCGTCGCGGTCCCGGCCTCCCGGCGCGCCCGGCTCTGGGCGGCCTTCTTCTCGCCGGCGGCCTGCTCCATCGCGGCCAGGACGCTCGTGGGCTCGGGCAGGACCTCGACCGTCCGGGTCTCGTCCGGCGCCTGGTCGATCTTGCGGGCGGCTTCTGCCATGTCTCGATCTCCTGTCTGGGCCGTCTTGGTCGGCGGCCGTTCGAGATCGATCCTGTCGTGCCGGGGGCCGTTCGCGAGCCCGCTGGATACAGCGCTTTCCTCTCGCCGGGGTACTGCATGTCGCGCTTGGGCGGGATCGAGGCCCGCTCGGCCCTCAGGGTCTCGCCCAGGTGGAGCCCGCACGTCCCGCCCGAGGCCAGGATCCACCAGCTGCCCGGCGGCTCGTAGCGACGGCCGCACCGATGGCAGACGAAGGGGTCTAGGCGCCCGGCTCCGTCCACTCGACCGGCCTGTCGTAGATGGCCAGGACGCGGAGGATCGTCATGACGGCCACGAGCCGCATCAGGCTTCCGCCCGGCGCGTCCCGCAGGTCGCCGACCGTCGAGTCCGCGGGGCAGGCGAGCAGGACTCTCGGCATCAGGTCGGAGCGGTTGGCCCAGCGGATCGCCTCGTCCAGCAGGGCGCCGAGGTCGAGGACGTCGACGACGCCGGCCCGCGGCTCCGCGCCCGGCGCTTCGAGGGTCCACGCCGTCTCCTCGCCGGGCGCCAGCCGGATGACCGCCTCGCCGATCGGCTCCGGCCTTGCCTGACGCCCTGTCACTCGTCCGCCCCCGGATAGGACGAGGCCCGGGGTTCATGGCCCCGGGCCTCGCCTTCGCTGATCCTTGCCCGTGAGCCCGGACCCGCGACATCAACCCCGTGATCGTGCCGCGGATCGCCGATCGGCGCCCGGCTTGGGTCGAAGCGCGCCCGGCGGCGCTGGAGCCGTGAGGCCTGGCCCGCTCGCTTCCTGGCGCGGAGCTGGTCCCGCCGCTTCATGCGATCCCCTGCGGGAACTCGTCGGAGACGTACGTCCCGAGGTCCGGGTCCCACGTCCAGACGACGTTGTGGGCCTTCTCGGCCGCGGTCAGCTGGCGCATGCCCTCGGGCGAGGGCGTGCCGTGGAGGCCGTAGAGGTTGGACACGGCGGTCGGCGGGAAGTTGCGGGTCCCGAGGCCGGTCCGCGTCGGGGCGTGGCCGCCCGAGCCCATGGCGCCCGAGGCCGCGGCCCCGCTCCTCCGGCTCACGGGGCCACCTGGACGGAGAGCATGCCCTTCGTCGTCGTCGACTTGGGCTCGCGCCTGCCGCTCGGCCTCGTCGGGAAGTCGCCGCGGCGACCGAGCCGGTACTTGCCGGGCTTGCCGCCCGCCCCGGGCGCCCGGCGCTTGCGCGGGCCGCGCCTCAGACGGAACCAGCCGAGGACCTGGACGCCGACCTCGATGGCGTTCACGCCTCGGCCCCGACCAGCTCGGTCGTCGCACGGCGCTGGATCGGCCCGACCTTGCGCTCGGGCGCCTGCGGAAGGATCGGCTCCTTGTACGTGCCGGGGACGATCTCTCCGTTGTCGTCGTGCTCGGCCATCCCGAGCGCGGCGAGCTTGGCGCGCATCCCGGCCCGAATGGCCTTGCCGGCCAGGACACGGTGGTCGTCGCCGATCGCCTCGGCGGTCTGGGCGGCGTAGTTGTAGGCGGTCGCCTCGGCCGCGAACGCCTCGCGCTGGAAGACCTTGACCGCATGGTCGAGCTTCGCGAGGTCCTTGCGGGCCTCCTGCTGTTCGGGCGTCTCGAGCATCTCCTGGGCGACCGCCAGGTGGCTGTGGGCCGTCGCCGGTCCACCGAGGGCGATGCTCGCCTGCGCGAGGTTGGCCGCCGTCTCGTAGTCGCCAGCCAGCAGCGCGATCTCGGCCCGGCCGGCGTAATCGAAGGCCGAGCCGTTGTCGACCCGCCGGCCGCCGTTCGGCGTGGGGACCACGCTGATGCCGGTCCTGTCGTCGGCGAGCATCCCGACCTGGATCAGGCGCTGGAGCTCCATCTCCCGGCGCAGGCGCTTCGTCTCGGCCTCGGTGCCGGGCTCCGCTCCGTCGCGGTGGCGGCGCTTCGCGTCGCCCGCCTCCCGCGCCGCCCAGAGGCCGAACCTCGATCCAGCCTCGCCGATCGCGAGGTCGACGCGGGCGATCGCCTCGCGGGACTTCATCCGACGGTAGCTCGGCGGGTACTGCTCGCCGAGATCACCGGCCACGGAGTAGAGGTCGTTCGCGACCTGGGTGGCCTGAGCGCGCAGCTTGTTGAGGACGGCCGCGGCGTCCTGGGTCTTGAGGCCCATCGTCTCTCCCGCTCGCGGATCGCTGACCCTGGGCCGGCTGGCGTCCGCCTGACCGTCGCCCGGGTGGATCCCGATGCGAGATCACCTTGTCGTGTGCCGGCCCCTTGGGTACATGCGGCGGCGAGTCGAGGGTCTAGACCAGCGTGGCGGCGGCCTCCTCGAAGGTGCCCGCCTCGCCGGTCCCGAGGTTGACCCACCCGCCGGAGACCGTCTCCCGCCAGCCGCGGCCGAGGAGGGTCAGCCGGATGACCTGCTGCTCGGCCAGGGCGTGGGCCAGCGTCAGCTCCTCGGCGCTCTCCGGGTCCGTCTGCGCCGGGATCCTGGCCGCCAGCCAGTCCCGCTGCTCGATCCAGTACTCGACCTTCGTGCTGTCGTGCTCGCTCACTTCGCCTCCTTGGCCGTCTCGACCCGGTATTCCCGCCAGATGGCGGCCATCGCCTCCCTGGCCTCGGGCCAGGGCTTGAGCCCCTCGTGCATCCGGTGGAGCAGGTCGGCGAGCCCCTCGACGTCGGCCACCTTCACCGCGCCGGTCGGCTCCGCCGGCTCGATCTTGCTCAGGCTGTCGGCCGTCCGGCGCCGGGCCTCGAGGAGGTCGACGCGCTGGGCCGGGCTGAGCGCGTCCAGGTCGAGCCCGTCCAGGTAGGCCAGCTGGCGGCGGAGCACGTCCGCCGGGTCGACCGTGGGGTCGTCAGACGCTCCGGGGCTTGCAGGCGGCTCGTTCCGGCCCGAACGGCCCGTGTGGGTCGTCTGCGGGCCCCGTGGGCCGTCCCGGAAGACGACGTGCCCCTGGGCGTGCCTGCCGATCGCCTTCTCGCCCAGCGGGGCGAACTGCATGGCGATCCGGCGGTAGGGCCGTCCCGCGCGAAGGAGGTCGTCGATGGCCAGGAGCTGGGGATGGTGGCAGACCGAGCACCGGCCGCCGATCGTGGGACCCGTCGCGGGCATTCTCGTTACCTCGGACTATCGTGTTTCGTGGCTCGGGTCGAGGGATCCGGGCGAGCCACAGATGGGCTGAAGGCGGCAGTTCCGCCCGATGGCGCGCGAAACCGTCTGTACCCCCTACGTGCCGCGGACCAGGCTGGCCCGCTGAGCACGCACACGCGATGCAGGCACGCAGGGGTGGATGACATGGATGACGGATACGACGGAGATGTCATCCCTCGTCATCCCCGTCATCCCCGTCATCCGCGTCGTTCATGTCATCCCCGTCATCCATCCCCCTTGAGGAGGGCATGGGAAACGGCAGCGAGTACTTGCCGCCCTTGGTGGCGAGGATCCGGCGGTCGACGAGCTTGCCCAGCTGCTTCCCGGCGTTGCGCCGGTCGATGCCGAGTGCGTCCCCGACCTCGGAAGGCGTCGACGGCCCGTTCCGACGGATGAAGTCGAACGCCTCACGCTGCTGCTCGCTCAAGCCGCCAGCCGGGTCGATGGACCAGTACGGGCTCTTCTCGTCGTAGGCGAGGTAGAGCATGTCCTCTCGGACGTCGCGCCCCGTCACCTCGAGCATGCCCTGGGACTCGTGGCGATCACGGCGGAGCAGGAGCCCCGTGTCGACCGAGCCCGTGATGCCGTGCGTCCCGCTGGCCGCGTCCAGGAAGTCGGCCACGGCCTCCTTGCGGTCGTGGTGGACGGCCAGGATCGCGAGCCCAGGATGGCGCTGGGTGATCGCCTGGACCCGCCCGATGTCCTCGACGTCCAGCTCGTAGGCGCCGCGACGGCCGTTCGACGCAGGGCGGATCTTCTGGAGCGTGTCCACGATCACGAGGCGCGTGCCCGGCCGCCGCACCAGGAAGGCCTCGACCTGATCGACGAGCGCCTCGCCTCGCTCGGCGTTGAAGCCGATCTCCAGCTGGGCCGCGTCCCGAGGCAGCCGGTCCTGCCCCACGTGGGACAGCACGATCCGGATGCGGTCCTGGGCGCGCCGCTCGCCGTCCTCAAGGGCCAGGTAGAGCACGTCGCCCCGGAGGGCGCGCCTCCCGAGGACCTCGCCGCCCGTCGCGATCGCGATGGCGAACTGGTAGGCCAGCCACGACTTGCCCTTCTTCGGGCCGCCGATGAGCATCCCGAGGCCCTCGACCACCAGGCCGGGGACGTGCTCGACCAGCGGGCGGATGTCCTTGGCGAGCAGGTCGCGGGCGTTGACGGTGACGAGCGGCGCGGCGGCGTCCGTCGAGGGAGCCTCGACCGCGCGCTACTTCGGCTCCGGCTCGCGGTCGAACCGCGTGCCGTCGAGCGGGCAAGGCGGGTCCGAGCACGGCCCGGGATGGTGCATGCCGACGTGGCGGAGCTGGTCAGCCGAGAGACCCGCCGTCACCGCCGGCCGCCCGTGGCGGCACGATTGCCGCCGACCACCGAACCGCAGGAGGACCGCATGGCCTCAACCGAATGGATCCCGCTGCCCCGGCTCCGCGAGCTCGCCGAGACCGACGAGGCGGCACGGGCGCTGCTGGCCGGCATCACGCCCGCCCTTCGGGAGCTTCGCCGAGCTGCTTCCACGCCCAGGCCTCGTACGACGTCGCCGGTCTGGTCAGCAGCAGCGACTCGCACCGCGAGCACCTGAGCAGGACGAAGCCGCCCTTCACGCCGACGGCCAGGTCGTCGTCCGGATGCGGGCAGGCCTGGTCGACCTGCTGCCATTCGATCTCGCTCATCGTTCCGCCTGGGCCTGCGCCCGCTTGCGGGTCCAAGTTCGCGACGCGAGCCGGCCCGCAGGGATCTCCTCGCCGGTGACCGGGTCGAGGACGAGCCGCTGCTTGATGGCCGCGACCCTGGCCTGCTCGTGAGCCCGGCACCGCGTCCGCACCTGGGACTTGAAGACCTGGCGCGGCTCTTCGCAACCCGGTTCCAGGCACGGAAGGTCCGGGTTCGCTCGCGTCCAGGTTCGAGGCGTGTTGTTCATCTCGTAGTCGATCCTGCCGTGTTCCCGCGGTTTCGCGAACACAAGAGCGTCTGACCAATCCAAGAGGGCCCGGGGATCGCGTATCCGCGGGCCTCCCCGGACCGTCGGTCAGTCGCGGATCCGCTCCTGGCTCGCGCCGACCTTCAGCCGCCAGCCTTCCGGAGGCCCAAACCGCTCCAGCCGGTTCCGGAGCGTCGTGTTGCCCGGCGACGGGTCGATGTCCCGCTCGGCCCAGCCCTCGCGCAGGTACCGGGCGAACGCGTCGAACCGCTCGGCCGCCCAGACGCGCGCCGCCTCGTCCCGGCCGGTTCCGCGGCCGTGGCCGCTCAGGACCTCGAGGGCCAGGTCCTCGACGATGAGGGCCTGCTGCTCGACGAACGACGGCCGGGGCGGCGGAGGCCCGTCGACCACAGGCGGCTCGCGCCGCAGCGCCTCCGGCACGTACTCGCCGGGATACCCGTAGCTCCTGAGCAGGTTGACGCCCAGGACGCGCTCCTCGGTGGACATCTCCACCTCCTTGACCAGTCGCGGCCCTGTTGCTCGCGGCCGCGCGACGAGTCAGCCCCGCGCCGTTGCCCTCCTGGCCGTCGCGGTGCCCGCCTCGTCGTCCCCTGGTCAGGGGGTCGATGTCGACCCGCCTAGTCTCGCATATCAGTCTGGAGCGCGTCAAGACCCCGGATGTTCGACTATCGCTCGGGCTCCCGCCAGGACGGATCCCGCCACTCGAACGCCGACGGCAGGAACGTCTCGGGGTCGAGGTCGATCGAGACGAACAGCGAGCGGAGGAGCGCGTTCTGCTCGCTCGGCGTGCTCTGGCGCGGGAACCTCATGTCCGGGCGGGGCGGCCTGACCAGGGCGTTGAGCGCGGCGTCCACCTCGGCGGCCTGCGCGACGGCCTGCGCCCTGTCGATCAGGCCGTCCAGCCTCGCCTCGACGATCCGCTCGCGACGGGCCAGGAGGTCGGCTCGCTCGACCGCCGGGTCCGGCCTGTCCTCGTCCGGCTCGCGGTACCGGGCCGCCTCGCGCTCGACCAGCGGGAGGATCTTCGTCTCGGCGATCGACACGCGGCGGTGGGGCGTCGACTCGGCGTGCCTGCACGCGTAGCGGACGAACTTCTCGCCGTTCCTCATCGGGAGCCGCGACCCGGAGAGCATCGAGCCGTCCTCGGGGCAGCGGAGCAGCCGCGCCAGGACGAACCCGGTCCCGCCGGCCTTGGCCCTGGGCCGTCGCTCGCGGCCCGCGACCTCCGGGTCCAGCCGCTCGACGACGACGGCCACGCTGGACGACCACCACTTGCCGCCCTGCCTCGCGGGCACGCCCATCTCGTTGAGCCGCCTGGACGCCTTCGTGAACGAGCCGGTCTCGCGGAAGACCCGGAGGACCAGGGCGTCGTCCTCGCCCTCGGCCTCGCCGTACCGCCTCGAGGTCCTGACCGCGTCGCGCGGGTCCTCGCCCGCCTCCCTGGCCCTCTGCCGCTTCGTCTCGTACATCGCCTTCAGCCGCTCGCCCGCGACCTCGGCCTCGAACTGCGCGACCGAGGCCAGGACGTTGGCCAGGAGCCGGCCCGACGCCGTGCTCGTGTCCACCGAGTCCGCGACGAGGCGGATCGGCACCTTCCTGGACGCGCAGAGGTCGAACAGGCGCGAGAGCTCGGCGACGGACCGGCCGAGACGACTCAAGGAGTACGAGTAGACGGCGGTCACGTTCCCGGCCTCGATCGCGTCGACGAGCTTCAGGTACCCGGCCCGCTTCTTGGTGAAAGCCGCGCGGCCGGAGACGTCCCAGTCGGACAGCCACTCGATCGAGTCGTCGTGGTGTCTCGCGGCCAGGGCGCGGACCTCGCGCTCCTGGGTCTCAGGCGAGACCTCGGAGCCGTCGCCGCGCAGCGACGACAGCCGGGCGTATCCGTAGGCGGGCATCGAACGCTCCTTGTCTGGCATGCTCCCGCTCGTGAGCGAGGCGTCTAATCCACCTGAGCAGAGTCGGTTGCAATCCCGTCCAGATGGACAGGGTAGTCGGATTGGACAGGATCGCCTGCGGAACTTCTCGATCATCGCCCACATCGACCATGGGAAGTCGACGCTCGCCGACCGGCTGCTCGAGCTGACGCACACGATCGACGCGCGGCAGATGACCAGCCAGGTCCTCGACTCGATGGATCTCGAGCGCGAGAAGGGCATCACGATCAAGGCCCGCGCCGTGCGCCTGGAGCACACCGCGAAGGACGGCCTGACGTACGGGCTTAACCTCATCGACACGCCGGGCCACGTCGACTTCTCGTACGAAGTGAGTCGAAGCCTCCAGGCGTGCGAGGGCGCGATCCTCGTCGTCGACGCCGCGCAGGGCATCGAGGCCCAGACCCTCGCGAACGTCCACCTCGCGCTCCGCGAGGGCCTCACGATCGTGCCCGTCCTCAACAAGATCGACCTCCCGTCCGCTCAGCCCGACCTCGTCATGGACGAGCTCGAGAACGCGCTCGCGATCCCGCGTGAGGAGGTCCTCCTCGTCAGCGCGAAGGACGGCACCGGCGTCCCCGAGCTGCTCGAGGCGATCGTCGAGCGCATCCCGCCGCCGAAGGGCGACCCGGACGCGCCCCTCCAGGCCCTCGTCTTCGACTCCCACTACGACCCGTACAAGGGCGTGGTCGTCTACGTCCGGCTGGAGAACGGCCGCCTGCACGTCGACGAGCGCATCCGGCTCATGGCCTCGAACGCCGAAGCGGAACTGCTCGAGCTCGGCGTCTTCCGGCCCCAGCTCGTGCCGGTCCCGGAGCTGCGTGCCGGCGAAGTCGGGTACGTCGCCACGGGCCTCAAGAACGTCCGCGAGGCCCAGGTCGGCGACACCATCACGTCCGCGGCCGCGCCCGCGCGGGAGCCGCTGCCCGGCTACCAGGAGGCGAAGAGCCTCGTGTTCGCCGGGATCTACCCAGTCTCGGGCGAGGACTACCCGCTCTTGCGCGACGCCATCGAGAAGCTCCACCTCAACGACGCGTCGTTCACCTTCGAGCCGGAAAGCTCCGTCGCCCTGGGCTTCGGGTTCCGGTGTGGGTTCCTGGGGCTGCTCCACATGGAGATCGTCCAGGAGCGCCTCGAACGCGAGTTCTCGCTGGACCTCATCGCGTCCGCGCCGTCGGTCGAGTACGAGGTCCTGCTCGTGCACGGCAAGGGCACGGTCATGGTCGACAACCCGTCCAAGCTGCCGCCGGTGAACGACATCGAGGAGATCCGGGAGCCGTGGGTCCGGCTGTCCGTCGTCACCCCGGCGTCCTACATCGGCGCGCTGATGGAGCTTTCGACCAATCGGCGCGGGACGTTCGTCGACCTCGAGTACCTCGACCCGACGCGCGTCCTCATGCGCTTCGAGCTGCCGCTCGCGGAGCTGATCGTCGACTACTACGACCAGCTCAAGACGCGGACGGCGGGCTATGCCTCGATGGACTACGAGGAGATCGGCTACCGGCCGGCGAACCTCGTCCGCCTCGACGTGCTGGTGAGCGGCGAGCCGGTCGACGCGCTGTCGGTGATCGTGCATCGGGACAACGCCGCGTCACTCGGGCGGACGCTCGTCAGTCGTTTGCGGGAGCTGATCCCTCGCCAGATGTTCGAGGTGCCGATCCAGGCGGCGATCGGATCGAACGTCATCGCCCGCGAGACCGTCCGGGCGCTGCGGAAGAACGTGCTGGCCAAGTGCTACGGTGGCGACATCACCCGGAAGCGGAAGCTGCTCGAGAAGCAGAAGGAGGGCAAGCGCCGGATGAAGCGGGTCGGTTCGGTCGAGATCCCGCAGGAGGCGTTCCTCGCGATGCTCCGCACGGACGAGTCCTGACGCGCCGGCGCTGAGAGCAGGGCCGGCATGGAGAACGACCTCCGCATCCTGGTGGGCCTGGGGCTGACGCTCCTGCTCGTCATGCTGCGAATCGAGGCGGAGCGCTTCGGCACCGCCGAGTACGACGAGCCCGTCCGCGGCCACCGCGCCTCGATTCTCCGCCGGCTCGCCTGGTACATCCTCGGCGTCGGCGGCGTCCTGGCGCTGCTGTTCGTCCATCCGTCGCCGGAGTTGGACCTCCACCTCACGGTGGGCGACCGGTCCGGCATCCTGCTGGCGTTCGTCATTGCCGGCATCGGCGTGGGCCAGGCCGTGGCGCTGGCGTACCTGCACTACCGGCGCCTCCGCTTCCCGGACATCGCCGCGTACCCGGGCGCGCTGGCCAACGAGATCCTGACCGCGTTCATCGACGAGGCGGTCTTCCGCGGCGCGGTCCTCGGCTACTTCCTGTGGGCGCTTGCCGGCACGGGCTTCGCGGACGGCCAGGCGACGAGCATCGCGATCCTCGGCTCGACGATCGTGTACGTGCTGGCGACGCGGCTCGGCGCGCCCGGCCGGGATCGCTACATGCTTCTGCTCGCGGTGCTGATCGGGCTGGTCGGCGCCTGGGCGACGCTCGAGACCGGCGGCATCGGGACGGCGTTCCTGGGCCACGCCATTACGCGCGTCGCCGTGTTCCTGACGACCGGCCACGCCGGGCAGCCGCCGGCCCCCGGGACGGAGATCGAGGACATCGAGAAGCGCCGCAAGCCGCCGCCGGGCTGGCGGGCGGTCGACCGGAGCGGGCTGCGGGAGCGTTGATCACGGCCGCGGCGCGCGCCGCGACGCCCACCCCCGAAGCGGACTCGTTTGCCGAGGTCACCGCGCCCGGACCCAGGCCTGGGCCGCCGGCCGCCCTGTACGTCCACATCCCGTTCTGCGTCTCGATCTGCCCGTACTGCGACTTCGTCGTCTACGCGGGGCGCGCGGCCCGCGGGCCGGAGAGCCGGATCGGACGGTTCGCGGAGGCGCTGCGGGTCGAGCTCGGGCTGCGGGCGGACGCGCTGGACGCGCGCTGGGGACCGCCGGGCGGGCTCGGCCGGCCGCCGCTGGACACGCTCTACCTCGGCGGGGGGACGCCGAGCCTCCTGCCGGCCGACTCGCTCAACGCGCTGGTCGACCTGGTCCGCGTGCGGTTCGGGCTCGCCGACGGGGCCGAGGTCAGCCTCGAGATCAACCCCGGCCCGGACGAGCGCGGCGACGCGGGCGCGATCCGCCGCGCCGGCGTGACCCGGCTGTCGATCGGGGCGCAGTCGTTCGACCCGGCGGAGTTGCGGACGCTGGGGCGCCGGCGCGCACCGGCGGATGTCGCCGAGGCCGTGCGGACCGCGAAGGCGGCCGGCATCGCGTCCGTCTCGATCGACCTCCTCTACGACATCCCAGGCCAGACGCTGGCTTCGTGGTCGCGGTCGCTCGACACCGCGCTGGCCCTCGAGCCGGATCACCTGTCCCTGTACGCGCTGACCCTCGATGACCCCGACGCGGAGGGCCTCACCGGACCGACGGGCGACCACGTGCCCCTGCGCGCGGGTGCGCGACGCTGGCGGGAGCGCGCGCGCGACGGCCAGGACGAGGACCGGGCCGCGGCGATGTACGAGCTCGTGGACGAGCGCCTCGCCGCCGCGGGCTACGCCTGGTACGAGATCAGTAACTGGGCGCGCCCCGGCCACGAGAGCCGCCACAACCTCAGCTACTGGCAGGGGCGCCCGTGGGAGGCAGCCGGTCCGGGTGCCCATGCCTTCGACGGTGAACGGCGCCGCTGGAACGGCGCCCGGCTCGACGCCTACCTCGAGGCGCTCCTGCCCGGCGACGGCCGGCGCGCGCAGCTGCCGCCGGGCGGGATCGCCGACGCGGCGGCGAACAGCGGCGAGGCCGCGATGTTGCGCCTCCGCACGCGCGCCGGCCTGCCCGCTGCCGCCCTCACGGGCGAGCACGGCGAGGCGCTGCAATGGGCGCTCGACGCCGGGCTCCTGGCCATCGAAGCCGGACCCGTGGTCCCCGACCGCGACGCCCCGGCAACCGCGGACCGGCTCGTCC
>DATLYV010000128.1:0-8693 GCA_035574535.1 Binatia bacterium
CCCGCCGCTGCTCCTGGTGCACGGCGTGACCTCGAACGCGGGGATCTGGTGGCGCGTCGGGCCGGCGCTCGCCGCGGCGGGGCGGCGCGCCGTCGCGGTCGACATGCCCGGGCACGGCCGGACGGCGCGCGGGCCGCGATCGCCGCGGTTCCTGGACACCGCCGAGGAGCTGGCGGCGTTCATCCGCACGGCCGGGCTGGACGTCCCGGACCTCGTGGTCGTCGGTCACTCGTGGGGCGCGATGGTGACCGCACACCTGCCGCTCGCCCGCGTCCGGCCGCGCGCGCTGGTGCTGATCGACCCGCCGGTCCTCACGCTCGCGGAGTTGCGGGCCCTGACGGACGACCCGACCGAGCGCGACTACGCGACCGTCGAGGAGGCGGTCGCGGCGGTCCGGGCCGCCAATCCCGGGTGGTCGGACGGCGACGTCCGGGCCAAGGCCCAGGCGCTGACCGAGTTCAGCCCGCAGCTCGTCCTCGACGTGCTCCTCGAGAACGGCGACTGGGACGGCGGGCTGGCGGCGCTCAGCGCATCCGAAGCCGCAGGCATCGACGCCTGGCTGATCCGCGGCGAGTGGGAGACGGGCGGCCTCATGCCGGAGTCGGCGGTCCCCGACTTCGAGGCGCGGCTCGGCGCCGACCACGTCATCACGATCCCAGGCGCCCCGCACTCGCCCCAGCGTACCCACCCCGAGGCGACGATCCTCGGCATCCTCCGCGCGCTCGCGTAGCGGTCAGCGCTCGACGCTCCGGGACGGTGCCACGCGGCGGAGGCCGATCGCGCGGCGGTAGGCGGCGAGGTAGGTGGGCGCCGAGTGGGTGCGCCAGTCGAAGTCGACCGACATCGCGCGGTCGAGGAGGGCCGCCCAGGCCGGGCCGCCTGCGGAGCGGCGTCGGTCGAAGCGGAGGCAGGCGTCGGTGAGGGCCGCCGGGTCCTCGCCCTCGAAGACGAAACCCGTGCCGGTCGACGGGTTGGCGTCGACGTCGATGACGGTGTCCCGGAGGCCGCCGGTGGCGCGGACGATCGGTGGCGTGCCGTAACGGAGCGCGACCATCTGGCCGGTCCCGCACGGCTCGAAGCGCGAGGGCATCAGGAACCCGTCGGCACCGGCGTACATGCGGCGGGCGAGGTCGCGGTCGAAGCGTTCGATCAGGGCGATCCGGCCTCGGTCCTTCGTCGACCGGGCGATCGACCGGAGGGGCGCGACGACCTCGGGCGCCCCCGAGCCGAGGATCGCGAATCGGAAGCCGTGGCGGAGCAGGTCGGGCGTGGCCGCGGCGAGGAGGTCGAAACCCTTCTGGCGGTCGAGCCGGCCGATCATCGCGAGCACCGGACGGTCGTCCGTCGGGTCGAGCCCGAGCTCGTCGAGGAGCGCGCGGCGGCACGCGGCCTTCCCGTCGCGATTGTCGCGGGAGTACCGGGCCGGCAGCGTCGCATCGGTCGCCGGGTCCCACAGGTCCGTGTCGAGGCCGTTGAGGATCCCGAGGAACCGATCCCCGATCGACCGCAGGTCGCCGTCGAGGCCCATGCCGAACTCCGGGGTGAGCGCCTCGGCCGCGAAGCCCGGGCTGACCGTGTTGACCAGCTCGGACCGGAGGATGGCGGCGCGCAGGAGGTCGATGCCGTCTCGCGCGCCCGTGGCTGCCACATCCTTCGGCGGGAGCCCCAGCTCCCCCACCCGTTCCGGCGGCGTCCAGCCGTGGTAGGCGAGGTTGTGGACGGTGAGGATCAGGGCCGCGCCCGTGACGGCGGGGTCGCCGCGGAGCACCGTGTCGCGATAGAGCGCGACCGGGCCGGCGTGCCAGTCGTGGATGTGGATGACGTCGGGTGGGTGGCCGGTCAAGCCGCCGGCGCGGAGGTGCTCCAGCGCGGCGCGGCACAGGAGCCCGAACCGCCAGGCATTGTCCGGGTGGTCCCCGCCCCCCGGCGTGCCGTACAGGCCGTCCCGATCAAACGCCGGCGGGTGATCGACGAGATGGAGGCGGTAGCCGTGGGTCTCGGCGACGAGGAGGCGCAGGTCGATCTTGCCGTTCGGCGAGCGCAGGTCCGGCACGGTGAGCGCGACCGCCCGCGCCCCCGGCGGCACCGGCAGGCCGCGGTAGTTCGGCAGGTAGACGTCGACGAGGTCGGCGAGGCCGTCGGGCCGGCCCAGCGCCATCTGCCCGAGCGCCCGCGCG
Source organism: Binatia bacterium (assembly GCA_035574535.1). Lineage (GTDB taxonomy): Bacteria > Chloroflexota > Limnocylindria > Limnocylindrales > CSP1-4 > UBA5189. The sequence goes on from DATLYV010000128.1 coordinate 2,178, forward strand.
AGCGCATCGACGACGTCCGCGAGCCCGCCCGTCTTGGCCCAGGGCTCGCACTCCGCGGCGATGAAGGCCACGCGGATCGGCGTCGAGCTCGACATCGTTCCCGAGGATAGGCCGGACGCCAGGGCCGAACTCTTCACCGGGAAGGGCGAGGATTCGGCCAGGGCGAACGATTTCGGCACCGAGTGGGCGGATCATTCGCCCGCGGCGAACGTCGGGACCCGGACCCCGCCCCTGAACGGCCCACCGGAGGGGAGACTTGGTCGTGGCGCTCGCCCGGAGCGAACGACCGGGCGGTGCGCCTCGAAATTCGTTCGTTGGCGGCGAACGCGCCACGGAACTTGGCGGCGAACGGGCCACGGAACTTGGCGGCGAACGGGCCACGGAACTTGGCGGCGAACGGGCCACGGAATCGGCCGGGCGAAACCGTTGCGCCGACGAGCCGCCAGCGTCGCTAAACCGGTTTACGCTCGCAACGGCCGGCCAGTATGCTGGCCGGATGGAGCCTATCGTGCGCGTCCCGTCGGCCACCCCGGCGCACGTCCGTGTCCCGCCGGAGCTCGAGGGGTTACGGCGGCTCGCGTACAACCTCTACTGGACCTGGCACCCCCGGGTGAGGGGCCTGTTCGCGCGGATCAACAGCGCCACCTGGGCCCGTACGCACTCCCCGATCCACGTCCTGACCGGGATGGTCGACTGGCGGGCGCTCCTCGACAACCCCGACTTCGTGGCCGAGGCCCACGACGTCATCGGCGACTTCGACCGCTACCTCGCCAACGGCTCGGACCACTGGTTCCACCGCCGCCACGCCCACCAGCTGCAGGGCCCGATCGCCTACTTCTGCGCCGAGTACGGCCTCCACGAGACGCTCGGGATCTACTCGGGCGGCCTCGGCGTGCTCGCGGGCGACCACATGAAGACCGCATCGGACATGGCCCTGCCGCTGATTGGCGTCGGCCTCCTGTACCGCAACGGCTACTTCCGCCAGACGATCGACGCGGACGGCCACCAGGAGCATCGCTACCCCGACTTCGACCTCACCCGGCTGCCGCTCACGCGTGCGTTGGGGCGCGAGGGCGACCCGCTGACGGTCGAGGTCGAGCTGCCGAAGCGGGACGTCAAGGTGGATGTCTGGACCGTGCAGGTCGGGCGCGTCCCCGTGCTGCTGCTCGACACGGACAACCCGGTCAACGACCCCGCGGACCGCCCGATCACGAACATCCTGTACGTCCGCGGCCGCGAGATGCGGCTCCACCAGGAACTGATCCTCGGCATCGGGGGCGTGCGGGCGCTGCGGGCGCTCGGGATCGACCCGGCGGCGTGGCACCTCAACGAGGGCCACTCGGCGTTCCTGCTCGCCGAGCGGGCCCGCGAGCTCGTGGCCGCGGGCGACGACCTCGAGGCGGCGTTCGACAAGGTCGCGCGGAACAGCGTCTTCACGATCCACACGCCCGTGTCCGCGGGCAACGAGCGGTTCGAGGCCGACCTCGTGCGGCGGGTCGCGGGCCCGATCCTCGACGGCGACGGCCGGCCGAACACCGGCGGCGTGCCGGTCGAGCGAGTGCTCGAGATCGGGCGGGGGACGGACAACGACCCGAACCAGTTCGACATGACGGCCTTCAGCCTCCGGCTGACGAAGAGCGCGAACGCGGTCTCGAAGCTCCACGCCGTGACGGCCAACACCACCTGGCGCGGCGTCACGCGCAACGGCGACATCCTCGCGATCACGAACGGCATCCACACGCCCACCTGGCTCGGCGGGCCGATCCGCGACCTGCTCGAGCGGTACCTGGACGCGGACCTCGACGACCTCGACAACTCGACCCCGGCGGGCCGCTGGTGGGAGCGCATCGACCGCATCCCGGCCGAGGAGCTGTGGGACGCCCACCTGCGGCAGAAGCGCGAGCTGGCGGTCTTCGCGCGCGGCCGCCTCCGCAACCAGTTCGCGCGCCACGGCGAGGCGCCGCGCGCGCTGGAGGAGCTGGCGGACGCCCTCGATCCGAACGTGCTGACGATCGGCTTCGCCCGTCGCTTCGCGACCTACAAGCGGGCGGGGATGATCTTCACGGACCCCGAGCGGCTCGCGCGCCTGCTCTCCAACGCCGACCGGCCGGTCCAGCTCGTCTTCGCCGGCAAGGCCCACCCGGCGGACCGACCGGGCCAGGCGGTCATCCAGGACATCTTCTCGCGCACGCGGACGCCCGAGTTTCGGGGCCGGGCCTTCATCCTCGAGGACTACGACATGCGGATCGGGCGGTTCCTGGTCCAGGGCGTCGACGTCTGGCTGAACAACCCGCGGCGCCCGCTCGAGGCGTCCGGCACGTCCGGGATGAAGGCCGCGGCCAACGGCGTGATCAACCTGTCGGTCCTCGACGGCTGGTGGGACGAGGGCTGGGACCAGGACAACGGCTGGGCGATCGGCGGGCGCGAGCAGCTGGCCGACGAGGCCGCGCAGGACTGGGCCGACGCGATGGACCTCTACCGGCTCCTCGAGGACGAGGTCGTCCCGGAGTACTACGACCGCGAAACCGGCACGGCAGGCAAGGGGCCGCCGAAGCGCTGGGTCGCCCGGATGCGCCGCTCGATCGCCTCCACGATCTGGCAGTTCTCGACCACCCGGATGCTGCACGAGTACGCCGAACGGCTGTATTTGCCCGCGGCCGGGATCGAGGTCGCGGTGGGGCGGGCCGACGAGGCCACGCGCGAAGCCGCGCGCGACGTGGAATCGGGCGGCGGCACGGCGACGGCCGAGGGGGACGCGGAGGCCGAGGTCCGGTCCTGAGATGGCCAAGTCCGGCCGTGCCAGGGCCCGGCGCATCTCGCTCGCGCTGACCCTCCACAACCACCAGCCCATCGGCAACTTCGGCTGGGTCTTCGAGGAGGTCTTCGAGCAAGCCTACCGGCCGATGATCGAGGCGCTGGGGCGCCACCCGAGGGTCCGGGTCGGGCTGCACTACTCGGGGCCGCTGCTCGAGTGGCTGCGCGCGGAGCGGCCGTCGTTCGTCGCCGACGTGCGGGGCCTGGTAGCGCGCGGCCAGGTCGAGATCCTGGGCGGCGGCCTGTACGAGCCGGTGCTCGCGTCGCTGCCGGAGCGGGACAGGGTGGGTCAGCTCGCGCGCATGGCGGACGCGGTGGAGGCGGCGTTCGGCGCGCGCCCGGCCGGCGCGTGGCTCGCCGAGCGCGTCTGGGAGCCGGACCTGCCGACCTCGCTCGCGGCCGCGGGCTACCGCTGGACGATTCTCGACGACGCGCACTTCCGGGCCGCCGCGATCCCCGAGGACGCGATGTGGGGCCCGTACACCACCGACGACCAGGGCCGCATCCTGACCGTCTTCGCGACCGAACAGGGGCTCCGCTACCGCATCCCGTTCCACGAGGTCGACGAGGTCATCGACTACCTCCGGAGGCACGCCACGGAGGCGGGCGACCGCCTCGGCACGATGGGCGACGACGGCGAGAAGTTCGGCGCGTGGCCCAGCACGTACGAGCATTGCTGGGGCGAGGGCCGCTGGGTCGAGCGGTTCTTCCACGCGCTCGAGGAGAACGCCGGCTGGCTGACGACCGTTCGACCGTCCGACTGGCTCGCGGCGCGTGCGCCCGTGGGCCGGGTCTACGTCCCGACCGGCTCGTACGCGGAGATGGGCGAATGGGGCCCTGCCGGCAGACGAGGGCCGCGCGTTCGCGGATGCCCTGCGCCAGGCGCGGGAGTCCGGCTCGCGGACGGCGCGCTGGCTGCGCGGCGCGTTCTGGCGCAACTTCCAGGTCAAGTACCGCGAGGTCAACGACCTCCACAAACAGATGCTCCGGGTCTCGGACAAGGTCGAGGCGATGCCTCCCGGGCCGGCCCGCGACGCCGCGCTCGACCACCTCTACCGCGGCCAGTCGAACGACTGCTACTGGCACGGCCTGTTCGGCGGCATCTACCTCCCCCACATCCGCGCGGCGACGCTCTCGCACCTGATCGCGGCCGAGGACATCGCCGAAGAGGTCGCCGGTGCGCATGCGAGCGCGGAGGTGCTCGACGTCGACCTGGATGGGCGCGACGAGCTGCGGCTCGCCACGGCGGGGCAGGTCGTCACGGTCGACCTCGACGAGGGCGCGGGCATCGGGTCGTGGGACCTGCGGGCCGCACGCCACGCGCTCACGTCCGTGCTGCGACGCCGGCCGGAGGCGTACCACGAGACGCTGCGGCGCCACGAGGGCAAGGTCGCAACGGCGGCCACGACGAACGGGACGGGCGCCGAGTCGGACGCCGCGGGCGCGGCGCCGGCATCGATCCACGAAATGGTGAGGGTGAAGGAGGCGGGTCTCGCGGACCGGCTCATCCACGACGACTACGAGCGCCGCAGCGGCCTCATCCGCGTCCTGCCGCTCGACGCGACCGCCGAGGCCTGGGGCGCCGGCGGACGCGGCGACCTCGGCGACTTCGTGTCGGCGCCGTTCGCCGTCGACCGCCTCGACGACACCGGCGCGCAGCTCTCGCGCACGGGCGCCGTGACGGTCGACGGCATGACCGTGCCGGTTCGCGCGCAGTCGGAGTTGCGGCTCGCCGGGGATCGCCTCGACCCGACGCTGGAGCAGCGGGTCTCCCTCGAGAACCTCGGCGCCGCGCCGCTCGAGGCGCGGATCGGGATCGAGTACGCGATCACCATGCTGGGCGGCGGTGGGAACCCGGAGGCGTGGTGGGACATCGGCGGCGCGCGGACGGCGCACGACGCGACGAGCTCGGCCAGGGGCGTCGAGCGCGTGGCCCAGGGCAACGGCTGGTTGGGCGTCGAACTCGAGTCGACCGTCTCGCCGGCGGCGGACGCGTGGGTCGCGCCGATCGAGACCGTCTCGAACTCGGAATCAGGCTTCGAGCGGGTCTACCAGGGCAGCGCGCTCCTGCTCTCGTGGCCCGTCAGGATCGCGCCCGGGGAGCGCTGGAGCGCCGCGATCCGCCACGCCGTGACCGTGTCGGAGGACCGTGCCGGATCCGGGGCGGCGACCAGGGCGGTCGCCGGCGGCTGATGGGGGCCGGCCCGGGGAATCCGTCAGCCCGTGGCCTGCGCGTCCACGGGCTGACGAGGAGGAGACGATCGAATGGCCGGTGGCTAGATCGAGATGCCTCGAGCGGGCGCTCGGTCGTCGGTCGAGCCCTCGCGGGAGTCGACGCCGAAACGAAGCGCCAGGTAGTCCACGACGGCGACCGCCGTCATGATCGCTGCGATGAAGAGCAGGCCACTCACCAGGTGACCATCCTTTCCCTTGCTGTGTTTGGTACAGTCAACTAGGCCAAGTCGTACGTTACTTGGACTAGCGGACTATGTCAACCGGTCCAATGGACACAAACTCACAAGGCAGCGGCCCGAACCTGGACGTCGAGCGCGACTCCGATGTCCCGATCTCGACACAGATCTACTGGCAGCTGACCTACAAGATCGAATCGGGCCGCCTTCAACCCGGTGAGCGGCTCTGGCCCGTGCGCGAACTCGGCGCGGCCCTGCGCGTCAACCCGAACACAATCCGGGCCGTGTACCGGCGCCTGGCGGACAACGGCTACGTGGTCTCGCGCCACGGCGCGGGCACGGTCGTGGCCGGGCGGACGGCCCACCGGCGCCGTCCCGAGGAGCTCGGTGGGATCGTGTCGGAGATGCTGCGCCGCGCTGCCCAGGCGGGCTTCACGCCGGACGAGGTCGCGGCCGCGGCCTACGCGGCCGCGTCGGAGCGGAAGCGGCCATCCGCGCACGTCCACGTCCTGTTCGCCGAGTGCACCACCGCGGACGCGGGCTACGACGCGGAGCGGCTGAACCGCGAGTTCGAGGGGCTTATCCAGGCGGAGGGCACGCTCCTCGACGAGCTGCCGGAGCGGCTCGAGAGGTTCCACTACGACCTCGTCGCCACGACCACGTTCCACGCCGACGAGGCCCAGGCGTTCGTCGGCGGCAAGGTGCCGGTGGTCGCGATGCTCGTCGGACCGGGCTACATGGAGCTCGTGCACGAGATCGCGGCGCTGCCCGCGGGCTCGAGGATCGGGGTCGTCTGCGCCACCGAGCGGGGCACGGACAACATCGCCGAGACGCTCGCGATCGCCGGGACGACGGGGGTCGAGGTGGTCTCCGCCACGATCGACGACGAGGAGCGGCTGAAGATCGTCGACCGCACCGCCGACGTGATCCTGCTGTCGCGCGAGGCGATCGCCCAGAAGCTCGACCAGCGGATCTCGCGGCCCGAACGGGTCCGGCAGTGGGCGTATGAGTTCGACCCGGCGGGGCTCGAGCACCTGCGGCGCGCGATCGACGCGGTCCTGCGCCGGCACGCCGCGACCGCGCCGGCGACGGCCGAGGGCGAGCGCGAGGGGAAGTCGGCCGAGTCTGCCGAGGTGGCAGCGCCGGCCCGCGCCTGACGACGACGCGCACGGTCGCTCCGCGCGCCTGACCGACCCGACCTGCCATCCTTCGCCCGATGCGGGCGATCCCGATTGCGCGCACGGCGCGCCGCAAGCACGGCCTGGAGCCGATTGTCGGGCGGGACGGCACG
>DATLYV010000129.1:0-2421 GCA_035574535.1 Binatia bacterium
CCGGCCGAAGCTCGGCGGGTCGAGGACGATGCCGTCGTAGCGGCGGCCCCGGCGGGCCTCGCGGGCGACGAAGGCCGCCGCGTCGTCGACGAGCCAGCGCACGGGGCGATCCTCGAGGCCGGACAGGGCCGCGTTGCGCCGGGCCCACTCCACGGCGCCGCGCGCCGCGTCGACGTGGGCCACCGCGGCCCCGGCGCGCGCGGCCGCGAGCGTCAGCAGCCCCGTGTGGGCGAAGAGGTGCAGCACGGCTGGCGGGTCGACCGAGCCGGCATCGCGGGCCTCACCCGTTGCCGAGCGCGCCGCCACCCGCTCGCGCACCCGATCCGCCACCCAGGCGAGATTCGCCGCGTGCTCCGGGTACAGCCCCAGCCCGCCCGAATCCGTCGGGCGGAGCTCGAGGCGCAGCCCGTCGACGACGAGAACCCACGGCTCGTCCCCGGCCGGCTCCACGGGCTTACCAGCCGCCGTCCACCCTCGACCCGGATCGAACCGCAGGTCGCTCGCCCGCCACGCGTGGAAGTCCCGCCGCGCCTCCAGGGCGGCCGGCGCCGGTCGATCGACCACCCGGCGGCCGAAGCGCTCCAGCCGCCGCCCGTCGCCCGCGTCGAGCAGCTCGTACCCACCCGGCTCGCCCCGTGCCGCGCGCGCCGTCCCCGCATTCGCCATCGCGGCTAGCATGCCCGAGCGTCCACGAGCGAGGAGCCAATGACCCGCAGCCTGCTCTACATCCGCAGCCTGCTCTACACGGGCAAAGGCGGCGTGGGCAAGACGAGCATCACCCCCCGGCTCGACCGACAGACCGGGGACCGGCCGGGGCCCGCCAGACTCAGTACAGGTTCGGGAACCGCTTCCGGAAGCTCGGCAGGAGGTCGGCCGGACTCGCCTCGCGGAGCATCTCGAGGAGGACGCGCGTGCCGGCGATGCGGTGGCGGTACGTCTCGAGGTAGTCGCGGACCGTCGCCCAGAACAGCGACGTGCCCATCCAGCGGCGGTACGCGTCGAGCTGGTTCCCGCCCTGGATGTAGATCGTCTCGTAGTAGCAGGCGCTGCTGTAGCCGGTGATCCGCTTGTCGAGCACGTCCGTCGCGCAGCGGCTCGGCCGGAGGGTGCCCAGGACCGTCCGCGCGAGCAGGTCGGCCGCCGCCTCGTCCGCGAATGGCTCGCGCTGCTGGTCGTTCCCGACGAGCCCGTAGAACCACTGGTGCGCGAGCTCGTGGTGGACGAGGTACGAGAGGTTCCCGGACGGCGTCGAACCAGGGACCCAGATGAGGCCGGGCGATTCGAGTCCCAGCCCGCCGGCCGTCTCGGCCACCACGAGCTGCGGCCATGGGTAGGCGACGCCGAGCCGTGTCGTCATCCGCCCGAGGGCCAGCTTCGCGAGGTCGGCAAGGCGCCCGCCCGTGACGCCGCCGGGCCGCGAGTAGGCGCGGATCCGTACGCCGTCGACGTACCGCACGTTGACCGTGAAGTCCGGCGCCATGACGAGTGCCACGTCGCGAACGTCGCGGACGGTGAAGCTCCAGGTCTTCGAGGCGGCCGTCGGGACGCCGACTGGGGCCGCGACGATGCGCGGCTTGCTCAGCGCCAGCCTGACGACGACCTCGGGGCTCGACCCGACGATGAACGGGTCGCCGATGTTCTGGCGGTCGAACGGTCGGGCGAGGCTGACCCACGGGATCCAGCGGTACATGGCGATCGTCCCGCCGCCCCGCGTGAACATCCAGTTCGACTTGCTGAAGCTCGTCCGGAGCGTCGCCCGATAGCCGATCTCGAGCTCGACGGTCGCACCGGCGGGCAGGATGCCCCCGAGCGGCACCTTCAGCGTCTGGTCCGAGACGGTCACCGCGACCGGAACTCCGTCGACCTTCGACGTCGTGATCACCAGGCCGCCGCCGAGGCGCGCCGCGATGGTGTTGAGCTCGACGCGGTCGATGCCGGCGCCCGAGTCGTTGCGGGCGCTGATCGTCGCCGTGACGCGCACGACGCCCGTGTCAACGTCGATCGAGGCGTCGACGGCGTAGGTCGCCCGGAGCGCCATGCTCGTCCGGTTGACCGCGCCGGGCTGGATCGCGCTCGCGACGGCGACCGTCGATGCGAGCATGCCGTCGATGTTCTGCCGGATGGTCCGCTCGTCCATGTCCTCGACCAGCCGGTCGGTGGTCGCGCCGCGGGGCGCGCCGAACGAGCCGGTCGGGGTTGCCGGGGCGGCCACGGCGCTGCCTGCGAGCGGGCCCCCCACGACCGCCAACACGAGGAGCAGCGCGAGCAGGCGCCGCGAGACGGCCACGGGTTTCTCCTATGTCAAGCCGCGACCGCCAGACCAGCGATCGTGGCGCTCTCGTCGGCGCGCAGCCGTCGGAACACCTCGTCACTGATCCGCCGTCGGAGGGCGCGGATGGCCTCGGTGCGGCTGTCGCCGGC
>DATLYV010000130.1:0-12001 GCA_035574535.1 Binatia bacterium
CATCTCCTCGAGGAACCCGGAGCGCAGCCGCTTCGAGTCGATGTTGGCGACGCTCGACAGCAGGCGCAGCACGAGCTGCTCCTTGCTCATCTCGAGGCTGAACACGCCGACGGTCTTCTTCTCGCGAACCGCGGCGTGCTCGGCGATGTTGAGGGCGAAGCTCGTCTTGCCGACGGACGGCCGGGCCGCGACGACGATCAGGTCGCTCTTTTGGAAGCCGGTCGTGAGCTGGTCCAGGTCGAGGAAGCCCGAGGCGACACCGCTCAGCTCGCCGCGGTGGGCGTGGAGGTAGTCGAGCCGGTCGTAGGCCGAGTGGAGGAGCTCCTTGAGCTGGGAGAAGCCCGCCGAAATGCGGCGGTTCGAAACCTGGAACAGCTCCGATTCCGCCCGGTCGATCGCCTCCTGGATCTCGGCCGGGTCCTCGTAGCCGATGCCGGCGATCTTTCCGGCCGCGCCGATGAGGTTCCGGAGGACGGCCTTGCGTTCGACGATGCGCGCGTACTGGACGGCGTGGACTGCGGTGGGCGTCTGGTTGGAGAGCTGCGAGAGGTAGGCGCGGCCGCCGACCTGCTCGAGGTCGTCAGAGCGCTCGAGGGCCTCCGCGACGGTGACGAGGTCGACGGGCTCGCGGCGCTCGAACAGCTCGAGCATGGCCTTGTAGATCGTGGCGTGGGCCTGGCGGTAGAAGTCCTGCGGCTCGAGGAATTCCGCGATCTCGATGATCGTCTCGCGGTCGATCAGGATGGCGCCCAGCACCGACTGCTCGGCTTCGAGGCTGTGCGGCGGCAGGCGGTCGATCATTGGGCTCCCACGATGGCGGGTGGTCGTGACGACTGACTGTCACAGCACCGCGCGGCTCGGGGAAGTGCCTTGTCCACGACTTCGGCACGTCGTGCCTCGAATCGCGTGGACCGCGTTCCGAAGTCTGTGGACGGGATGTGGACGCCTCAGCCGGCGGTGTCGCCGACTCCACCCGGGCCGGCGTCTCCACGCCGTCAGGCGACGCGACGACGCACACCTTGATCCCTCGAGGCTGCTCGGCCGATCCGGCTGGTCGATCAGTCGAGCTTGCGGATGACCCCGATGAGCTTGCCCTGGATGCGGACGTCGTCGTAGAACTGCGGCGCGTAGTTCGAGTTCGCCGGCTGGAGCCGGATGCGGTCCTTCTCCTTGAAGAAGCGCTTGAGCGTGACCGCGTTCTCCTCGACCTGGGCGACCACGATGTCGCCGTTGCGCGCCGTGGTCTGGGGGCGGATCAGCACGAAGTCCCCGTCGGCGATGTGCTCCTCGATCATCGAGTCCCCGCGCACCCGCAGGACGTACGCGTCGCCCGAGGGCGCGAGCAGGTCCGGGACGGCCATCGTCTCCGAGGCGTCCTGGTAGGCCTCGATCGGGCCGCCGGCGGCGATCTCGCCGACGATCGGCAGGACGTACGACTCCGAGGTGCCGGACTGCGGCACGAGCTCGTGCGTCAGGCCCAGCTGCAGGGCCGCCGTCGGCGTGAGGCGGATCGCTCGCGACTGCGCGGCGCCGCGCTCCAGGTAGCCCTCCCGCTCGAGCATCTGGAGGTGGTGGTGGACGGCCGACGTCGAGCTGAGGCCGACGGCGCCGGCGATCTCGCGGACCGATGGGGGATAGCCCCGTGCCCGGAGCGTGCCGGCGATGTAGTGGAGGATCTTCAGCTTTCGGTCTGCGTCGTGTCGCGTCACTCGCGGCTCCTTCGGGGCATGGGCGTCACCTAGCATACCGAACGAACGTTCGATGTCAAGGCGATCGCGGGCCACGCTCAGCGCATCGGACGGCCGCTGGTAGGATTCGCCGCCCATGGCGCGAGACGATTCCCGGGTCGACAAGCAGGGCCGGCGCGGCCGCAGCCCCGGCGTGCGGCGCATGATCGCGGCCGCGGCGCTCATGCCGCTGGCCTCGCGGGCGCCGCTCTACGCCCGGCTGCTCTGGTCGCTGCTGAAGGACCAGCGGACGCCACTGTCGCGGAAGGCGATGTTGGGCGCCGCGGTCGGGTACATCGCGCTCGGGCGGGACATCGTGCCGGACCGGATGCCGCTCCTCGGCCAGCTCGACGACCTGGTCGTGGTGGCCCTGGCGATCGAGCTGTTCCTCGACGGCCTCGATGAGGACCTCCTCGCCGAGAAGCTCGACGAGGCCGGGATTCCCCGGGCCGCCTACGATGAGGACGTCGCCCGCGTGCGACGCTTCATCCCAGGTCCGATTCGGCGAACCGTTCGCCGCATCCCCGGCGTGGTCCGCACCGCGGCCGACGCCGTTGCCCAATCCGGGCTGCAGCCGCGCCTGCGCGGCTGGCTCGAGCGCGCCTGAGGCGCGAATCATCATCAGGCGCCTCGTCCGCGCCCCTCGGAGGTAGTCGAAAAGCACGTGAAGGTCATCCTGACGAAGGACGTCGACAAGCTCGGCAAGGCCGGGGAGATGAAGACGGTCGCCGACGGCTTCGCCACGAACTTCCTGATCCCGCGCAAGCTCGCGGTCCCGGCCGCCGGCGGCGCGTTCCGCGCTTGGCAGCACGACATCGCGTCGCGCGAGGAGAAGCGCGCCAAGGAGCGCGCGGAGGCCGAGATCACGGCCAACCGCATCTCCTCGACCACGCTCACGATGGGCGTCAAGGTCGGCGAGGGCGGCAAGCTCTATGGCTCGATCACGGCCAAGGAGATCGCCGAGGCGCTCGGGCGGCGGGGGATCGAGGTCGATCGGCACAAGATCGAGCTCGAGGAGCCCCTCAAGTCCCTGGGCACGTACAAGGTCGCGGTGAAGGTCTACTCCGGCATGACGCCGGAGGTCACGGTGGTCGTCGAACCGAAGGGGTAGCTCAGGGCTCGTCGGCGCCTTGGCAGGCACACCTGCTCCGACCCGCCGCCATCTGCCTCCGCGGACTGACAGTCGAGCTGGCACACCGAGGTCGACAATGGCCGCGTGACCGCGGCCACCGGCGCTCGGACGATCCTCCACGTCGACCTCGACGCGTTCTTCGCCGCCGTCGAGCAGCGCGACCACCCGGAGTGGCGCGGCAGGCCGCTCGCGGTGGGGATGGGTGGGACGAACGATCGCGGGGTCGTGAGCGCGGCCTCGTACGAGGCCCGGAAGTTCGGGGTCCGGTCCGCGATGCCGATCAGGACGGCCAAGCGGCTCTGCCCCGACTGCATCTTCGTGCCGGTCCGCGGCGCGGCGTACCAGGCGGCGAGCCGGGAGGTCATGCGGATCCTGCGGCGGTTCACGCCGCTGGTCGAGCCGATCTCGATCGACGAGGCCTTTCTCGACGTCACGGGTTCGCGGGCGCTGTTCGGCGACGGCGAGGCGATCGCGCGCCGGATCAAGGCCGCGATCCGTGACGAGCAGCAGCTCACCGCGTCGGTCGGGGTCGCGGCGACGAAGCTCGTCGCGAAGATCGCCAGCGACCTTCGGAAGCCGGACGGCCTCGTCGTGGTCGAGCAGGGGACGGAGCGCGAGTTCCTGGCGCCCCTGCCGATCGGTCGACTGTGGGGGGTCGGCGAATCGACCGCCGCGGCGCTGCGCGACTTCGGCGTCGCGACGATCGGGGACCTCCAGCGACTCGATCGATCGGCCCTCGTCCGGCGGTTCGGAAAGCACGGGGCAGCGCTGGTCGACCGCGCGCACGGCATTGACCCCGACCCCGTCGACGATCCCGACGCGGCGAAATCGGTCAGCCACGAGATGACGTTCGACGAGGACACGTCCGACCCGGAGGTGCTCGAGCGGACGCTCCTGGCGATGTCGGAGGGCGTGTCGGGTCGACTGCGCCACGCCGGGCTCAAGGCCGGAACGGTCACGGTCAAGATCCGCGACACGGCCTTCACCACCATCACGCGCCAGCGCGGCCTGCCCGAGCCGACGGACATGACCGAGCCGATCTGGCGGATGGCGCTCGAGCTGGCGCGGCCGGAGACGCGCGGCAAGAAGATCCGGCTGCTGGGGGTCGCGGCGTCGGGGTTCGGGGCGCGCCAGCAGCTCGGGCTGTTCGAGGCGGAGGACGAGCGCCGGCGCCGGGCGATCGAGGCGGCCGACGAGCTCAGGGAGCGGTTCGGGACGCGCGCCGTGACGCGGGCACGGCTGCTCCGGACCGGGATCCCGGCGCCGTTCGAGCGCGACTTCGGGAGCTCGGTCGAGCATCGCGGCGACCTGGCCGAGGACGTGACGAGGTCGGGTCGGAAACGGCGGCCAGGGGGTGCCGGCGGCGGGTCTGCCGGCGCGTCCGCGGGTCGTGACAGACAAGCTGGCACGGCGCCATCGGAGGATCGGTTCGACGACGTCGAAGGGCTTGACATCGAACACCCGTTCGACCTAGGCTGACGTCGAAATCGAACAGGCGTTCACGGCACCAGTGCCCGGTGACCGGAGCTCGCATAGCGCCCCCGAAAGGAGCCGCGAAGATGGCGATGGTCCGAGTCGAACCGGTCGAGGTCAGGGTTCGAGCCGACTGGTTCGATGGTCGGCCGCGCGAGGTCACCCTCAACGGCCGACGATTGCCCGTCCTGGAGATCGTTGGCGTGCGCGACGAGAGCGCGGCGTTCCCGATCGTCACCGGGCCGCGAACGCTGTTCGAGGTCGAGACGATCGGCGCGCGCCTCCAGCTCGCCTTCCGGCATCGCTCCCGCCGCTGGACCGTCGAAGGGGTGGAGTCGAAGGCGGCCTGAGCCGCTGACCAGACCGTCGACGCCTGAGCCGCCGGGTAGGTGCGGCGGCCCGACGGCACAAGATACCCGCGGGGGTTCCTGGCCGACCCGGCAAGGACCCCCGCGGAACCATCCACCGGACCGCACGGTCCCCGTGCCCTGGGACCCTGGCTGGTGGCGATTCGATGGCCCGGAGGTTGCGCGTCGGTACCGCGCGGCCTCCGGGCCAGCCCGTTCCGGCGCCATACTGGGCGCGTGGAATCGCCCATTCGCGACGAATCGTTCCGTGATCTGACCCTCGCGGCGTTCGGCGAGCGACTCGCGTCGTCCGACCCGGTGCCGGGTGGCGGGAGCGCCTCGGCCGTTGCCGCGTCGCTCGCAGCCTCGCTCGTCGCGATGGTCGGGCGCCTGTCGCAGGGCCGGCCGAAGTACGCGGAGCACGCCGCGCTCTACGAGCTGGCGATCCCGGCCGCGCACCGGCTCGAGCGGGCGCTGCTGGACGTCGCGGACGAGGACGCGGCCGCGTACGCCGCCTGCGCCGTGGCGCTCAAGCTGCCGCGCGAGGCCGACGAGGACAGGGCGTACCGTGACCAGCAGGTCAAGGCCACGGCGCGGGTCGCCGCGGAGGTCCCGCTGCGGTGCGTCGAGCTGTGCCACGACGTGCTCGTCCTGGCGGACGCGTTGGCCGGCCGCTCGAACGTCAATGCCGCGTCGGACCTCCGCGTCGCGTCGCTCCTCGCTGAGGCCGCGGGCAACGGGGCCGCGGAAAACGTCCTCGTGAACCTCCCGCTGATCGGGGAGGACGACTGGACCCGCGAAGCGAAGACCCGGGTCGAGGCGCTGCTGACCGACATCGCCGAGCTCAAGAACCGGGTCCTCGGCGTGGTCTCGAGCGGCGATCGGCGGCCACCCCTCGAGACGCTCCCCGAGGTCAGGGCTTGACCGTCGCCCCCTCCGCCGCCGACTCGCACCGCGCGCGACTCCTCGAGGGCGCGCCGTTTGCGAGGGAGATCCGGGAGCGCGTCACGCGCGACGTCGCTGCGTACGCGACGGAGCACGGGCACCCGCCGGGCCTCGCGGTCGTGGTCTGCGGGCGCAGCGCGCCGTCCATGGTCTACCTCGAGCGGATCCTCAAGGCCTGCGCCCAGGTCGGGATCGAGGGCTCCTTCATCGATGTGCCCGGGATCGGAGCGGCGGACCAGGAGGTCGAGCTGGCCCAGGCCATCCACACCCTGAACGCCGACCCGAGCGTCAACGGGATCATCGTGCAGATGCCGCTCCCAGCGGGCGTTCGCCTGCGGACCGTCGTCGACGCGATCGACCCGCTCAAGGACATCGACGGCATCCACCCGCTCAACGCCGGCCTCCTGCGCCTCGGCTACGAGGGCTTCATTCCGGCGACGGCACACGCGGCGCTCGAGATGGTCCACCGGTCGGGGGTCGAGCTGGCGGGCGCGGACGCGGTCGTGGTCGGGCGGTCGCCGGTCGTCGGGATGCCGCTGGCATTCATGCTCACCAAGGAGAATGCGACCGTCACGGTCTGCCATTCGAAGACCCGTGACCTCGCCTCGAAGGTCGCGCAGGCCCACGTCGTGGTCGTCGCGGCGGGCAAGCCCGGCCTCGTCACGGGTGCCATGCTCAAGCCCGGCGCGGTGGTCATCGACGTCGGGATCAACGTCGTCGATGGCCGGATCGTCGGCGACGTCGACTTCGAATCCGCCGCGCGGGTCGCCGGGGCGATCACGCCCGTGCCGGGCGGCGTCGGGCCGCTGACGAACGCGCTGCTGCTGAGCCACCTGGTTCGGGCGGCGCAGCGGCAGGACCAGGCGCGGCGCGAGGCGGAGGTCGCGGCCGAGGGGGCCGGGACCGCGAAGACGTGAGCCGAGCACACTGCCGCCGCGCAGCGGTAGGGCAGCTGTAACCGCGAACCGGAGGGATCGAGACGCATGACGACGATGACGACGCCGCAGTCGGACCTGGAGATCGCGCGATCGGTCAAGCCGCGGCCCATCGTCGACGTCGCGCGGGAGCTGGGGCTCCGCGACGACGAGATCGAGCCCTACGGCAACACGAAGGCCAAGATCACCCTCGCCGCGATCGAGCGCCTCGAGGCCGAACACCCCCGCGGCAAGTACGTCCTCGTGACGGCCATTTCGCCGACGCCACTCGGCGAGGGGAAGTCGACGACGACGGTCGGGCTGGCGCAGGGGCTCAACCGGATCGGGCGCAAGGCCGCGGTCTGCATCCGCCAGCCGAGCCTCGGGCCGGTCTTCGGCATCAAGGGCGGCGCCGCGGGCGGCGGCTGGAGCCAGGTCATCCCGATGGAGGACTTCAACCTCCACCTGACCGGCGACGTCCACGCGATCGGCGCGGCCCACAACCTCGCGGCCGCGTTCATCGACAACCACGTCCACCACGGCAACGCCCTCGGGATCGACCCGCTGAACGTGCTCTGGCCTCGGGTCGTCGATATCAGCGACCGGTCACTCCGCCGCGTCGTGGTGGGCCTCGGGGGGCGCGAGAACGGCTACCCGCGCGAGACCGAGTTCGTGATCACGGTCGCCTCGGAGGTGATGGCGGTGCTCGCGCTTGCCTCCGACCTGAAGGACCTGCGGGCGCGGCTCGGGCGCATCGTCCTGGCGACGACCCGCGACGGCCGGCCGATCACCGCCGAGGACCTCAACGTCGCCGGCGCGATGGCCGCGCTCCTGACCGACGCGATCAAGCCGAACCTCCTCCAGACGCTCGAGGGCGGGCCGGCCTTCGTCCACTGCGGCCCGTTCGCGAACATCGCCCACGGCAACAACTCCGTCCTGGCCGACCGGATCGCCCTCGCCACGAACGAGATCGTCTGCACCGAGGCCGGCTTCGGCGCCGACATGGGCGCCGAGAAGTTCTTCGACATCAAGTGCCGGGCGTCGGGCCTGCGCCCCGACGCGGCGGTCGTCGTGGCCACGATCCGGGCCCTCAAGATGCACGGCGGCGTCGGGAAGATCGTCGCCGGGAAGCCGCTCGACCCGGCGCTCCTCGCCGAGAACGTCGCCGCCGTCACGAAGGGCTGCGAGAACCTCGCGAAGCAGATCGAGAACGTCCGGCTCTACAACGTCCCGGTCGTCGTCGCGATCAACGCCTTCCCGACGGACACGCCGGCCGAGGTCGAGGCGGTGCGGGCCGTCTCGATGGCGGCGGGCGCAAGAGCCGCCGTCGTCGCGAACCACTGGGCGAAGGGCGGCGAGGGCGCGATCGACCTCGCCGAGGCCGTCTGGGCCGCCGCCGCGGAGGGCGCCCCGAACTTCAGGCTCCTCTACCCGGACGACGCGCCGCTGACCTCGAAGATCGAGGCGATCGCGACGCAGGTCTACGGCGCGGACGGGGTCGACCTCAGCCCGGCGGCCGCGAAGCAGCTCGCCCAGTACGAGCAGCTCGGCTTCGGGAGGCTGCCGATCTGCATGGCCAAGACGCAGTACTCCCTGAGCCACGACGGCGGGCTCAAGGGCCGCCCGACGGGCTTCCGCGTCCCGATCCGCGAGGTCCGGCTCTCCGCGGGCGCGGGGTTCGTGACGCCGCTCGCCGGCGAGATGCGGACGATGCCGGGCCTGCCCTCGAAGCCGGGCGGGGAGAACATCGACCTCGACCCCGATGGGGAGATTGTCGGGCTGTTCTAGCGGCGAGCCCGCTAGGTCGTGGCGAGGAGCAGCGCGCCGACGACGATCAGCCCCAGCACGATCCCGAGGATCGCCGCACCCCAGGCCGGGACGTCGATCGGGCCGAGCGCCTCGGCGCCGTGGGCGTGGTCGTCGTGGCCGTGACCGTCGCCCTGGTCGGTGGGCTGGCCGTGCTCGCCGACCATGCCGTCGGCGGCGTGCGGGTCGGCGTGAGCGGCTGGCGGGTCGGACATCGGGCCCATCCTACACTCGCGCCGTGAGCCGGGACGCCCGCCTGCTCTTCCTGGCGCGGGCCGTGCGCATGTTCGGCTACGGTGCCCTCGGCGTGATCCTCGTTCTCTACCTCGCCGAGGCCGGCCTCGCGCCCGGCGAGATCGGCGTCCTGCTGACGCTGACCCTCGTCGGCGACACCCTCATCAGCCTCTTCCTGACGACCCACGCCGACCGAATCGGTCGACGCCGGACGCTCATCCTCGGTGCCGTGCTGCTCGCGGGCGCCGGTGTGGTCTTCGCGGGCAGCAGCGGCTTCGTCGTCCTGCTCGTCGCGGCGACGATCGGGGTGCTCAGCCCATCGGGCGCCGAGGTCGGGCCGTTCCTGCCCATCGAGCAGGCCTCGCTCACCGAGGTCACGCCGGCCGACCGCCGGACCGGCACCTACGCCTGGTACAACCTCGTCGGCTCGATGGCGACCGCGACGGGCGCGCTCGTCGCAGGGGTCGTCGCGGGCGCGCTGCAGGACGCCGGCTGGCCGGCGATCGATGCCTACCGGGCGATCCTGCTCGGCTACGCCGTGGCGGGTCTCGCGCTCGTGCCGATCGTCCGCCTGGTGTCGCCGAAGGTCGAGGTCCCGCCGGTCGACACGTCCGTGGCACGGCGCCTCGGGCTGCATCGATCGCAGGGCGTCGTCGCGCGGCTCGCCGCGCTATTCGCGCTCGATGCCTTCGGCGGCGGGCTGATCGTGCAGAGCCTCGTGGCGTTCTGGTTCCACGAGCGCTTCGCCACGCCCGAGCCGGTCCTCGGCGCGATCTTCTTCGGGGCCAACATCCTCGCGGCGGTGTCGGCGCTCGCGGCCGCGCGCATCGCCGCCCGGATCGGGCTCATCAACACGATGGTCTTCACGCACCTGCCCTCGAACGTGCTGTTGATGCTGGTGCCCCTCATGCCGACCGTCGAGCTGGCGGTCCTCGTGCTGCTGGCGCGGTTCAGCATCAGCCAGATGGACGTGCCGGCGCGCCAGAGCTACACGGTCTCGATCGTCGACCCGGACGAGCGATCCGCCGCGGCGGGGATCACCGGCGTTGCGCGTACCACGGGCGCGGCGCTGTCGCCGCTGATCGCCGCGCCGCTCTTCGCCGTGCCGGCCCTCGCCGCCGTGCCGTTCTTCCTGGCCGGCGGCCTGAAGA
The DNA here is from genome assembly GCA_035574535.1 of Binatia bacterium. Lineage (GTDB taxonomy): Bacteria > Chloroflexota > Limnocylindria > Limnocylindrales > CSP1-4 > UBA5189. The sequence goes on from DATLYV010000130.1 coordinate 9,730, forward strand.
TCGTCTACGACCTCGCACTCTGGGCCGGCTTCCGCCGACGGATCCCGCCCGGGGAGCAGCGGCGGCGCGCCCCCGCGGCGTAGGTTCCGGTCAGCCGGGGGGCCGGGCTGCCGCGCGGCGGCGCGGGCGGACGAGCCGGACGTACAGGAAGACGAGCGCGATCACGATCAGGATCCCGAGGATCACGTACTCGAACTGCTTCAGGACGGCGCCGATCGCCTCCCAGTTGGCGCCCAGCTGCTGCCCGACGAAGACCAGCAGGAACGTGAACGGCAGCGACCCGAGGAACGTGTAGACCGTGAACGGCACGATCGGCATCTTCCCGACGCCCGCCCCGAACGAGACGAGCGACCGGACGACCGGGATGAGCCGGCCGACCAGGGCCGCCGCGGGCCCGTACTTCGCGAAGAAGGCCTCCATGCGGTCGAGGTCCTCCATCGTCACGCCGAGGATCCGGCCCCAGCGGGCGATGATCGGGCGGCCGCCCCAGTACCCGATCGCGTAGGCGACGAGCCCGCCGCCCGTCGCGCCGAGCGTCCCGGCGATCACGACCAGGGGCAGGCTCCAGGGCTGGCCCGTGAGCGGCTCGATCGCCGTCCCCTCGCCGACCAGGAAGCCCGCGAAGGGCAAGATGAGCTCGGAGGGGATCGGGATGATCACGGACTCGATCGCGACCCAGATCGCGACCCCGACGTACCCGACGACCTCGTACATGTCGGTGACGAGCTGGCGCACCGGGCCGTTCAGGAAGTCGAACACTGGCGGCAGGATAGCCGCGGGGGTGCGCACTATCCTGCCGGGGTGACCGTGGAGCGCGACGTGGAGCCAGTCGTCGAGCGAGTCGTCCTGACCGGCGCCGACCTCACCGTCGAGCAGGTCGAGGCCGTCGCGCGGCACGGCGCCGAGGCCGTGCTGGATCGCGAGGCCCGGGCGCGGATGGAGCGCTCGCGGGCCGTCGTCGAGACACTCGTCGCCGACGGCGAGGTCGTGTACGGGGTCACGACGGGGGTCGGGGCGCTGGCGGACCGGTTGATCGACCGCGAGGACGCAGAACGGCTCCAGGAGAACCTCTTCGTCTCGCACGCCGCGGGCGTGGGCGAGCCGCTCCCGCGCGACGTGGTCCGGGCGATGCTGCTGCTCCGGGCGAACACGCTGGCCCTCGGGTACTCCGGCGCGAGGCCGATCGTCGCCGAGCGGCTCCTGGACTTCCTGCGGCTGGGAATCCACCCGGTCGTGCCGGCGCAGGGGTCCGTCGGCGCGTCCGGCGACCTGGCGCCGCTGGCGCACCTCGGGCTGCCGCTGATCGGACGGGGGCACGTGGAGCTCAACGGGCAGGTCGTGCCGGCGCTGATCGCCCTGCGCGAGACGAACCTGGAGCCGCTGCGGCTCGGGGCGAAGGAGGGGCTCGCGGTCCTCAACGGCACGCAGCTGATGACGGCGCTGGGGGCGCTGCTGCTCGCAGACGCGCGGCGGCTCTGCGCCGCGGCCAGCGTCGCGGCGGCGATGTCGGTCGAGGCGCTGCTGGGCACGGACGTCGCGTTCGCCGCGGCCTACCACCGGGCGCGGCCCCATCCCGGCCAGCTCGCCGTCGCCGCGGAGCTGCGCTGGCTTCTCCGGGACAGCGAGGTGCAGCGGGCTCATCACGGCTCGCTGCACAAGGTCCAGGACCCGTACTCGCTGCGCTGCGTCCCGCAGGTCCACGGCGCGGTGCGCGACGCGCTCGGGCACCTCGAGCGGGTGCTCGCGATCGAGATGAACGCGGCCACGGACAACCCGCTGATCTTCCCCTCTGGCGGGGTGGTCGAGGGCGACCCGCTCGCGACCGGCGGCGGCCGGGTGGTCTCCGGCGGCAACTTCCACGGCGAGCCGATCGCGCTCGCGCTCGACTTCGCGAAGCTCGCCCTGGCCGAGCTCGGCTCGATCGCCGAGCGGCGGATCGCCCTGCTCCAGGACCCGCACCTCAACGAGCAGCTCCCGGCCTTCCTCGGCGAGGACACGGGGCTGGCCGCCGGGCTGATGCTGCTCCAGTACACCGCCGCGGCCCTGGCCTCCGAGAACAAGGTCCTCGCGCACCCGGCCTCGGCCGACTCGATCCCAACCAGCGCCAACCAGGAGGACCACGTCTCCATGGGACCGATCGCGGGCCGCCAGGCGCGCCAGGTGCTCGAGCACGTCGAGAAGATCGTCGCGATCGAGCTGCTGTGCGCCGCGCGCGCGCTCGACCTGCGGCTGGCGGCCCTGGCGGCGGGCGCCGGCGACGGCGCGGCGGCCG
>DATLYV010000131.1:0-15387 GCA_035574535.1 Binatia bacterium
AGGGCGCGCAAGCGCCGGCCGCGTGGCGCGTGGGCGACCACGCCCGCAGCGTGTCCGGCGGCTGGACCGGGCGCATCGCGGAGCTGGACCGCGCCAGGAGGCGGGCGACCCTCGAGGCCGGGTCTCTCCGCGTCAGCGCCGACCTCGCCGACCTCGAGCGCGTCCCGGCCGGCGCGGCCGGCGCGGCGAACGACGACGTCGCGGGCGATGGGCGCCGTGGCGGGCCCGTGAAGGGCGTCGCCGGCACGAACGTCGAGCAGATCCGGCTCCAGCGCGCCCGGACCGTCCCGATGCAGCTGGACCTGCGCGGCGCGCGCGTCGAGGAGGCGCTCGCGGCGCTGGACCGCTACCTCGAGGACGCGTCGCTCGCCGGCCTGTCCCAGGTCACGGTCATCCACGGCCTCGGAACCGGCGCCCTGCGGGACGCAGTGCGCGCCGACTCGGGCGCGCACCCGCTCGTCAGGAAGGTCCGGGCGGGCGAGCGCGGGGAGGGGGGCGACGGCGTGACGGTGGTCGAGCTGGCCTGAGCCCCAGGCCCGTCAGGGCCAGGACACGTCCGAACAGCAGCGTCACCAGCGGGAGCAGCAGTGGCGCGATCGCCACCAGCATGATCCCGGCCTGCGCCGGCGTGTCGGTCTCGTTGTCGGTCGGCGAGATTGTCGGTTGCGGGGTCTTGTTGCCGCCGCCGCCGCGAGTCGGCGTGGGCGTCGGGTTGGGCTCCTTCGTCGGCGGGCCGTTGCCGGGGTGCGTCTCGGTCGGCTCCTCGGTCGGCTCCGGCGTGAAGCACGGCTGGACGACGGACGGCTCGGGCGTCGGTGGATCGAACGGCGGCGGACATGGCACGAGCGGCGCGCAGACCTCGGTCGGCTTGAACTTGCCGCCCCAGCTGGCCCCGAACGGGTGGAAGCTCAGGTTGTAGAAGTACATCGTCCGGGTGCCCTTCGGGCCGCCGCGGACGCCGACGCCCCGGGCCGCGCGTTCGGCCCAGTTCTGCGTGTAGCGCTGCCACTCCGGGAACAGCGGCTCGGCCCTGCTGAAGTCGAGGAAGGTCTCGGTGACCATCGGTCCGGTGCAGCCGTCCTGCCACAGGCGACCCGTGGCCGCGTCGATCTGGACCTCGACGTGCAGGTCGCTGCGGCGCGTCGGCTCGGTGCCCTTGATGAAGATCTCCTTGACCGTCGACACCGTGCCGGGATCGGGCAGCATCCCGGTGAACGCGTCGACCTCGACCTCGACGAGCCCGTCCGGCCGGCTGTCCTGGAAGCGCGCGATCGGCAGGTCCTGGCTGATCTCGGTCATGATTCTGGACCACAGCGGCGCGGAGGACGCCAACGACAGCGCGTCCGTGTTGGGCGTGTTGTCGGAATTGCCCATCCACACGCCGACGGCGAGCGCCGGCGCGTTCGGGTCCTCCGGCGGCGCCAGGTAGCCGAACGCGGTGGTGTCCTTCCGGTCATTGGTCGTGCCCGTCTTGTACGCGGCCGGCCTGCGGACGTTGCCGTCGTCGGTCTTCTCGATGACCTGCCACTGGCCCCAGATCGGGTTGATCGACTTGTTCGTGTTGCCGGCCAGGATGTCCGTGATGATGTACGCCGCCTGCGGCGACACGAGGCGCTGGCCGACCGGCTTCGCGTCCGAGGTCGGGAAGACGCGCTCGCCGTTGCGGTCCTGGACCTCGAGGATCATCCGGCGGTCCATCTTCACCCCGCCGTTGGCGATCATCGCGTAGGCCCCGAGCAGCTCGATCGGATGGGTCTCGATCGAGCCCACCGACTGCGACACGACCGGGATCGCACCCGGTGGGTAGGTCAGCCCGAATTCCTTCCAGCGGTTGAACTCGCGCTCGAGCCCGACGGTCAGGCCGGCCTTGATCGCCGGGATGTTGAACGAGAACTGCAGCGCCGGGCGCAACCGGACGGGGCCGCGCTCGAGGCCGTCGGCCTGGGTCGGGAGGAAGGATCCGCCGCTGGCCCGCGAGCCGAAGTCGGTGACGACATCCATGAACATCGTCGAGGCGGTGAGCGTGTGGTCATCGATGCCGACGATGTAGACCAGTGGCTTGATCGCCGAGCCGAGCTGCCGCCCGGGGCCGTTCGAGAGGACGTCGAACTCGGCCTGGAACTTCTCCGTCGAGTCGAGGTAGTAGCCGCCGCTGCCGCCGTACGCGAGGATCTCGCCCGTCCGGTAGTCCATGACCGCCGCCGCGCCGTTGTGGATGTTCGCGCCGCGCAGGTTGCGGAGCCAGCCGAACTCGGACTTCGGGATGCCGATCCGCTCCCAGACCGGGTTGGGCTTCTCGAGGTGGGTGACGCGGGTCGAGGCGTACAGCCACTTCTCGACCGTCTGCTGCATCTTCCAGTCGAGGCTGGTGATGATCTTGTAGCCGCCGGTGTCGACGGCCTGGCAGGTCTCGACGTTCTCGGGGCCGCAGAGGAGCGAGGCAAGCTGCTCGCGGACCTTCCAGACGAAGTGGGGCGCCTTCCACTGCGGGGCCTGCTGCGGCGTGAGGATCAGCGGCTCCCGCTTGGCCGCCTCGTAATCGGCCTCGGTGTACTTGTGGCGGGAGAGGACGCTGTGCGTCTTCATCTGGTCGAGGACGTAGTTCCGGCGTTTGACGATCTCGCTGTCCTCCGGGACCACCAGCGTGACCTCGGCCGCGGGGCAGTCGGCCCCCTCCTCGACCTCCACGCCGCACTCGCGGATCGCGTTGCGCATCAGGTCGAACTTCGTCGGCGACTGCGGGATCGCGGCGAGAACCGCGTACTGGGCGAGGGTCAACTGGTCGAGGTCGACGCCGAAGTAGCCGAACGAGGCGGCCTTCACGCCGTAGCTCTGGTTGCCGTAGAAGTTCGAGTTGAGGTAGGCCTCGATGATGTCCTTCTTGCCCTGCTCGCCGGGGAAGGCCTCGGTGAGGCGGATCGACTGGATGATCTCGCGGATCTTGCGGTCGTAGACCGTGCCCTCGAAGGCCCAGGCGGGCAGGAGCTCGTTGCGGACGAGCTGCTGGGTAATCGTCGAGGCGCCGCGCGGGCGACCGGCGAGGGTGTCGAGGCCGGCCGCGACGATCGCCCCGATGTCGAACCCGGGGTTCGTCCAGAAGTCCTGGTCCTCGACCGCGGTCGTCGCGTCGATCAGCTCCTCCGGGATGTCCTCGAACTCGACAAGCTCGCGGCGGAGGACGCCGAAGCGGGCAAGCTCAACGGTGCCCGTGCGGTCGTAGACGATCGAGGGCTGCTCGAACTCGATGTCATTGAACAGCTGCTCCGGGTCGGGCAGGTCGCGGGCGTAGAAGGAGTAGGCGCTGACCGCGCCGACGAAGCCGACCCCGCCGAGAACGAGGAAGCTCGAGAACAGGATCAGTGGGATGGCGAGCGCTGCGCGTCGAGCGGCGCCACCGCCTCGTCCGCGCCTCGCGGCGCCGTTCCGGCGGTGCCGCTGACGCCTCTGGAGGGCTGTCTGCATGCGGCGGCGACGATACCATAGGCCCCGTGAGGGCCCTTTCCCCCCATCGGGTCGCGCTGACGACGGCCCTCGTCCCGGTCCTGTGACGCTCGGCGACGCGGCCGCGACCCCGGTTGGCGCCGCCGGCGCGCTCCCGCCGACCTTTGAACCGGGCCTTGCCGGGCTCATTCCCGAGCTCCGGTGGCGCGGGCAGTTCCACGACGCGTCGGAGGGCCTCGAGGCGCGGCTGGCCTCGAGTCAGCCGATCACGGCCTACATCGGGTTCGACCCGACGGGCCCGTGGCTCCACGTCGGCCACCTGGTCCCGATCTTCGGCCTGATCCGGCTCCAGCGCCGCGGCGGCCGCCCGATCGCTCTGGTGGGCGGCGGGACGGGCATGGTCGGCGACCCGTCCGGGCGGTCGAGCGAGCGGAACCTGCTGTCCTTCGAGGAGCTCGAGGCGAACGCGGCGTCGGTTCGGCCGCAGCTCGAGCGCTTCCTCGACTTCGACGGCCCGAACGGCGCGATCCTGGAGAACAACGCTCATTGGCTCGAGCCGATCAAATTGCTGGAGTTCCTCCGCGACGTCGGGAAGCACTTCACGATCCCGTACATGCTCTCGAAGGACTCGGTGCAGACCCGCCTGGATCGCGGCCTGTCGTTCACCGAGTTCAGCTACATGCTGATCCAGGCATTCGACTACCAGCACCTCTTCCGGACGTACGGCTGCGAGCTCCAGATGGGCGGCGCGGACCAGTGGGGCAACATCACCGCGGGGCTGGAGCTGATCCGACGCACGACGCCCCCGCGCGAGGACGGGGCGCCGCTCGCATACGCGCTCGCGTACCCCCTGCTGCTGATGCCGTCCGGGGCCAAGTTCGGCAAGTCGGAGAGCGGGGAGTCCGTGTGGCTCCACGCGGACGGGACGACGGCGTACGCCTTCTACCAGCACTGGCTGAACACCGACGACCGGGACGTGGGCACGTATCTGCGGTGGTTCACGACGTTCTCGCCCGAGGAGATCCTCGCGTTGGACGAGGCCGTGGCCTCCGCACCGGAGAGGCGCGAGGCGCAGCGGACGCTGGCCCGAGACATCACGGCTCGGGTGCACGGGCCGGCCGCGGCGGAACAGGCCGAGGCGGATTCCGCGGCGCTCTTCGGGCCGGAGCCGCTGCACGACCCGGCCGTGCTCGCGCGCCTCCACGCGGGCACGCGAGGGTTCCAGGTGACGCCGGCGGACGGGCTGACGGCCGCGGCGGCGCTCGCGGACGCGGGCGTCGTGCCGTCACGCGGCGAGGCGCGGCGCCTGATCCAGAACGGCGGCCTGACGATCAACGGGACACAGCTCACGGACCCGAACGCGCCGCTCCCCGAGCCGATCGCCGGCGAGTGGTGGGACGTGCGCATCGGCAAGCGTCGCCGCCAGATCGGTCGCCTGGCTCGCTAGGGCCGCTGCTCGTTCCGCCGCCGTCGCGTGCCGCGTGTGTGCGGGGTCGCGCCTGGGTCCGGGGTCCGCGCCTGCGCCCTGACCCCGGAGATGCATGGAGCGGTCTGCGATGGGCAGGGGCGCGGATCGGTGCCGTGCGACGGGTGTGCGCCGCTGAAACTCAGCTGCCCGAGCCGATCTCCCGGGCAGCCGCGACGAGGCGGTCGTTCTGCTCGCGGTTGCGGACCGTCAGGCGGACGCAGTGGTCGAGCGGGTGGCCGGACGGGAAGGTCCGCGGGATGAGGCCGCGCGAGAGGAGGCCCTCGGCCACGATGTCGGCGGCCTCCGGCGAGGCGAGCTTCACGAGAACGAAGTTCGTCACGGAGTCCCTGGCATCCCAGCCGGCCTCGCGGAGGGCGGCAATGAACCGGTCACGCTCGGCCGTGATGGTCGCGACGCGGTCGGCCACCACGTGCGGGTCGCGGAGCAGCGCCGCGCCCACGTCCACCGAGACGACGGACACGGAGCCCGGGGGCCGGTAGACGGCGATCTCCTCGATCACGTCGGGCAGCGCGATCGCAAACCCGACTCGCAGGCCGGCGATGCCGTAGGCCTTGCTGAGCGTCCGCAGCACCACCAGGCGTGGGTAGACGTGGCGGAGGGCGAGGAGGCTCCCGCTCCCGAACTCGACGTAGGCCTCGTCGAGGAGCACCGTCGGGAGCGGCCGCCCGGCCGCCTCGGCGTCCGCGCGGAGCGCCGCGAGCAGCGCCTCGATCGTGCCGTCCGGCTCGCGCGTCGCGGTGGGATTGTTCGGGTTGCAGAGCCAGACGAGGTCGACGGCCGGGCGCGTCGGGTCGGGCCTGGCGGCCCCCGCCTCCGCGACCGCGGCCCGGGTCGCCTCGACGTCGAGCGCGAACCCCTCGGCCATGGTCCGCCGCGGGACGCGGATCGTCGACGCGCGCCGCTGGTCGGTCAGGATGCCGTACATCGGGTACGTCGGGACGGGCACGATCGCGGTGCCGCCGTGCGGGAGGAACGCCTTCGACGACAGGTCGAGGCACTCGTCCGCGCCCGCGCCCACCAGCACCTCCTCGAACGCGACGCCGTAGCGGTCGCACGCTGCCTCGATCAGCCGCCGGTAGTCCGACGGCGGGTACTCCGACAGCGCGACCTCGAAGCGGCCCTCGGCGAGGAGGGCCGGCACGAGCTCCGGCGGGGCGGGGGAGGTGTTCTGGTCGAACCGGACGACCTGCTCGACCGGGATGCCGTAGCGCTCCGCGACCGACTCGCTGGTCGCCTCCCAGCTCCATGACGCGGGCTTCGTCGGCGAGGCCATCGAGGCGGGCGTCTGGGCGGGCATGTCGGCGACTCCGGTCCGGTCGGTGGAAGGTCCGTCGAGGGAGGTCGGCGATCGAGGGCGGTCGGTGGCGGTCCGGACGCGGCCGAAACGGGCTCAGTGGCCGGCTTCGGACGTCTCCTTCCTGTGCTCGGCGATGACCTTCTCGGCGAGGTGCGCGGGCATCTCGTCGTAACGGTCGAGCGTCGCGGTGAAGGTCCCGCGGCCCCCGGTCAGGGAGCGGAGCTCCGTCGCGTAGGTGAAGAGCTCCGACTGCGGCACCTGGGCCGTGATGACCTGCAGCCCGTCGCGGCTGTCCATCCCGAGCACCCGGCCGCGGCGCCCGTTGAGGTCGCGGTTGACCTCGCCCATGAACTCCTCGGGGACCCGGATCTCAACGTTCATGATCGGCTCGAGCAGGACCGGCTTGGCCTGCATGACGCCCTCCTTGAGGGCCATCGACGCGGCGATCTTGAACGACAGCTCGTTCGAGTCGACGGTGTGGTAGGAGCCGTCGTAGAGCGTCGCCTTGAAGTCGGACAGCGGGTAGCCGGCGATGACGCCCTCGGCGGCCGTCTCGCGGATGCCCTTCTCGACGCCGGGGAAAAAGTTGCGCGGCACTGCGCCGCCGACGATCCGCTCGGCAAACTCGACGCCGCCGCCCGGATTCGGCTCGATCTCGATCCAAACGTCGCCGAACATGCCGTGGCCGCCAGTCTGCTTCTTGTAGCGACCGTGGGCGTTGGCCTTGCCGCGGATCGACTCGCGGTACGGGACCTTCGGGGTCTTGGTCACGATCGACGCGCCGAACTTGCGCTTGAGGCGCTCGATGATCACGGCCGCCTGGGCCTCGCCGAGGGTCTTGAGGATCTGCTCGCCGGTCTCGCTGCGCTCCACGCGCGCCGCCGGCTCCTCCTCGAGCATCCGCTGGAGCGCGGGGCCCATCTTGTCGAGGTCGGTCTTTGTCTGCGGCTCGATGGCCATGATCAGCGTCGGCTCGGGGAAGGTGATCGGCGGGAGCGTGAACGGCTGCTCCTTCGAGGACAGGGTGTCTCCGGTCGAGGTGACCGCGAGCTTCGCGACCGCCCCGATCTCGCCCGCCTTCAGCTCGCCCGTCGGCTCCTGCTCCTTGCCGTGGAGCAGCAGCAGCTGGCCGATACGTTCCTCCTGGCCGCGCGCCTCGTTCCAGGCGTGGCCCTGCGAGTGGAGCGTCCCGGAGAACACGCGGATGTACGTCAGCCGCCCGACGAACGGGTCCGCCGCGGTCTTGAAGACGCGGGCGAGGAGCGGGCCGTCCGGGTCCGGGGCGACCTCGACGTCGTTGCCGCTCTTGTCCTTCGCGGTGACGGGCCCCTCGTCGGCGGGCGAGGGCAGGTAGCGGACGATCGCGTCGAGCAGCGCCTGCAGCCCGATGCCGTTCGCGGACGAGCCGACGAGCACCGGCGCGAGGATCGACTCCTTGACGCCCTTGCGGAGGCAGGCCTCGAGCTCGGCGTCGGCGACCTCCTCGCCCTCGAGGTACTTCATCAGGACCTCGTCGTCGGCTTCCGCGGCGGCCTCCAGCAGCTGGTCTCGGCGACGCGCGACCTCGTCGGCCATGTCGGCCGGGATCTCCGTCTCGACCTCCCTGCCGCCCTGGTTCACGTAGGCCTTGCGGTGGACGAGGTCGACGTAGCCCTGGAAGTCATGAGCCTTGCCGATCGCCAGCTGGAGCGGCGCGATCTTGTTGCCGAAGGTCGAGCGCAGGGCGTCGAGGGCGGTCGTCGGGTCGGCGTTCTCCTTGTCGCACTTGTTGATGAAGAAGCACGCCGCGGTGTTGGTCGACCGACCGAGGGCGACCGCCTGCTCCAGGCCGGCCTCGACCCCGCCCGTCGCGTCCATGACCATGATCGCGCCGTCGGCCGCGTGGAATCCGGAGATGACCTCGGCGACGAAGTCCAGGTAGCCGGGCGTGTCGACGATCGTGATGCGCGTCCCATCGGTCTCGAAGGTCGCGACGGCGAGGCTCAGCGACTCCTTGCGCTTCTGCTCCTCGGGCTCGAAGTCGAGGTGCGAGGTGCCGTCATCGACCTTGCCGACGCGCCCGACCGCGCCGGACTTGAAGAGGAGCTGTTCGCCGAGCGTCGTCTTGCCGGCACCTGCGTGGCCCGCCAGGACGACGCTCCGGAGGTGGGGGAGGTCGAGGCTCTTCGTTGTCATGGGGCGACTTCAGGACCTCACTCGATGGGTGGGGAGCTGCCGCAGACCGGAGCCCGGCCATGATAGTGCTCGCTCCCGACGGTCGTACCGCGGGGCCCGGGGGGTCGGTCGGAGGCCGGTCCGAGACCGGTGGAGGGCCGGTCGGAGGGGCCCGCTCGATATACTCGCGGCCGATGTCAGGTCACTCCAAATGGTCGACGATCAAGCGCCAGAAGGGCGCCAACGACGCCAAGCGCGGCGCGCTTTTCACGAAGGTCGCGCGCGAGATCATCGTGGCCGCGCGGGCCGGCGGCCCTGACCCGGACGCCAACTACCGGCTGCGCCTCGCGGTCGAGAAGGCCCGCTCCGTGAACATGCCGATGGACAACATCAAGCGGGCCATTGAGCGGGCGACGGGCGGCGGCGAGGCCGAGCAGTACGAGGAGATCGTCTACGAGGGCTACGGGCCAGGCGGCGTGGCGATCCTCGTCGAGGCGGCGACGGACAACCGGAACCGCACGGCGTCGGAGGTCCGGTCGACGTTCACGAAAGCCGGCGGGCAGCTCGCCGGGTCGGGCGCGGTCGCATGGCAGTTCGAGCCGCGCGGCCTGATCACGATCTCGGCCAACGGGAACGATCCGGACGAGGTCGCGTTGGCGGCAATCGACGCGGGGGCCGAGGACGTCGACACGTCGAGCCCCGACATCGTCGAGGTCTACACCAGCCCCACCGACCTCGAGCGGGTGCGCAAGGCGCTCGAGGCGGCGGGCCTGCCGGTCGAGTCGGCCGAGAGCGCGATGATCGCGAAGAACACGGTCGAGGTCGACGAGCAGCGGGCGCGCCAGAACCTCCGCCTCGTCGAGTCGCTCGAGGATCTCGATGACGTCCAGCGCGTGACCGCGAACTTCGACATCCCCGAGGAGCTCTTCGCCGAGGTGGCGGGCTAGTGCCGCGGGCGGCTCAGGCCCCGCGGCGGGCCGCCCGATGATCGTTCTCGGGATCGACCCGGGGACGGCGGCGCTCGGGTGGGGTGTCGTCGAGAGCCGCAGCGGCCGCCTTCGGATGGTCGATTCCGGTTGCCTGACCACGAAGCCCGACGTCTCGCTCCCGCGGCGGCTCCTGGCCATCCACACGCTCCTCGACGAGCTCCTGTCGACGCACGAGCCGGACATCGTCGCGGTCGAGCGGCTGTTCTTCTCGCGGAACGCCCAGACGGCGTTCGGGGTCGGGCAGGCGCGAGGGGTCGTGCTGCTCGCGGCTGCCCAGGCGAACGTGCCCGTGCGCGAGGCCACGCCGTCGGAGGTGAAGGTTGCAGTCACGGGCCACGGCCGGGCCGAGAAGGATCAGGTCGGGCGGATGGTCGCGGTCTGCCTCTCGCTGGCGGCGCCGCCGCAGCCCGACGACACCGCCGACGCGCTCGCGATCGCGATCTGGGGCGCGAACGCCGAGCGGCCGGGGGTCGAGCGGCGCTCGGCCGTCCTGGATCGCGCCGCCGTGGACCCGATGCCGACGAACGGGCGCGGGAACGGCGCCAACGGCCACGGCGCCGCGGGGAGCTACGAACGGGCCGTGAAGGAGGCGCTCGCCCGCGAGGAGCCGGAGCGCCGCGCCCGCCTCCGTTCGACCGGCCGCGCGTAGGCCCGGGCACCGCCGGCCGTGATCGCCTCGCTCGACGGCGTCGTCTCCGCGGTCGCCCTCGACTCCCTGATCCTCGAGGTCGGCGGCGTCGGGTACCGGGTCTACGTCGCGCCGTCGGTGCTGGCGTCGGCGGGCCCGGGCCAGCGGCTGAAGCTCTTCACCCATCACGTCGTCCGCGAGGACGCGCAGCAGCTGTTCGGCTTCCGGACGGCGGAGGAGCTGGGGTTCTTCGGGCTGCTGCTCACGGTCACCGGTGTCGGCCCGAAGGTCGCGATGGCGATCGTCGGCTCGCGGCCCACCGCGGAGCTCCAGCTCGCGATCATGCAGCAGGACCAGGCCGTCCTCGTCTCGATCCCCGGGATCGGCAAGAAGCTCGCTGAGCGGGTCATCTTCGAGCTCAAGGAGAAGGTCGCGGCCGCGGGCGTCGCCGCGGGCGGGATCGTCGTCGGCGGGCAGCCGGTCGCGGAGGGCGACGTGGTCGGGGCGCTGCAGGCGCTCGGCTACTCGCTGCCGGAGGCGCGCGAGGCGGCTCGCGTCGGGCTCGGGATGGCCGGCGTCGGCGCCTCGCTGGAGGAGCGCGTCAAGGCCGCGCTCCGGGTGCTCGCCCGCGACTGACGGCGCGCTGGCGGGGCTACGCGTTCAGGACGTAGACGATCGCGGCGATCACGAGGACCGGGAGGAGCGCGAGGGCACGGCGGCGCGGGGCCTCGAGCTCGGGGTCGGACTGCGCGCGGAACATCCACGACGGCGGTGGAATCCGCCGGTGGAGCTCCGCGTAGCGGGCCGCGAACCGGCGGGCCATGAGCCAGATCGTGAACGCGCTCCCGGCGGCCACGGCGAGTGCGGCGATGGCGAGGACGGGCATGGTCAGGTCGCGATCACATCGCCGGGTTGAGGATCGCCACGATCGCACCGACCCACAGGAAGCTCGTGCCGAGGAGCGAGTACCTGCGCCAGCGCTCGACCTCTCGGTCCGCGCTGGCGGTCCAGAGCCAGCCGCGCGGCAGCGGCCCGGCGCCGTGGCGGTCCCGGTATGCCTCGGTGAAGCGCCGGGATGCCCAGATCCGCACGGCGAGGCCGAACGTGAAGATCTCGATCCCCAGCCACAGCGCGGCGGTCATCTCGGCTCACGGGCGGTCATTCGGGCCACGGTAGCCCAATACGCGCCGAGGGGCCGCCACAGGATGTCGAACATCTGTACGAAACGAGCCCGACGCTGGTAGACTCGCCGGGATGGCGGACGACGTCTCCAGGATCCTCGCCGCGGACCTCCACGATGCCGATGTCGTCGTGGAGAGCTCGCTCCGCCCGCGCAGCCTGGACGAGTACATCGGCCAGCGCGAGGTCAAGGCGAACCTCGCGGTCCTGCTGACGGCGGCGCGGGCAAGGGGAGAGGCCGCCGACCACGTCCTGCTCTACGGGCCCCCCGGCCTCGGCAAGACGACCCTCGCGACGATCATCGCTCGCGAACTCGGCGTGAACGTGCGGTACACCTCCGGCCCGGCCGTCGAGCGCCCCGGCGACCTCGCGGCGGTCCTGACGAGCCTCGAGGAGCGGGACGTCCTGTTCATCGACGAGATCCACCGCCTCAACCGAGCGGTCGAGGAGATTCTCTACCCGGCGATGGAGGACTTCGCGCTCGACGTGATGATCGGCAAGGGGCCCTCCGCCCGGAGCCTGCGGCTCAGCCTCAAGCCGTTCACGGTCGTCGGGGCGACGACCCGCGCCGGCCGGATCAGCTCGCCGCTGCGGGACCGATTCGGCGCGACGTACCGCCTCGACTTCTACGAGGAGGACGAGCTCACCGAGATCGTCGAGCGCTCGGCGCGCATCCTCGACGTCGCCATTGATCGACCGGCTGCCGTCGCGATCGCCCGGCGCGGCCGGGGCACGCCGCGGATCGTCAATCGACTCCTGAAGCGCGTCCGCGACCACGCCGAGGTCCATGGCAACGGCACTGTCGACGAGCCCGCCTCGATCGAGGCGATGCGCCTGCTCGAGATCGACGACGCTGGCCTCGATTCGACCGACCGGAAGCTCCTCGCCGCGATCGTCCAGAAGTTCGCCTCCGGGCCCGTGGGCGTGGCGGCTCTCGCCGCCGTGCTGAGCGAGGAGGTCGAGACGATCGAGGACGTCATCGAGCCGTTCCTCCTGCGGCTCGGGTTCGTCGACCGGACCCCCCAGGGCCGGATCGCGACCGAGGCCGGGCGGCGCCACCTCGCGGAGCTGGGCTACGAGGTCCCGCCGCCGCGCCGGCCGGACGGGCCCGGCCTCTGGGAGTCGATCGCCGAGCCGGCCGAGGCGCCGAACCTCGGGCACCCCGGGGGCGGGGCTCGCCGGCCGGACTGAGGGCACCCGATGGACGGCCTCGAGCCGATCGGCCGGACGCTCCTCGTCGTCGGCCTCGCGATCGCCGGGTTCGGCCTCCTCCTGATCGTCGCCCCGAAGGTCCCGTTCGTCGGCCGGCTGCCGGGGGACATCCGGATCGAGCGCGACGGCCTCGTCATCTTCATCCCGCTCGCGACGATGCTCGTCGTGAGCGTCCTGTTGACGATCCTCCTCAACCTGCTCGGCGGCCGGGGCGGCCGGTGAGCGGCCCCGACGACCCGGGATCCGGTCGGTGATGCCCGGCGCCGCCCGCTTCGAGGTCCTCGTGCCGCCGCCGGCCGACGGCTCGACGCGTGCCCGGCTCGGCCGCCTGACGCTCCCCCACGGGGTCGTCGAGACGCCGCAGTTCATGCCCGTCGGGACGAACGCGACGGTCAAGGCGCTCGACCCCGACGACCTCGTCGAGGTCGGGGCGACGATCGTGCTCGCGAACACGTATCACCTCTACCTGCGGCCGGGACACGAGCGGATCGCGCGCCTCGGCGGCCTCCACCGGTTCATGGGCTGGGAGCGCCCGATCCTGACCGACTCGGGCGGCTTCCAGGTCGTCTCGCTGGGCGCGCTCCGGGTCGTCGACGACGACGGGGTGACGTTCCGGAGCCACCTCGACGGCTCGCTCCACCGGCTGACGCCCGAGCTCGCGATCGGGATCCAGGAGGCGCTCGGGGCGGACGTCGCGGTCGCCCTCGACCAGCCCGTGCCACCGTCGTCGCCGCGCGAGGTCGTCGCCGATGCGACCGCGCGGACCCACCGCTGGGCGGAGCGCTCCCTGGCCGCCCACCGCCGGTCCGATCAGGCGCTGTTCGGGATCGTCCAGGGCGGGCTCGAGCCCGACCTCCGGGCCGCCTCGACCCGCTTCGTCGCGAGCCTCCCGTTCGACGGGATCTGCATCGGAGGCCTGGCTGGCGACGAGACGCCGGTCGAGCGGGCGGCCGTCCTCGACGTCGCGGTCCCGCTCCTCGCCGAGGACCCGCGGCCGCGCTACCTCATGGGCCTCGGCTCGCCGGCCGACCTCCTCGACGCCGTCCACCGCGGCGTCGACCTGTTCGACTCGGTCATGCCCGCCCGAGTCGCCCGGAACGGCCAGCTGTGGGTCCCCGGCGGGCGCCTGAACATCCGGAACGCCCGCTACCTCGACGACCCGCGGCCGGTCCAGGAGGACTGCCCGTGCCGGCTCTGCCGGCGCTTCTCGCGGGCGTACCTGGCCCACCTGTTCCGCGCCCAGGAGCTGCTCGCCTACCGGCTGGCGACTTGTCACAACCTGACCTTCACCCTAGACTTCATGGCCAGGATCCGCGCTGCGCTGCGGGCCGGGACCCTCCCTGCGTCGATGCCGGAGCTGACCATGCGCGCGAGCGGCGTGAGCGCCGGTGAAGCCGCGGAGAAGTCGGCGTGAAGGATCGCTTCGTACGCTCGTCGGAGTGGAGGCGAACCAGATGGGCTCGCGAGACCGCCCCCACCGGGAACCGAAGAAGAAACCGAAGGAGAAGGCGATCCAGCCGAAGCTCCAGCCCCTCGTCGAGCCCCCGGTCAACGTCGAGGTCATCAAGCCGAAGCGCAAACCGAAGGACGAGGAGCGGGAGGAGGCCTGAGCCGTGCCGGGACGCCACGGACGCGCTCCGTCGCCCGGCGGTCGCCCCCTCGGCCGAGCAGCAGACAGGAGCGGGTAGACGATGGCGATCACCGGACAGCCCGGGCTCGAGGCGCGCAACGGGGAGCGGACGGCGGAGCGGACCCGCGCGGTCGAATCGGCGATCCTCGCGATCGAGAAGCAGTTCGGCCGCGGCTCGATCATGCGCCTCGGCTCGGCCGAGAAGCTCCAGGTCGAGGCGATCCCGACCGGCTCCATCGCGCTCGACCTCGCCCTCGGGGTCGGCGGGATCCCGCGCGGCCGGATCACCGAGATCTACGGTCCCGAGTCGTCGGGCAAGACGACCCTCTGCCAGCACATCATCGCCGAGGCCCAGCGCCGGGGCGGGATCGCCGCCTTCATCGACGTCGAGCACGCCCTCGACCCGGCCTACGCCCGGGCGTGCGGGGTGAACGTCGACGAGCTCCTCGTCTCCCAGCCCGACACGGGCGAACAGGCGCTCGAAATCACCGAGACGCTCATCCGCTCGGGCGGCGTGGACTGCGTCGTCGTCGACTCCGTCGCAGCGCTCGTCCCGCGGGCCGAGATCGAGGGCGAGATGGGCGACTCGTTCGTCGGCGTCCAGGCGCGGCTGATGAGCCAGGCGCTCCGCAAGCTGACCGGCGCGGTCAGCCGGTCGAACACGGCGCTCGTCTTCACGAACCAGCTGCGCGAGAAGATCGGGGTGATGTTCGGCAACCCGGAGGTGACGCCCGGGGGCCGGGCGCTGAAGTTCTACGCCTCGGTCCGGCTCGACATCCGGCGGGTCGAGACGATCAAGTCCGGGACCGAGTCGGTCGGCTCGCGGGTCCGGGTCAAGGTCGTGAAGAACAAGGTCGCCCCGCCGTTCCGGGTCGCCGAGTTCGACGTCATGTACGGCGAGGGGATCAGCCGCGAGGGCGGCCTCCTCGACGTCGGCGTCGCGGTGGACGTCGTGTCGAAGACGGGGGCGTGGTTCACGTTCGGCGACACCCGCCTCGGGCAGGGCCGCGAGGCGGCCAAGGAGTTCCTCAAGGCGAATCCCGACGTCGCGGCCGAGATCGAGCGCCGGATCCGCGCCCAGATGACCGAGGTCAGCCTGCCGGTCGAAGGGATCGAGGAGGCCGAGTAGCCGACGGGATCCGGCCGGGCGAGGGCGAGAGCGGGCCGTCGGGGCCGCACGGGGCGGGGCATGCCGCCACCCGAATGACCGGCCGGCCCTCGGCGAGCCGCCGCGAGCGACCGGCCGACGCCCGGGCCCGGCGCGGTGCGGTCGAGGATCCGGCGGTCGTCCTCGAGGCGGCGCTCCGGCTCCTCGAGGTCCGTGCCCGTTCGGTCGCCGAGGTCCGCCGGCACCTGACCGGGGCCGGC
>DATLYV010000132.1:0-11515 GCA_035574535.1 Binatia bacterium
TAGGGGTTCGGTTCGGCGACGACGACGAAGCGCGCCCCGGCGTGGCGCACGACCGCCGTGGCCATGAGCCCGATCGGGCCGGCCCCGGAGACCAGGACGTCCTCGCCGAGCAACGGGAACGCGAGCGCGGTGTGGACGGCGTTGCCGAACGGGTCGAAGATCGCCGCGACCTCCTCGTCGATGCCCGGGGCGTGATGCCAGATGTTCGTCATCGGCAGGGTCACGAACTCCGCGAAGGCGCCGTCGCGCCCCACGCCCAGGCCGACCGTCTCGACGCACAGGTGCCGCTGCCCGGCCAGGCAGTGGCGGCACCGGCCGCAGACCACGTGGCCCTCGCCGCTGACGAGCTCGCCGGGGGCGTAGCCGGTCACGTTCGGCCCGACCTCGACGATCTCGCCGACGAACTCGTGGCCGACGATCAGCGGCGGCGCGATCGTCCGGGCCGCCCAGGGATCCCACGACTCGATGTGCAGGTCCGTGCCACAGATCCCGGTCTTGTGGACCCGGATCAGGACGTCGTTGGCCCCGACGGCGGGCATCGGGACGTCGCGCAGCTCGAGCCCTGGACCGGGTCCGGCCTTGACGAGCGCCCGCATCGCCGTCGCCTCGCCGTCAGCTGGGCGACGGCCCCGTGGTGGCCGCCGGCGATCCGGCCGGCGACGCTGCAGGCGAGGCCCCCGGCGAGGTTGCCTGCGAGCTGCTCGGCGACGCCGCGGGCGACGGGGTCGGCGTCGCCGGGCCGGGCGTCGGCGTCGGCGCCGCGCAGAGCTTCTCCGGGTTGAAGCGCTCGGCCTGGCGGGCGTAGAAGTCGAACAGGAGCGCCTCGTCGAGCTCGTCCATCGGCAGCACGACGTCCCAGACGAGCGCCGTGAAGTTCGAGGCCATGTCGTCGAACCGGGCGATGACGGGCGTCACCTCCCCAGGCGGGATGTTGCAGATCGGGCTGTTGGGCCAGCGTTCGAGGAGCTCGCGCAGCTGCGCCTGCCCGGCCGGCTCACAGCCGGGGCCCGGGCACTTGTAGAGCAGCACGATCGCACCGTGCTCGAGGTTGTGGACCCAGCCCGGCGGCACGGCGCCGGGATCCTCCGGGCCGTAGAGGCCGCCGCGGATCGGGCCGCGGTTCGTCACGTTGTAGTGGCGGCCGCTCGCCGGCGGGCAGTAGCGGTACTGGATCGTCTTGCTGAAGTCGACCTCGTGCTGGTGGCCCATGTCAGGCTGCGCGTACCCGGGCGGGGGCGGCGTGACAGCGGGCTCGGGCGTGGCGCCGCTCGGAAGCGGCGTGGCGTTCGGGTCGGCCGTGGGCGCGACGAAGCTCGGTGCCGGCGTGGGCTCGAAGATGTTCACGCAGGCGTACGTCGGGCGGGTGAAGCCGAGGTACGCGACGCCGACGAGCAGGACGACGACGAGCCCGCCGACCACCCACAGGAGGCGCGAGCGGTTGCGCTCGAGGAAGCTCTCGGTGCGGGGGGTGGCGCGGCGGGGACGTCGGGGCGGCCGCGCGGTCGAGGTCGGGGCCGGGCGACGCTGGGACGTGGTCAAGTCGGAAGCCTCATCGAATGGGGGTCGTCGCGGGGACGCGCGCGGCGAGAGTCTGCCAGATCGGCCGCGATCACGGCTGATCGAGCCACGCCCGAGCGGCGGGCGCGCGCAGGCCGACGTAGAGCAGCAGCCCGAGCGCGACCAGGAGGAGCGCCGGGACGACGTAGCCCCACAGCAACGCGAAGGGGATCACGGGCACGAGCAGGCTCACGAGGCCGAGCGCAAGGCCGCGCGCCGCGGCCTTGCGCTGGAGGACCAGCGTGATCGTGAAGATGGCGTAGGCAATGAGGGCCATGAGGACGAGGCCCTCGAAGGTGATCGGGACCAGGACCGCGCGGTCGACGACCGGCCCGAGGATGAGCGCCGCCCCGGCGAGGATCAGCAGGGCGTAGGCGAGGAACAGCCAGACGCCCCAGGGCATGCCTTTGACCGACACCACGCCCACATTCTGGGCCACGGTCGCGGGGCGGGGCCATGGCCGCCCGGCTCCGGGCGGGTGCCGGACGGGCCTTGACGGCCAAGGGGCCGGTGCTATGGTCGGCTAAACCGGTTTAGCAAGGAGCCCCGAGTGGAGCGCCGACGATCGCGTCCACGCATCGCGGACGTCGCCCGGGAGGCGGGCGTCTCGAAGACCGCGGTGTCCTTCGCGTTCAACAGCCCCGAGCGCCTCGCCGCCGAGACGGCCGTCCGGATCCGCGAGGTCGCGGGCGCACTCGGCTACCGCCCGAACCCCGTCGCGCGCCAGCTGCGGCAGCGCCGCACGATGACCCTCGGCGTCCTCACGCCACAGGCCCTCGGGGTGATGTTCTCGAACCCGTTCTTCGCGCTCTTCAGCGAGGGCGTCGCTCAGGCCGCTGAGGAGGTCGGCTACGGGCTGCACTTCATCTCGCCGTTGCACGGCTCGCTGGCGCTCGCGCTGGGGCGGTCCACGGTCGACGGGGTCGTGGCGATCGGGCTGTCGGCGGACCACCCCGAGGTCGAGCAGGTCCGCGGCGCCGGCCTGCCGATGGTCCTCGTCGACTCGGACGACCTGCCGGGCCACAGCTCCATCGTGGTCGACGACGAGGCGGGCGCCCGGGCCGCCGCGGTCCACGTCATCGACCAAGGGCACCGCGAGGTCCTCGTCATCGCGGTCGAGGGGCCGGCGCCGGCGGGCGGGGACGGCGTGGGTGCCGATGCGGCCGACGGCCACGAATCGAGCCCCGGCGAGGGCGTCACGGCGCGGCGGCTCCGCGGCTACCGCGCCGCCTTCGCCGCGGCCGGGCTGGAGCTCCCGGCGGAACGCGTCGTCGCCGGGCGGGCCTCGATCGAGGGCGGCGCATCGGCGTTCCAACGGGCCTGGGCGCTCGGCCGGCGGCCCACGGCGGTCCTGGCGATGAGCGACGCGATGGCGATCGGCGCGATGCGCACCGCCCGGGAGGTCGGGCTGCGCATCCCCGATGACCTGAGCGTCGTGGGCTTCGACGACATCGACCTGGCGGCCCACGTCGACCCGCCGCTCACGACCGTCCACCAGCCGATCCGCCAGAAGGGCGCTGACGCGGTCCGGCTGCTCCTCGCCGAGGTCGAGCAGCGCGCGGACCATCGACCGCGCCGCCTCCGGCTCGAAACGCGGCTCACCGTCCGTGAATCGACCGGCCCGGCCCCGTCGGCGCGGCGGTCGTCGCCGCAGTCGCCGCAGTCGCCGCAGTCGCCGCCGAAAGCACGCCCGACCGGCTGAGGACGCGACCGCTGGCGCCGGCGCGGGAGCGGCGATCCGGCGAGACGGCGCCCCGCCGAGCGTGCGAGGATGGCCCTCCCGCCGCCTGGCCATCTCGAGCACCGTGAGGACGCCGCCCCGCATGCCCGACACGCCCGCCTGGGTCCGCGACGCCGTCTTCTACCAGGTCTTCCCCGACCGCTTCGCCGGCAGCCAGCGGGTCGTCAAGCCCGGCCCCCTCGAGCCGTGGGACGCGCCGCCGACCAACCACGGGTTCAAGGGCGGCGACCTGCTCGGGATCGTCGAGCACCTCGACCACATCGAGTCGCTGGCCGTGAACGCCCTGTACCTCACGCCGGTCTTCCAGTCGGCCTCGAACCACCGCTACCACACCTACGACTACTTCCGGGTCGACCCGCTGCTGGGCGGCGACGAAGCGCTGCGCGAGCTGCTCGACGCGGTCCACGCGCGGGGCATGCGCATGCTCCTCGACGGCGTCTTCAACCACACCGGCCGGGGGTTCTGGCCGTTCCACCACGTGCTCGAGACCGGCGCCGGCTCGCCGTATCGGACGTGGTTCTACTTCGACGAGGAGGCCCTCGCGCGGGGCGTGCCCCTGAATGCCTACCCGGCCGCCGGCCGGCTGCGCAACGGCGTGGCGACCGACGAGCCGGCGATCGGCGAGACGGAGGGCCACCCGGGCGAGAAGCCATCCGCGCGGCAGCACCTCGGCTACGAGGCCTGGTGGGGCCTGCCGGCGCTCCCGAAGCTCAACATCGGCGAACCCGCGGTGCGCGAGTACATCTGGGGCGTGGCCGAGCACTGGCTCCGGTTCGGCATCGACGGCTGGCGCCTCGACGTGCCCGGCGAGATCGACGATCCGTCGTTCTGGGCGGAGTTCCGGCGTCGCTGCCGGGCGGTGAACCCCGAGGCGTACCTCGTCGGCGAGATCTGGGGCGTCGCGCCCGAGTGGGTCGCCGGGGACCGGTTCGACGCGCTCATGAACTACCCGCTGGCCAAGGCGATCATCGGCTTCGTGGGCGGGTCGTCGCTCGACGAGCCGCTGCTGCGCTCGCATGACGAGTATGGCCAGGCCGAGCGCCTCGACGGCGCGGGGTTCGCTCGGCGACTCGGCGAGCTGACGGTGGCCTACGCGCCCGAGACCGTCGCGGCCCAGCTGAACCTGCTCGGCAGCCATGACACGCCGCGGGCCTTCTCGCTGTTCGGCCGGGACCGCGAGGCGATGGAGCTCGCCGTGCTGCTGCAGGCGACCCTGCCGGGCGCGCCGTGCCTGTACTACGGCGACGAGATCGGGCTGGAGGGCGGCCTCGACCCGGACTCCCGCCGGGCGTTCCCGTGGGACGAGGGACGCTGGGACCACGAGCTGCTCGAGCTGGTTCGGGGCGCGTTCCGGCTGCGGCGCGCCGAGCCGGCACTGCGCGCGGACGGGGTCGAGGTGCGGTCGACGGTCGAGGGTGGGCTGGCCTTCGAGCGCCGGGCCGGCGACCGACGGCTGGGCGTGGCCGTGAACGCGGCCGATGCGCCGGTCCGGCTCGACGCCGGGAACGCCGGGGACGCGGGTGCGGTCGATGCGACGGCCCGGGCCGGTGCGCCCGGCCCGACCGTGCTCCTCGCGGCAGGCCGCGCGCGCACGGAGCCGCCCGCGGTCCGGGGCGGCGGAGCCGAGGGCGCCTGGTCGGTCGAGCTGCCGCCGCGCTCCGGGGTCGTGGTCGCCCTCGCCTGATCGGACCCGCCCAAGCCACCTGCAAGGCCCGCGCGGCCCCCGAACCTATACTCCCGCGGATGTCCGACCTCCCGGTGGCGCTGCCGGCAGATCTCGAGCCCCTGTTCGTCGCGGCCTTCGATCGGCCGTCGAAGCTGGCGGCGGCGCTGGAGGCGCTCGGGCCGGTGTCCGACCGGGACGTCCTGGTCGTCGATGCCGCCGGCGGGCCGGTCGTCGATGCCCTCGCCGCGACCGGTGCCCGCCTGACGCGGCTGCCCGCCTCGACGCCCCTTGCCCTTGCCGTGCCCGACGCCTCGGCCGACGTCGTGCTCGGCCTGTGGTCGACCTTCCGGGGGGTGGATCCCGCCGAGCAGGCGGAAGTCGACCGCGTCCTCCGCCCCGGCGGGCGCCATCTCGTCGTCCACGATTACGGCCGCGACGACGTCTCGCGCCTCTTCCCACCCGACCGGCCCGAGTACGGGCCGTGGAGCCATCGGTTCGGGCCGTTCCTGAAGGGGCCGTACCGGGTCCGGGTCGTGCACTGCTTCTGGGAGTTCGAATCGCCGGAGGCGACGACGGACTTCCTGACGCGCGCCTTCGGCGAGGCCGGCGCCGCGGTCGCGGCAACCCTCAAGCGGCCGCGGCTCTCGTACAACGTCGCCGTCTACCATCGCTCGCGACCGTGATGGCCCAGCCACCTCCCGCCCAGGCCGACCGCGCGGCCGCCGAGCCCGCACCAGTCGTGGCCCCGCGGCGATCCCTGCGCGTCTCCATCCCCGCGGTCGTCATCGGCCTGGTCTTCCTCGGCTCTCTCGCGTACCTCGTGTACGTCGTCGCCGCGGTCGAGGACGAGCAGATCCCGGCCCTCGGCGCCGGGTTCGTGGCCCTCGGGGCGTCGCTGGCCGCGATGTCGGTGTGGTCGCTCCTGGGCATGTGGCGCGCAGCCTCGCGGGCCCGCGGCGGGCGGGCATTCGGGCTCGCGATCTTCGGGGGGCTCGCCGCGCTCGGGGCGATCGGCTGCTTCACGGTCGCGGCGATCGCGACCCTGGTGACCAGCTCCTAGCGCCTCGAGGCGTCGGCGCCGCCCCTGGAGAGCTGGTGCCCCCAAGGGGATTCGAACCCCTGATCTCCACCTTGAAAGGGTGGCGTCCTAGGCCTCTAGACGATGGGGGCGTGTCGGGCGCAACGCGCATCCAACCACATCGCGGCGCCGTCGGCTGCGCGGCCTCGCTTCCGCACCGTCGAAATGCGCGCGGTCGCACTACCATTCCGGCGATGAGCCCGCTCGACATCAACGGCATCCGCGTCCCGACGATCATCGAGGACAACGTGTCCATCCGATGCGACGGCTGCCTCGAGGTCATCGAGGGCACCCCCTGGCGCATGAACATCCTCGACGTCGTCGCGCCCGAGACGGCTGTCTCGTGGGCGCTCAGGCCTGGACTCAACCCCGGCCCGTATGAGTTCCACGGCGACGGGTCGCACGTCCGGATGTGGATGCGCGCCAAGGGCTACTTGTTCTGCCGCAAGGGCGAGGTCCGCGAGATCATGCGCCCGATCCCCATCCCCGGCCCCGAGGATGCGCCGCCCCGCTTCGGGCTGTGCGACGGCATCCACCGGGACGACCACGAGCTCGTGCCGGCGTAGAGCTCCCGCACCACCGGCGCCCGACCGGCGCCCCGGTTCGCGGCGCACCGCGGGCCGCCACAACCGAAGGACGAACCCTTGATGTCCGCAGCCCTGCCAGCGCTGACCGCCGTCCTCGCCATCGTCATGGCCATGGCCCTGCTCGACCAGTGGCGCGAGCGGCGCCAGCCGTTCCAGCTCGTCTGGGCGATCGGCATGACGTTCTTCGGGGTCGCCTCGGCGTGCGAGGCCGTCGCGGCCACCGGGGGCTGGAACGAGCTGCTCTACCGAACCTGGTACCTGACCGGCGCGGTGCTCACGGCGGGCTGGCTGGGCCTCGGAACCGTGCTCCTCCTCGCGAGGACGCGCTTCGGCTACGCGATCGCCCTGAGCATCTTCCTCGCCGGCATGTTCACGATCCTGACCCAGCGCCGCTTCAACTACGAGGGCGCCGGGAGCACGCCGATCCTGTACTTCATCGGCGCTGGGCTGCTGGCCCTCGCGGTTGCCGTCGAGACCTACTTCCAGAACGAGCGCTGGCCGGCGTTCGTTGCGGTCGGCATCGGGGCCGCGAGCGCCCTGGCGCTCGTCCTGACGTTCACGGTCCCGCTCCCGGCGCCGTACTCCATCGACCCGACGACCGGCCAGCCCAGCGCCGACCTGTACGCCTCCGACGGCACGGTGGCCGGCACGAACCTGCCCGGGTCGCTGCGGCTCCTGACGCCGTTCCTCAACATCACCGGCGGGTTCGCGCTCGCGTTCGGCGCGCTGTTCTCGGCCTGGATCTTCATGCCCAAGAAGCGGGTGCTCGCCTACAGCCTCGACCCGAACCAGAAGGGCGACGACTTCCTGTTCAACCTGATCATCTCGATCGTCGCGCTGCCGGTGAACTTCATCGCCTCGCTGCCCGGCGCGCTCCGTGACCTGTTTCGCGGCCGGATCCACAGCCGCGTCCCGGCGACACTGCTGATCGCGCTGGGCGGCTTCGTCGCTTCGGCCGGCGACTCGCTCAACCGGTTCGGCATCACCGGCCCGTTCGCCGTGGCCAAGCTCATCGCGGTCGTGCTGCTCCTCGCCGGGTTCCTGGTCTCGATCGAGGCCTTCCGCGAGATCCGGATCCCGTTCACGAGCATCCGGCTCGCCGGCACGCGCCGCGAGGCCAACCCAGGTCACTTCTGACCGGCCCGCTCCCGGCCGGCCGTCGTGCGGGCTGGCCCGGCGTCCTGATCGTCGCCACCGCGGCGAGCCTCTTCGGCTCGCTGGGCGTGGCGTCGCGCTTCGCCTACGACGCCGGGATGGCCCCGTTCGCCTTCGTGGCCTGGCGCGCCACCATCGGCGCGGTCGGGCTGTGGCTGGTGGTGCTGGCGTTGCGCAGGCCGGGTGGCGTTCGGGCCCAGTTCGCCGGCCTGGACTCCCGGGGCCGCCGCTGGCTGACGCTCGGCGTGCTGCTCGCGGCCGGCGTGAACCTGTCGACGTTCCTGGCGTTCGACTACACGAGCGTGGCGCTCGCCCTCCTGGGCTTCTACACGTACCCGGCGATGGTCGCCGCCGGGGCCGTGCTCCTCGGGCGGGAGCGCCTCGACCCGCTGCGGGCGCTGGCGGTCGTGCTGGCCCTCGCGGGGATGGCCGCCGTCGTCGGGGGCGGCGCGACCGCCGACGTCCGGGCGGGGACGCGGTCCGACCTGCTGGGCGTGGCCCTGGCCCTGTTCGGCGCGGTCATGCAGGCGACGTGGGTGCTGACGAGCCGCCGCTACGCCCGACTCGCGGACGACCAGGCGATGGCCACCACGCTGACTGGCTGTGCCGCGGTGGCGCTCGTCCTCTCGGCGGCCGTCGTCGGGCCGGACTCGCTGGCCTTCCCGCTCGACCGGCCGGACCTCTTCCCGCTCCTGCTGTTCGTCGGGCTCTTCGCCGCAGCGCTGCCGTCCACCCTGCTGCTGATGGGGATCCGGTGGATCGGCGGCGTGCGCACCGGGATCGTCATGCTCATCGAACCGGTCGTCGGGGTGCTCCTCGCCGCCGCGTTCCTGGCCGAGGCCCTCGAGCCCGTGCAGCTGGCCGGCGGGGCGACGATCCTGGTCGCAGCGGTGCTGGCCCAGCGGTCCTCGAGGCGCAGTGTCGACGAGCTCGACGGCGGGGCCGTCGTTCCCGCGCCGGGCGGGCCATGATGGTGGCGATGACCAAGCCCACGACGCCCGCGACGCCCACGACGCCCTCGACCCCGGGCGCGCCGGCCGAGCCGGCGAAGCACTGGACGGTCAGCGGCCCGCCCGGCGCCCCGGCGATCGTCTTCGTCCACGGCGCGATGATGGGCCGCTCCGTCTGGGCGCCCCAGCTCCAGCGGCTGTCGGACCGGTTCCGGTGCATCGCGGTCGACCAGCCCGGCCACGGCGCCCTGCGCGGCGAACGCTTCACGATGGACCGGGCGGTCCGGAACGTCGTCGAGGCGATCGACCGCGAGGCGGGCGGCCGCGCGGTGGTCGTCGGGCTGTCGCTCGGCGGCTACGTCGCGATGACCGTCGCCGGCTACTCGCCCGAGCGGGTTTGCGGCCTCGTGATCGCCGGGTGCACGCGCGAGCCCGTCGGGCTCAGCCGGCTCGGCTTCCACGCCTACTCGTGGGGCCTGCGCATCGTGCCCGAGCGGCTCGTCTCCGCCGTGGCGCTGCGCTGGTTCCGGGTCCGCTACGGCCCGGAGATCGCGAAGGCAATCACGGCGGGCGGCCACTTCTCCGCCGGCGGCTCGCGGGCCGTGGGCCACCTCGCCAACCGCCGGCTGCGCACGCAGCTGCTCGCCTACGACGGCCCGGTCCAGGCGATCAACGGCGCGACCGACCTCGTCTTCGTGATCGGCGCGCGGCGCTTCCTCGAGGGCGTCCGCGACCTCCGCTACACGGTCATCCCGCGGGCCGGCCACCTCTCGAACGTCGACGCGCCGGACCGGTTCACGGCCATCGTCGAGGAGTTCATCGCGACCCTGCCGGCCTGACCTCGCGAGGGCCGGCAGACGGCCCGGGCACGGGCCCGGCGGCGGCCCTGCGGCGCCCCGGTGGTACCCTCCGGCGCGGGCAACCCAGCTCCCCAAGACCCCTTCCGTGAGGTTCGATGCGCGTCCGAAAGGCCGTCTTCCCAGCTGCCGGCTGGGGTACCCGGTTCCTGCCGGCAACAAAGGCCCAGCCCAAGGAGATGCTCCCGCTCGTCGACAAGCCGGTCATCCAGTACGCGGTCGAGGAGGCCGTGGCCGCCGGTGTCGAGCAGGTCATCATCGTCACCTCCAGCCAGAAGCGGGCGATCGAGGACCACTTCGACCTCAGCTACGAGCTCGAGCGCCTCCTCGAGGAGAAAGGCGAGATCGAGAAGCTCCGCCAGGTCCGGCGGATCAGCGACCTCGCGAACATCGCCTACGTCCGCCAGAAGGAGCAGCTCGGCCTCGGGCATGCGGTCCTGATGTGCAAGGACGTCATCGGGCACGAGCCGTTCGCCGTGCTCCTCCCGGATGACGTCGTCATCGCCGATCGACCGGCGATCGGCCAGCTGATCCACGCCTACGAGCGGACCCACGCCTCGGTCATCGCGGTGATGCAGGTCCCCGACGAGGACGTCTCGCGCTACGGCATCGTCGCCGCCGAGACCGTGGAGGGCATGCACGACGGCGGGCGCCTGCGGAAGATGACCGCGATCGTCGAGAAACCGACCCAGGCCGACGCGCCGTCATCGCTGGCCGTGATCGGGCGGTACGTCCTGACGCCCAAGATCTTCGACAAGCTCGAGCAGACGCCTCGCGGCGCCGGCGGCGAGATCCAGCTCACCGACGCCATCCACGCGCTCATGGACGAGCAGTCGGTCTACACGTACGAGTTCGAGGGCACCCGCTACGACGCCGGGACGACGATGGGCTGGCTTCAGGCGACGGTCGACCTCGCCCTCCAGCGCCCCGACCTCGCCAAGGACTTCCGGGCCCACCTCCGGAGCCTCGACGTCGGCTGAGCGCCGTCCGCAGCGGATCGTGACGCCCGGGAGCGCTGCCGCGCTGGGGTACGATGCCGGGCGCGCGGCGAGGGCGGCGCAAGCCTCCGGGCAGCCCGCGACGCAACCCAGGGAGACCACGTGACGGACATCGGCATCGTCCTCGGCGGGCGGTACCGGCTGGTCGAGCTGCTCGGGCAGGGCGGCATGGCCACCATCTACCGGGCCCGCGACAACCAGCTCGAGCGCGACGTTGCCGTGAAGGTGCTGCGCCCCGAATACGGCACTGACCCGGACTTCATCGAGCGCTTCCGCAACGAGGCGCAGTCGGCGGCGTCGCTGAACCACCCGAACGTCGTGGCCGTGTACGACTACGGAACCG
The DNA here is from genome assembly GCA_035574535.1 of Binatia bacterium. GTDB lineage: Bacteria > Chloroflexota > Limnocylindria > Limnocylindrales > CSP1-4 > UBA5189. Next base: position 10,933 of record DATLYV010000132.1, read on the forward strand.
ACCCGGTCGGGCCGTTCATCGTCATGGAGCTGGTCGAGGGCGAGGACCTCGCCTCGATCCTCAAGCGCTCCGGCGCGCTCCCGCCGCGCGCGGCCGCTCGGGTGGTGGCGCAGGCGGCGCGCGCGGTCGCGGCGGCCCACGAGCGAGGGTTCGTCCACCGCGACATCAAGCCGGGCAACATCCTCGTGACCCGCCAGGGCGTCGTGAAGGTCGCCGACTTCGGGATCGCGCGGGCCCTGTCCGAGTCGGCGTTGACGCTGCCCGGGACGACGCTCGGCTCGGTCCACTACTTCAGCCCCGAGCAGGCCCGCGGCGAGCTGGCCTCGCCCGCGTCCGACATCTACAGCCTCGGCATCGTGCTGTTCGAGCTGCTGACCGGGCGGCGCCCGTGGACGGGCGACACGGCGGCCGCGATCGCGACGGCCCGGCTGACCGGCGCCGTCCCGAGCCCCTCCGCGATCCACGCCGGGATCCCGCCGACGCTCGAGGCGATCACGCGGCGCGCGCTGGCCCCGGCGCCGGAGGACCGGTTCGGGTCGGCGGCGGAGATGGCCGCGGCCCTCGAAGACTTCGCCGGCAGCCC
>DATLYV010000133.1:0-2954 GCA_035574535.1 Binatia bacterium
GGCGGGGGAGCCCCACGCGACCATTGGCCAGGTCGTGTCCCCGACGTCGACCGTCGAACGCTCGCCATCTTGCGGCGACGCGAGCGCCGCGGCAACCTCGCGCGGAAGGTCGGCCGCCGTCGCCGTCAGCTGCATCGCCGCACGATAGCGCCGCGCGGGTACGATTCCGCACGATGGCCAACCAGTTCGTCGTCCAGCTCAAGAACGTTCCCGGCGCCATGGCGGCCCTCGCGGAGGAGCTCGCGGCCCGCGGCGTGGACCTTCGCGCGATCGGCGGCGGCGGCCTCGGCGACAGCGGCCATGTGATCATGACCACCGCGGACGACGAGACCACGAAGCAGGTCCTCGACGAGGGCGGCTACACGTACGTCGAGGGCGAGTCGATCATCGCCGAGGTCGAGGACAAGCCCGGCGGCATGGCCCGCATCGCACGCGCGCTCGCGGACGCTGGCGTGAACATCCACGGTCACCTGTTCCTGGGTCGATGGGGCGACCGGGCGATGTTCGCCTTCGTGGTCGACCGCCCGGAGGTCGCGAAGCCCATCCTCGAGCGCAAGGGCTAGCTCGAACCGCTTCGCCGACGAGACCGGCCGGCTCCTTCCGGGGCGACCGCTCGCGGCCCGCTCGGACGACTGCCTGGTTGCCACCCCGGCAGACGCTCGTCGCCGAGACGCGGCGCGCCCGCGCACCGGCCCGGGTTGGCCCCGCCCGGCACGACCTGGCAGGGAGCGCGGGGGTCCGCTGCGGTTGCTGCCAGTACTCGCCGGCAGTACCGCAGCCGGGATCTGAGGCGTGGACCGCCCGGAACGTAGGACCACCGGTACTTCCTGCGCCGTGGCGCCCCACTTCGGTCCCGCCGAGACTTCGCCGAAGGGGGCATGGCCCCGATGAGCGAGTCGTACCGAAGCAGCGATGGCTCCTGTGGGTCGCAGCATGAGGGCCGGACGAATGTCGAGAACCGCATCCCGCGTTCTGACCGTCGCGATGGCGGCGGGCCTTGCCGTCGGGTGGCTGTCCGTGCACCCGGCGCCCACGCGCGCCGCGGGATCCATCTCGCTGACCACGCCCGGCAGCTCCTACACCCAGGACTTCAACGGCCTGGCAACGCTCGGCACGACCAACGCGCTCGCCGCCGCTCCTGGCATGGAGGGCTGGGAGCTCACCGAGACCGGCGGCGGCGCGCGCGACAACGAACTCTACGGCGCGACCACCGGCTCGGACGCGAACGGCGACACCTACAGCTTCGGCACCTTCGCCGCGCTCACGGATCGGGCGCTCGGCGGGCTGCGCAACTCGGTCGTCCCGACCTTCGGGGCGTCCTTCACGAACGACACCGGCTCGACGATCGAGACGCTCGACATCGCCTACACCGGCGAGATGTACCGCGCGGGCGTCCTCAATCGGAACGCCGCCGACCGGCTCGACTTCCAGCTCAGCCTCGATGCGACCAGCCTCACCACCGGAACCTGGACGGACTACGACGGCCTCGACTTCGCGACCCCCAACACCAACACGACCGTCGGCGCCAAGGATGGCAACGCCGCCGCCTTCCGGACGGCCGTCTCCCTGCAGATCACCGGCCTGTCGATCCCGGACGGTTCGACCTTCTGGATCCGCTGGACCGACTTCGACATCCCGGGCGCCGACGACGGCCTCGCGGTCGACGACCTCTCGGTCACGCCGGCCGGCAGCGTCGGCGATCCGGGGCCGGAGGTGGCCTCGACCTCGCCGGTCGACGGCGACGTCGACGTCCCCGTTGACGCGGACGTCACGGTCACCTTCAGCGAGCCGGTCAGCATCGCGGAGGGCGGCTTCGAGCTGACGTGCACCTCGACCGGCAGCCACGCCTTCGCGGTCTCCGGTGGCCCGACCACCTACACGCTCGATCCGGACACGAGCTTCGCCCAGCACGAGGACTGCACGATCACCGTGGACGCCGCCGCGGTCACGGACGACGACGCGACCGATCCGCCGGACAACCTCGCGGCCGACTACAGCTTCACGTTCCGGGTCGCCAACCCGGCGCCGACCTTCGAGCTCGCCGCGGACAGCTGCCTGGAGCACGGCGGCACATTCGTGGTCACGGTCGCCGACCTCGAGGTCGACCCGGCGACGCTGTCGCTGACGCTGACCGGCAACACCGATGCAGCGGTCGTGCCGAACGCCGGCGTCTCGATCACGGGCGGCGCAGAGCGGACGCTCGAGATCGTCCCCGCGACGCGTTGGTCCGGTTCGACGGTCCTCACCTTCACGCTCAACGACGGGTTCAACGACGTGCCCTTCGACGTCGCCGTCAACGTCGGCACGAACGCCGACGATGCGCTCGCGGGGACCGCCGGGGCCGACCTCCTCGTCGGCAGCAGGGGGTCCGACGCGCTGTCCGGGCTCGGCGGCGCCGACGTCCTCTGCGGCGGGAACGGCAACGACGCGCTCGACGGCGCGGACGGCGACGACGTCCTGTCCGGCGATCGCGGCGACGACACTCTGACCGGCGGCGCCGGCGCCGACCGGTTCGTCGGCGGCAAGGGCTCCGACGCCAACGTCGGCTTCGACGCCGCGGAGGGCGACACCTCCGACGACGACTAGGACTGGTCGAGCCGGGCACTCCGGCCCGGGGGCGCGCCGTACCGCGGGCGTTCGTCGAGGTTGAGGGTCGTCGAGCCCAATGACAGGACCGTCCGGACCTCGGCGGCCTCGCGGTCGAGCTGCAACTCCTCGAGGAGCGCCAGCGCGCGCCGGAGGATCGGCTCGGCCTCCTCCTGGCGGCCCGCCTTCCGGAGCGCCGTACCCCATTCGCGCAGCGCCCGGGCGTGGAGCGGCCGCGCGCCCCCGTCCTCGTAGATCCGCGCCGCCGTCTCGTAGTCCAGGAGCGCGGCCTCGAGGTCGCCACGCCGTTCGGCCACCTCGGCGCGCTTCATCAGGATGCCGGCCTCGCCGCCGCGATTCCGGATCGA
>DATLYV010000134.1:0-3038 GCA_035574535.1 Binatia bacterium
CGCGTCGCCGGGACGGCCCCGGAGGACGGCCCGCCGGCCCTCGACCTCGACCTCGAGCGGCGGCTCCAGGCGTTCGCCATCGAGGCGGCGGAGCGCGGCCTGCTCACGTCCGCGCAGGACGTCTCGGGCGGCGGCTTCGCCGTCGCGGTCGCCGAGGCCGCGATGTGGGGGCGCATCGGCGCGCGGGTTCGCCTGCCGGTCGCCAGCTCGCCCGCGGTCGACCTGTTCGGGGAGAGCCCGTCGCGCCTCGTCGTGTCGGCGGACGCCCGCCACGCGCCGGCGCTGGCGCTGCTCGCACGGCAGCACGGCCTGCCGGTCGAGCCGATCGGGACGGTCGGTGGCGATCGGCTGGTGGTCGAGCTCGCGGGTGCGGGCGCGACCGGCGCCGCGGAGGAGCGCGGCTCGAGCGTCGCCGACTCGATCGACGTCCCGCTCGCCGACCTCGTCCGGGCCTGGGAGCACGGGCTTCCGCGCGCCCTCGGCTGGGACGAGGCCGGCCAGGCCCACGCGGCGGCGACGGCCGAGGGCCGCTGAGATGTGCGGCGTCTTCGGGATCGCGCTGCCGCCGGGCTCGGGTACGGAGGCGGCGGCCGTCGCCGCGACCGGGCTGTTCGCGCTCCAGCATCGCGGCCAGGAATCGGCCGGCATCGCCGTCAGCGACGGGGCCGAGATCTTTCTCTACAAGGACCTTGGGATGGTCGCCCAGGTGCTCGACGACCGGCGCCTGCCGGCCTTCCGCGGCGACCTTGCGATCACGCACTGCCGCTACTCGACGACGGGCAGCACGATCTGGGAGAACGCCCAGCCGACGTTCCGGCTCGGGCCGCGGCGGCCGGTCGCGATCGGCCACAACGGCAACCTCGTGAACACCCGCGAGCTGCTCGGGCAGCTGGAGGGCGGCCGCGCCCGTCTCGCCGCGACGACCGACACGGAGCTGCTGACCACGCTCCTGGCGGACGAGCCGGCCGCGGACACCGTCGAGGCGCTGCTCCGGCTCCTGCCCCGCGTCCGGGGCGCGTTCTCGCTGCTCGTGCTCGACCGCCAGCGGATCATCGGGATCCGCGATCCGCATGGCTTCCGGCCGCTCGTCCTGGGGCGCGTTCGCGACATGGGCGGCGGAGCGGCCGGAGATGCCGCGCCCTGGGCGCGCGCGGGTACGACCGACGGCTGGGTCCTGTCGTCGGAGACGACCGGCCTCGACATCGTTGGGGCGGAGTTCGTGCGCGACGTCGAGCCGGGCGAGATGGTCATCCTCGAGTCCGGCCGCGAGCCGCGCTCGGTGCGATACGCCGAGGCGAGCCCGGCGCTGTGCGTCTTCGAGATGATCTACTTCGCCCGCCCGGACTCATACATGGAGGGCCGCAACCTGTACGAGGTCCGGCGCCGCATGGGCGAGCAGCTCGCCCGCGAGCACCCCGCGGACGCCGACCTCGTGATGCCCGTGCCGGACACCGGCGCGCCGGCCGCGGCCGGCTTCTCGGAGGCCAGCGGCCTGCCGTACCGCGAGGGCCTGGTCCGCAACCGCTACACGGGCCGGACGTTCATCCAGCCGTCCCAGACGATGCGCCACCGCGGCGTGACGCTCAAGCTCAACCCGCTGCGCGAGGTCGTGCGCGGGAAGCGGCTGACGGTCGTCGACGATTCGATCGTGCGGGGCACGACGACGAAGCAGATCGTGGCGCTCCTGCGCAGGGCCGGCGCGACGGAGGTCCACGTCCGGATCAGCGCGCCGCCGATCTTCCACCCGTGCTTCTACGGCATCGACACCCAGGTCGAGACGGAGCTCATCGCCTCGGTCAGGTCGATCGACGAGATCCGCGACTTCATCGGCGCCGATTCGCTCGGCTACCTCTCCATCGCCGGCGTCCTCGCGGCCCTCGATCTGCCGTACGACCGTTTCTGCTTCGCCTGCTTCGACGGCAACTACCCGGAGCCGGTCCCGTACGACGCGGCGAGCCGGAAGTTCGTGCTCGAGGAGGCAGTGCCGGCCCGTGGCTGAGCGTCGCGACGGCTCGGGCGCGCCCGGTGGGCCGGTCACGCCGGCGGCGCGGCTGGCCTACACCGCGTCCGGCGTCGATGTCGAGGCGGGCGAGCGGGCGGTCGAGCTGCTGCGCGAGGTCGTCGAGTCGACCCGGCGCCCGGAGGTCATCGGCGGGCTCGGGGGCTTCGGCGGCGCGATCGCGATCCCGCCGGGCTACCGCGAGCCGGTGATCGTCTCCTCGACCGACGGGGTCGGCACGAAGACCGCGATCGCCGCCGCGATGCAGCGCTGGGACACGATCGGCATCGACCTCGTCGCGATGTGCGCCGACGACGTCGTCTGCGCGGGCGCCGAGCCGCTGGCGCTGCTCGACTACGTCGCCGTCGGGCGGCTGGACCCGGAGGCCGTGGCCGGGCTCGTGGGCGGCGTGGCCGCGGGCTGCCGCGACGCGGGCTGCGCGCTGGTCGGCGGCGAGACGGCCGAGCACCCGGGGATCCTGGAGGCCGGCACGTTCGACCTGGCCGGGACGTGCCTCGGGATCGTCGAGCGCGACGAGCTCCTCGACGGGACCCAGGCCGAGGCGGGCGATCTCGTCTTCGGGCTTCGGTCGTCGGGACTGCACGCGAACGGCTTCTCGCTGGTCCGTTCCCTGCTCGCGAGGTACTCGATCCCGCTCGGGCGGCCGTACCAGGAGCAGCTCGGGATGACCCTCGGCGAGGCCGGGCGCGACGCGGCCCTCGAGGCCGAGCCGGGCCTCGCGATGGCGAGCGTCGGCGACGTGCTGCTCACCCCGTGCCGCATCTACGCGCGCGCCGTGCTGGCCGCGCGGCGGGCACTGCGCCGGGATGGCCACGACCTCCGCGGCGTGGCCCACATCACCGGCGGCGGCCTGCCGGGCAACGTCCCGCGGGCGCTGCCCGGCCACCTCGGGGCGCGGCTGGACCCGCTGCGCTGGCCGATGCCCTCGGTCATGCGGCTCGTGGCCGCGCTCGGGGGTCTCGATGACGCCGAGGTCCGGGCGACGTTCAACGGCGGGCTCGGGATGGTCGTGGTCGTG
>DATLYV010000135.1:0-19724 GCA_035574535.1 Binatia bacterium
GGCGCGCCCGGAGGGATTCGAACCCCCGACCCTGTGGTCCGAAGCCACATGCTCTGGTCCGCTGAGCTACGGGCGCGCGCCCGGGAAGCGTAGAAGAAAGCGGCAACGAGCGGGGCGCCGCGGGAGGTTTGGATCGAGTAGCCTCGCACCTGGCCGCCAGCGCTGCGGTCAGGAGGGGTGCACGGCATGGCGGGAAGCGGCACGAAGGACGATCCCTGGGTCCTGAAGACGGCTCCTGGAACAAGCGAGTACACGATGTACCGGGACGAGGCGGCGGACCCGCCGGCGCTCGTCTGCCAGGTCGGCTCGACGCAGCTGCGGTACCACCTGCGGGCGATCGAGGATCTGCACGCGATGCTCAAGGCCCACGGCGATTGGATGGACCTCGGGGCCGCCGACGAGCAGAAGGAGGCCAAGCTCGGGACGGTCGAGGCCTGGGGGCGGGACCCGTCGAACCCGGTCGGCGGCTGGTACGGCCTGCGCAAGGGCTACCGGGGCCGGTTCGGGATGTACCTGCCGCCGCTCCTCGAGGAGCTCGGGCTGGCCGAGCTGACCCACGAGCCGAAGAACAACCGCATGCGGGCGAAGGGCGGCTAGCGAGCGTTGCGGCGGCTGGATCGATCGAGCGGCGGCGGCCTCCGCCGGGTCCAGCACGCCCACCGGGTCCGGCAGCCCGTCGGGGCGCTCGACCCCCGCTCCGACATCCGGCTCGGCCGGACGTCGCACCGGCTCCGCCACGGCGTCCCCTCGATCATCGCGGTCGCCGGGCTGGCGCTGGTCCTCGCGGCCCTCCAGCCGTGGGGGACCGGCCTTGCGCCCATTGACGTTCGGGTCGCCGAGGCCCGTCGTGTGCCCGCTGCCGCGGGCAGAGCTGCCGATCCCGGCGTCGTCGTCCGCGACCCGGCACCGGCGCTCGGTCCCCACGGCGACCGGGTGGCCGCGCTCGACCGGTTCGATGACAACCACGCGACGGGCCGCGACGTGCGACGTGGCGGCCCCCTGCGGCTGCGGCCGATGGCGCCGGAGCTTCTGACGGGCTACGTCTGGCCGATCCGCAACGCACGGATCACGAACACCTACGGCCTCGGGCGGCCGGGCAACTTCCGCCTCGACGGCGTCCGCTTCCACGACGGCATCGACGTGTCGAGCTTCTGCGGCGCTCGGATCACCGCGGCCCACGACGGCGTGGTGCTGGTCGCGAGCCGGCACCACGAGACCACCGTGGGGTGGGTGGGGGACCTTGCACCGTTCCGCGAGCGAATGGAGAGGAAGCACCTCTGGCGCTCGCAGGCGATCGCCGTCGTGATCGACGACGGCAACGGCTACCGCAGCGTCTATGCGCACCTCGGGCTGGCGGCCGTCGAGAAGGGCGACATCGTGCAGGCCGGCGACCTGATCGGCTGGGAAGGCGCCAGCGGCAACGCCACGGGCTGCCACCTCCACTACTCGCTGTTCAGCCCGCTCGAGACCGCGACCCTGGCGCTCGATCCGAAGGTCGCGAAGAAGACGAAGCTCCCTGCCCAGGAGATCGCACGGGTCGATCCCATGCTCGTCCTGCCGCCGCCGTCCGAGGCGGGGATCTCATGGGGCTGGGGCGCGCGATGAGCCCCCGAATCCCGGGGACGCGCCTCGCGCCGCGGAGGCGCCGCTGCTGGGGCGGCGCACGCGCCCCTGCGACTCAGGTCCCGCGGAGCCGGCGATAGCGCCGGCCGATGAGGGCGAACGCCGGGACGCGGGCGATGGCCTCTTCGAGCGGGATCGGGCTGCCGTCGCGCGCCTCGATCGCGAGGCGGTCCCCGCCGGCCGGGCGCGCGTCCACGACCGCGAGGTCGATCGTCACGCTGCCCTGCGCGTCGCGCCCGAGGTCCGCGATCAGCTCCGCCGGCTCCTGCCCGGCCTCGTAGGTCGCCCGGATCTCCGCCTCGGCCCGCCAGCCGGGCCGTCGGAGCAGGATCCCCCGCCAGCCGTCCGCGACGGCGCGCGAAACCCGCCCGCTTCCCGGCGCCGTAGCGGCCCCCGGTTCCAGCACGTCCTCCCCGCGCGCCCACCGCGCGGCCTGGTGCAGCAGCGCGTACTCGTCGAGGTCGACGTAGTCGGCGAGCCGCTCGGCCGGCGAGTCGTCGCCGAAGAGCGCCTCGACGGCCGGGCGGAACACCTCCGCGAGGTCGAGGTCGATCGCCCGCACCGTTCGATGGAAGTAGACCGCCTGGTGCAGCAGCAGGCGTCCGCCGAGGAACCCCTCGAGCGCCGCGACGCCCGGCTCGTACAGCGTCAGCCCGCGCTCCGAGAAGAACGCGTAGCGCCGCAGCCGCTCCACATCGATCCCGACACGGACCCCCGTGAAAAACGCATCCCGCCGCACGTAGTCGAGGTTGTCGACCGTGAAGACGCCCGAGAGCAGCGGCTGGAGCAGCCGGACCCACGCCGGCATCGACGGATCGGCCAGGGCCGGCTTCGAGACCAGGAACGAGACCCAGCGCGGGTCGATCGCCTCGTCGTCGAAAAACGCGTCGTTCTCGGGCGTCGCGCCTGGCGCCCGCCGCAGCGCGGCGATCATCGACCCGAGCTCGCGCTCGATGATCAGCTGGCTCAGGTCCTCGTGGGAGAGGCGCTTTCCGGGGCCGCGCCGCGCGTCCTCCGGCGCGGGGAAGGCCGCGAGCACGCGATCATCGAAGAAGTGCGCGAACGGTCCGTGGCCCACGTCGTGCAGAAGTCCGGCGACGCGCAGAGTCTCCACGACCAACCCCTCGGACGGCAGCGGCTCCCCTGGCGCCACCGACGGCAGGAGCGACCGCAGCGACGGCCACAGCGCCCGAGCCCACAGGCCCGCCTCGTGCATCACGCCGAGGCCGTGGGTGAAGCGCGAGTGCTCGGCCGTCGGGAAGACCCAGCGCGCGCTCTGCAGCTGGCTGATCCGGCGCAGGCGCTGGAGCCAGGCCGTGTCGAGGAGATCGCCTTCCGCGGCGTCCTCCTCCGGCAGGCCAGCGGCCGCGGACTCGTCCGGCGAGAGCCGCTTCGTCAGCTCGACGTAGCCGTGGATCGGGTCGCTGATCAGGTTGACGGCGGCGAATGGGTGGCGCGCCACGCGGTCAGGATACGGGCGCGGATATCGGAGCGAGCCGGGCCGTCGATCGAGCCGCCGTCGCTCGCGGGCGGTCAGCGGACGACGATGCCCGCCGCCCAGGTGGTTCCGTCGCGGCTGCGGTAGGCGACCCCGAACCCGACCCGCGTGTACTTGCCCATGAGGATGCTCCAGTGGCGGGAGCTGCCCTTCCACATGTCGAAGATGTGCCGCGCCGCCTGGTAGCCCCATGGATGAGAGGTCATCGCGATGACCTCGCCGCAGCTGCTGAACGAGACGGATCGCTTCCGGAGCGTGCACGACAGGCAGCTGGTGTGCTTCAGGCTGCCGCTCGAGGCCATCGACGAGGCCAGCTCGCCGGCGTACTTCTCGAGTCGCCAGCCGACCTTGAGGGGCTTCAGCCCGCGGGCCGTGCGCGCGTCGTTGACCCACTTCAGGAGGAGGTCCTCCATGTAGTCGGCCGTGCCGGCGCGGACGGGCTGCGGGTTGGCGGCCGGCCCGACGATCACCATCGCCCCGACGAGGACGACGGAGGCTACGGCGACCCGCACGAGCGAGCTCCAGGTCAGAGTTGCGCGAGCGGTGGCCGCACGAGTCATGCGTCGATGCTCGACCTCGCCATGCGTTCACGGGACTAGTACGAACGTCCCGGTTTGCCCGCCCCGCCGGAGAAAGCGGTGCGGGGGCGCATCGACCCGGCGTCTCCCCCGCGGTCAGCCGGCCGTCGGTTCGACAGGGTAGCGCGCCGCGGCTCGGCGCAGGATCCCGGCGACCTGCTCGCGCAGCTCCGGCGGCTCGAGGACCTCGACGTCCTCGCCCCAGGACAGGATCCAGAGCCGGATCTCGATCACCCCGCTCACGGTCGAGCGCCAGATCATCCCGCCGTCGGGCGTCCGCTCGGTCCGCTGGAGCGGGTGCCACGTCGTCTCGAGCACCCGATCGGCGACCGTCGGGGAGAAGCGCAGCACGACCTCGACCGGCGGCTGGTCCGCGATGATGTCCCAGCCCCGCCGCAGGTCCCGTTCGAGCGACGCGCCCTCGGGCGGCTCGAACCGGCGCACCGTGATCCGGACGTCCTGGATGCGCTCGATCTTGAACGTCCGCATGGCGTCGCGGCCCTCGTCCCAGCCGATCAGGTAGAGCGCGTGCGTCTGCAACGACGGTTCGATCAGGAACGGCCGCACGGTCCGCCGCGACCGCTCGCCGGGCCGGCCCTCGAAGGCGGCACCCTCGTACACGATCTCGACCACGCGGTGCTCCGCCCAGGCCCGGGTGAGCTGCCGGACGTGGTCGCTGAACGCGGGATCGCGTGGCGCGTCCTGGAGGACGTCGAGGCTGCGGGCGACGTGGTCGCGGAGCGCCTCGGGCAGGGCCGCGGCGAGCTTCTCGAACGCGGACGCGAGGTCGGGGTCGTACTTGTCGGCGTAGCGGACCATCAGCCGCGCGCCGAGGAAGACGGCCATCGCCTCCTGGAGCGTCAGCTTGAGCGGCGGGAGAAAGCCCTCCGAGTCGACGCCCCAGCGGCCGCCCTCCGACCAGACCGGCAGCCCGACCTCGGTCTCGAGGGCCTTCAGGTCGCGGTAGACGTTGCGCACCGACATCCCCAGCCGGTCGGCGATATCCCTCGGGCGCATGCCGTTCGGGTTGCCCTCGAGCAGGCGCGCGACGCGCATCAGCCGCGCGGTCCGGTCGCGCTTGCCGGGCTCCCGCTCGAGGTCGGGATCGAAGTCGGTGCCCATGTCGAGCTCGTCGTCGCGGTCGAGGTCGTCGTCCATCCGGCGGGAGGATAGGCCGCGGCCAAAGTACGGGGTCGACCGGTACCGAAGGGCCATCGTCACCGGACTCCACCAGACCGACCATCGGACCACCGAACCGACCGGCGGGTGCCGGATCGGGCTCGGTCGTACCCGGGGAAGGCAGGTCCGATGGAGCTGCAGGGCCCGTCGCGCGACGGTTCGATCGGGGCCAGCCTGAAGGCTACCTATCGCGCCCTGCTCGCTCGCGGCCTCGAGACCGGGGAAGCGGCGAATCTCACCGCGTTCCTCCACGGCCTCCCGAGTGACGGCTTCCACTGGACGCTCCCCGAGATCGAGGGCGTCATCCAGCGTCGGATCCAGCACGCCGCGGATCAGCGCGCCGCGGCCGCTGCGGATCGCAAGGCCTCCACGGCCACCGTGGGTCCAGGTGCAGTTCGTCGGGCGAATGCTCGCCGGTCATCGATCCACGATCGCCGCACCGACGCGCGAGGCCGTGGCGGCTCCACCCACGTCATCGACAGCTCCAACCCCTGACTGGGCCCCACTTCGAATTCCCCGGCGAGCGAGGTCCTCCTCCCCTCCGCTCGCGAAACCTGGAACGGCGCCCGACCTCCTCCGGGCGCCGTTCCGATTCTCGAGCGCCCGACTGCGCGCAGCGGCCTCCTCGCCCACGCCAACGTGGCGCGCGCCGGTTCGTCGGCCGCGCCGGGACTGCGCGCCGGCCGAGTTCGGTCATTCGGAACTGGGCCTCGCGGCGCGGTGGAGGTCGCCTCAGCCCTATCTGCCAGAAATCGACCGGGCCCTCGCGACTGGTGCATCGACGGGGCGGCGTGGGCTGCGCGACACGAGGCTCATCGGGCGGGCGGAGTAGCATCGGCGGGTGCCTGACGTTTCGCCGGCCGACGCGCACGGGGACACGCCCACGGAATCGGGCTCGGCCGCCCCCGCGACCTCGCCCGCAACCGCGGTCTCGGCGCTGCCCGCGGACGCCCGTGCCGCCGCGCCAATCGCGAGCGCGCAGGTGGACGTGTCGCCCGCCGAGGCGCCAGCGCCGCCCGCAGCTGCTCTCGGCGATGCGCCGGCGCACACGCACGACACGCCGGTGCACACGCACGACACGCCGGCGCATCTGCACGACACGCCGGCGCATCCGCACGACCCGGCGCACGACCCGGTGCGGGACACACCGCGCGAGCGCCCCGTCATCGGCTTCCTCACGGATTTCGGCCTCGACGGCCCCGCCGCGATCTGCCGCGGCGTGATGCTCGGAATCGTCAGGGACGCGCAGATCGTCGACATCAGCCACACCGTCCGAAAGTTCGCGATCGGCGACGGCGCCTACCTGCTCCGCGCCGCGGTGCCCTGGCTGCCGGTCGGGGTCCACGTGGCAGTCGTGGATCCCGGCGTCGGCACCGGCCGCCGCCCAGTCGCCATCAGAACGGCGCGCGGCGACGTCCTCGTCGGGCCCGACAACGGGCTGCTGCTGCCGGCCGCCGAGCGGCTCGGCGGCGTCGTCGAGGCACGCCAGATCACCAACCCCGAGTGGATCCTCCCGGAGACCAGCGCGACCTTCCACGGCCGGGACGTCTTCGCGCCGGTCGCCGCGCGCCTCGCCACCGGCGCGCCCTTCGAAGCCGTCGGCGAGCCCATCGACCCGGCGAGCCTCGTCCGGCTCGACCTGCCGGATGCCACGACCGAGCCCGGCCGGCTGTCGACCGGCGTGACCTACGTCGACTCCTTCGGGAACCTTCGGCTCGCCGGCGGGCTTGCGGACCTCGAGGCTGCCCTCGGCGACATCGAGCCAGGGACTGGGCTGATCCTCGAGCTCGGGGGCCCGGGCTCGGGCGGGCGGCGCTGGGAGCACCTGCGCTGGCGCCGGACGTTCGGCGAGGCGAGTGCGGGCGAGCTGCTGGCCTACGAGGACTCGGCCGGCAACCTCGCCGTGGCCGTCTCGAACGGCGACGCGGCCGCCCGGCTCGGGGTCGGCACGGGCGCGCCGATCGGCATCCGCCGCGCCTGACGACGCGCGTCCGACGCTGCCGCGTCCCGCCACCGCCGCGGCCCCCGCGTCCGTGACATGGCACCTCTCGACCCTGCCGCTACACTCCGCGGCTCAAAGAGGAGGACACGTTCATGGCGCCTCATCGTCTCGCCGCGCTTGGAATCGTCGGGCTGCTCGCGGCCGCATGCTCCAGCGGCGGTGGCGCGACGAGCGCCCCGACCGACGCCACCGCCACCCCGACCGAGGGGGCGGTCGCCACGCCGGAGGCGACGGTCGACGTCTGCGCCAACCCGCCGACGATGACCGCGGGCAAGCTGACCGTCGGCGCCGACAACCCGGCCTACCCGCCGTTCTACATCCCCGACGACCAGCCGCCTGAGGGCTCCGAGTGGGAGCTCGGCCAGCCCACGAACGGCAAGGGCCTCGAGAGCGCCACTGCGTACGCCATCGCGGAGCGGCTCGGTTTCGCGCGCGAGGACGTCGTCTGGGTGGTCGCCCCGTTCAACACCGTGATCCAGCCGGGCGACAAGAGCTTCGACATGTACCTGACCCAGGTCTCGTACAGCGACGAGCGGGCCGAGGTCGTCGACCTCTCCGACGGCTACTTCGATCTGAACCAGGCCGTCGTGGCCCTCGCTGGCACGCCGATCGCGAACGTCACGACCGTTGCCGGCCTGAAGGACTTCAAGCTGGGCGCCCAGGTCGGGACCACCAGCTACCAATACATCGTCGACCACATCCAGCCGAACGTGGAGCCGAACGTCTACGATACGAACGACGCCGCCATCCAGGCGCTCCAGGCCGGGCAGATCGCCGGCATCGTCGCGGACCTCCCGACGACGTTCTACATGCGCGACGCCCAGCTCACCGACGGCACGATCGTCGGCTCGCTGCCGACGGCCGCCGGCGAGGAGATCGAGCACTTCAGCGTGCTGCTGGAGAAGGACAGCCCGCTCACCGCGTGCGTGAACCGCGCGATCCAGGAGCTGAAGGACGACGGCTCGCTCGACCTGATCCGCAACGAGTGGATTGGTGGCTCGGGCGCGCCCGAGCTCCAGTAGTCGAGCGCCCGAAGGGCGAGCTCGCGTAGGCAGCGCTCAAATCACCCGCGGCGGCGGGGCCGTCGTGCGACGGCACGGAGGCTGGGTCGCCTTCGCCAGCACGCTGGCGGTCTTCGGGCTGCTCGGCGTTGCGATCGTCAATGCGCCGAACTGGCCGGCCGTCCAGAACTCGTTCTTCAACAGCGTCCGCTTCGACGACGCGTTGCCGGACGTTGCGTGGGCGTTCCGCAGGAACATCGAGCTGTTCGTGCTGGCCGAGGTGCTCGTCCTGTGCCTCGGGCTGGTCGTGGCGGTGATGCGGAGCCTGCCTGGGCCGGTCTTCCTGCCGATCCGTCTGCTCGCGACCGCCTACGTCGACATCTTCCGGGCCCTGCCCGGCGTGCTCGTGATCTTCTACCTGGGGCTCGGCCTGCCGGCACTGCGCATCCCGGGCGTCCCGAACGACCCGTTCTTCTGGGGCCTCGTCGCCCTGACGCTGATCTACTCGGCCTATGTCTCGGAGGTCTACCGGGCAGGGATCGAGTCGGTCCACCCGAGCCAGGAGGCCGCGGCGCGCTCGCTCGGCCTCACGCGCGCCCAGGCGATGCGCTTCGTCGTGCTGCCGCAGGCGGTCCGGCGCGTGATCCCGCCGCTCCTCAACGACTTCATCGGGCTCCAGAAGGACACGGTGCTCGTGTCGTTCATCGGGGTGGTCGAGCTGTTCCGGACCGCCCAGATCAAGCAGGCCGCGGCCTTCAACTTCACGCCCTACCTGGCCGTCGCGCTGGTGTTCCTCGTGATCACGCTGCCGCTCACCCGCCTGGTCGACTGGCTGGTCGCGCGCGACCGGCGCCGCAGCGTCGCCGGGGGCCGGCCGTGACGGTCGATCGCGGCGCCACGGACGCCGGGATGGCCACGACCCCCGCTCGACCGGCCCTGCGCATCGAGGGCCTCGTCAAATCGTTCGGGCCGCTGGAGGTCCTCAAGGGCGTCGACCTCGAGGTTGCCGAGCACGAGGTCGTCTGCCTCATCGGCGCGTCGGGCTCGGGCAAGTCGACGCTCCTGCGCTGCGTCAACCTCCTCGAGCCGATCGACGCCGGGCGCATCGAGGTCGCGGGCGAGGAGATCACCGCGCCGGACGTCGACGTCGACCGGATTCGCCGCGGCATCGGGATCGTGTTCCAGGCCTTCAACCTGTTCCCGCACCTGCGCGTGCTCGACAACGTGACGCTCGCGCCGAGGAAGGTCCTGCAGCGGCCGCGGGACGAGGCCGAGGCCGCCGGCCGGGCGCTGCTGCGCCGCTTCAACCTCGAGGACAAGGCACTCGAATACCCGGACCGCCTCTCCGGCGGCCAGCAGCAGCGCGCGGCGATCGTCCGGGCCCTCGCGATGGAGCCGCGGCTCCTGCTCCTCGACGAGGTCACGAGCGCCCTCGACCCGGAGCTCATCGCCGAGGTCCTCGACGTCGTCCGCGAGCTTGCCCGCGGCGGGATGACGATGCTCATCGCGACCCACGAGATGGGCTTCGCGCGCGACGTCGCCGACCGGGTGGCGTTCCTCGATGCCGGGCGGATCCTCGAGATCGGGCCGCCGGCCCAGGTGCTCGGCGAGCCGCGCGAGCCCCGGACGCGGCAGTTCCTCCAGCGAGTGGTCGCGGCCGGCCGGCTCTAGGCCGATCCCCCGGATCGGCGCATCAGGCGCCGATCGTCAGGCGCCGATCGTCAGGCGCCGAGCATCTCGGTCAGCGTGACCGGTTCGAGCCCCAGGTCGTTGCAGGCATCGAGGATCCCGGGCAGCGCCTCGAGGGTGTTCCAGCCGCCGAGGTGCATGAGCACGATCGAGCCGCCGCGGGCGCTGTTCCGGACCTTCGCCTCGATGCCCGCCGCGGTCGGGCCGCCGTCGGCCTCCGGCCGCCAGTCGATCGTGTCGACGTCCCACATGACGAGGTAGCGCCAGCCGGCCGCCCCGACGCCCGCCTGGACCTCGGCGTTCCAGCCGCCGAACGGCGGGCGGAACCACGGCTTGGTACTGCCGATGACCGGCGCGAGCGCGGCCTCGGTCGAGCTGAGCTGCTGCGTCATCTGGGCGCGCGTCAGGTCCCGGAAGTCGGGGTGGTCCCAGGAGTGGTTCGCGAAGTCGAAGAGGTCGGGCCGGGTCGCCGCGAGCTGCAGCGCCGCGAGCCCCTGCGCGGTCTGCGATCCGGACTTGCCGGTCGGGAAGAGCGTCGCGTGGACCTCGTGGTCGATGAGCCACTCGACGATGTCGATCGCGGGGTCGAGGCGGCCGCCCATGTCGAACGTCAGCGCGATCGTCGGGAGGGTTCGCTTGCCGTGCGAGACCACGGCCGCCGGGCCGGCCGCGGGCGGGGACGTGGGCGTGGGCGCGGTGGTCGGGCCGGGCGTCGAGGGCGGGGGCGTGGCGGGACCGGGGCTCGGCGTCGGCGGGTTGTTCTCGTCGACGATGCTGTTCGGGAGGACGCTGAGGACCCAGCCGACCTCGAGATGGTTCGGGTCGTACTCCTCCGATTCGGGATCGAGCGTCGGGTACGCGCCGCGGTTCCACCAGGCGATCGAGCGCGCGGTGGTGCCGAACTTGCGAGCGATCGAGTTCAGGCTGTCGCCCGACTGGACGACGTACGAGACGAAGGTCGGCGCGGGGCTCGGAGTGGGCCGGACGAAGGTCGGGCCGGGCGGGGTGGGGGTCGGCGTGGGCGCGGCGCCGGACGATCCGGGGGTGGCCGTGGGACCGGTGCCGGGTCCGCCGAGGAGGCCGGGCAGGAGAAGCGCGCCGGCAAGGGCGAGCACGACGAGGGCGAGCGCGGCGGCGAGGAGCGGCGATTCGAGGATCGAGCGGTCCTCGCGGCGGCGGCGTGGGCGCGGTTCGTTCATGGCGCCACTCTGACGCGCGGCGGTAACGGCCCGCGACGCCCGAAGTAACAGTCCGGCAACGGCGCCATGGGAACGACGCGGGTTGCCGCCCGGCCCGTCACGCGGTCTGGGCCAGGTCGTCGATCGGGGTCGGAACCTGGAGCGTGAACTCGCCGGCGAGGGCCATGCCCTCGGCGGCGCTGGCGACGCGGGCGCCGCCGGACCGCTTCGCGACGAACAGCGCGCGGTCGGCGGCCAGCAGGACCTCCTCGGCCGTTGTGCCGTCGGTCGGGTACGAGGCGGTCCCGGCGGACGCCTCGAGCGACCGGGCCTTGCCACGCCACGGCGACCCGGGGCCGACGACGCCCTTGACCGCGGCCCTGACGCGCTCGGCGATCGCCCCGACCTGCTCGCCGTCGGTCCGGGGCAGCAGGATCGCGAACTCGTCGCCGCCGTAGCGGTAGACGCGGTCCGAGTCGCGACTCGCGCCGACGATCGCCTCGGCGACCTGGCGCAGCAGCAGGTCCCCGGCCTGGTGGCCCATGCCGTCGTTGACCGGCTTGAAATGGTCGAGGTCCAGCATCACCAGGCTGAAGGGCTCGCCCGCGGTGATCAGGCCCTCCAGCTGCTGCCTGAACGTCCCGTGGTTGAGGAGCCCCGTCAGGACGTCGGTCTGGGCGCGGCGCCGGACCGCGAGGTGGACCTCGGCGTTCTGGAGGGCGATGGAGGCCTGGGCCGCGAAGAGCTGGACCAGCTCGAACTCGTCGTCGCTGAAGGTGCGGCCCTCCCCGAGCCGCTCCAGCGTCAGCACGCCGATCGCCCCGTCGCGGCCGCGCAGCGGCACGCACACCAGGCTGCCGCTCACCGGGCCGCTCGGCGGCTGCAGGACCCGCGGGTCGGTCAGCTCGTCCACGACGCGGACCGGCTCGTTGTGCTCGAGGACCCAGGTCGCGAGCCCGGTCTCGCCCTGGTGCCACGGCTCGAGGTAGAAGTCAGCGTCCAGGCCGCGGGCGACGACCGGGGTCAGCACGCCGGTGTCCCGGTCGACGAGCTCGATCGAGACGTTGTCCGAGCCGACCAGGTCGCCGAGGCGGTCGGCGATCGTCCCGAGGAGGACCGGCGGGTCGAGCGTCGTCAAGATCGATTCGGTGATCTGGAGGAGCTCACGCTGGCCGCGGACCTTCTGCTCGAGCGCCTCGGACTGCTCGCGGAGCCGCTCGGTCGCGTCGGCGTTGGCCATCGCCTGCGCAGCGAAGCTCGCATAGATCTCGAGCAGGCGGAGGTCGTCGCCCGTGAACTGGCGGAGTCCCAGCTTCGAGAGCACGAGCACGCCCAGGACCTCGTCCTCGAACAGCATCGGCGCGAGCAGCATCGACTCGTCGAGGTCGTCCTCGGTGCCGGCAATCGTCTGGGCGCGGGGCTCGTTCGCGGCGTCGTCCAGCTTGACTGCCTGGCGGTGCTCGGCGACCCAGCCGGTGATGCCGGTGCCGTACTTCAGCCGCAGCGACTCGGTGTCCTCGCCCTCGTACTCGCCGACGCGGCCCTGGAACGCGACCGGGATGAGGTCCTCGCCGTAGAGCCGGTAAACGCGGACGTTGTGGTAGTCGATCAGCTGCCGCAGCTCGGTCGCGATCGCGTCGCCGATCTCCTTGACGCTCGTCAGCCGGTTGAGCCGGGCGCCGAGGGCCTGGATCGACTGGAGCTGCGCGGCCCAGGTGGCGAGCTGCGCGTAGTTGCGGGCGGCCTTGATCGCGACCGTGGCCTGGGTCGCGAGCGCGGCCATCGTCTCGAGCTCGTCCCCGGTCCAAGGGTGCGGGTCGTCGTGGTAGACGCCGAGGATCCCGAGCGGCTCCGGGCCGTCAGGATCGAGAAGCGGGGCGATGCAGCAGGTGTCGAAGCCCTCCTGGATGACCGCCGCCCGGAGGTTGCCGACGCGCGGGTCGTCGGCGTAGTGGACGGCGAAGATCGGGCGCCGGGCGGCGATCGCTGCCGAGCCGAGGGTCTGGCCCTCGACCGAGATGACGGCGTTGATCCAGGCCTGCGAAAGGCCGCGCGAGGCGGCCATCCGCCCGCCGCCTTCCTCGAACAGGAAGGCCGCCACGCGGTCGGCGGAGAAGAGGACCGCGGCGTGGTCCACAAGCCGGTCGAGGATCTCGTCGAGGTCCAGGTGACTGCCGATGTCGTTGGTCACGCGCCGGAGCGCGTCGGCGCGCTGCAGCTGGTGCGCCACCGCCGTGGCCGCGGTCGAGGCGCGGATGATGTTGCCGACGGCCGTGGTCGCGACGCGGATGAGCTCGCGCTCCGGCTCGGTCAGCGGGTCCGCGGTCCGGCGGAGGACCAGGAGGACGCCCCACGGCGCGTCGGCGCCCGGGATTGCGCACGCGAGCTCCCGGCCCGGGTGATTCGTGACGGAGGGATGGAGCGCCTGGTCCGCCTCGACCACGTCGGCGGGGATCGCGAGCGCGGCGCCGAGGACGCCGTAGGCGGTCGGGAGGCTCACCAACCCGGAGTGCGGCTGGCCTTCCATGGCGACCGGCGTCAGCCGGGCGTCATCCAGCCGCCAGGCGGAGACGTGGGCCGCGTCGACGGACTCGCGGATCGCCGCGATGGCGGACTGGAGCGGCGCCCCGGGGCTGGCGAGCGCGTCGCGGATCGCCGAGCCGCTGAGGGCCGACAGCTCGCCGACGAGTTCGAGGGTGGCGAGGTGCTCCTCCAGCGACACGACCGCGACGCCGCGGCGCTTGGCTGCGCCCGCTCGATCGTCGACGGCCGCCTGGCTCGCAAGGCTGGTCGCGTCGCTCGCCGCGAGGAAGCGCTGGAGGTCGCTGAGGCGGTAGCGCCGGTCGCCGCGGGGGTTGATGCGGTAGTAACGCAGGCGCCCGGCATCGCTCCACGCGCGGACCGTGTTGGCATGGACCCCGAGGACCTCGGCGGCGCGGGTCACGGTCAGGGTCGCGTCGAGCGGGCGCGGGTGGTGGAGGTCGAGCTTCGCCAATCGTCCCCCGGAAGATTCGTGAAGTTACGCGGCGAGCCTTGCGTACCTCACATTTCTTTCCAATGGTCCGAAAGTACCAGCCGACGACCGGCGCACACCGCGGCCCGGGAGGCGGGTCCCGCAGCGGGCAGCGGGTTCTCAGTCGCGGGGGCGTCGACCTCCGGTCAGGCGGATCCACGCGAGCGTGCCGAGGAGGCTGAGAATGCCCAGCCCGACCACCCCGAGGATCGCGAGCAGCGGCTCGCCGACGAACCCCGGCGTGCCGCCGGGCCGGACATCGCCGCTGCGGATCGTCGGGTCCGGCGAGGCGGCCAGCGCCGCGGCGACGCCCCCGCCGAGCAGTGACTCCAGCAGCCACCAGATGGCTGCGAGGGCGAGGAGCGCGGCGCCGCCTGCCAGGCACGCGATCGCGAGCCGCGAGCGACGGGCGGCGCCGCCCGTCAGGACCCGCATGGCCTCGTCCTTCTCGAGGGTCGTGAGGATCAGGGGCCGCCCAAGGCCCGGCCCGATGCGGGCTCGCCCAGCGGTGCCGCGAACCGGCACGCCCAGGATCGTGGCGTGCTCGACGCTCGAGACCTGCTCGACGACGATCCGCGCCTCGCCCGTCGGCGGCGCATCGGCCGGCGCCGCGTCCCCGAGGTCGGCGACGCGACCCGTGCTCACCCGCGGCACGACGACGAGCCCCTCGGCGAGCGACTCGGCCTCGATCTCGATCTCGTCGAGCCCCTCGCGGATCACGAACGGGCCGAGCTCGACCGACGGCTCGCGCACGGGTCGCCAGCGATCGCGGGCCGTGGGCCGCCACTCGGTGCGGGTCCGGCGCAGAACGAGGGGCCGGTGGTGCTCGTCCTCGAACGCGGCCTCGCTGTCGATGCGGCCGTCGATCCGGACGTACCGGCGCTCACCCGCTTCGACGAGCCGGAGCGCCTCGGCGATCGGGATCTGCGGGACGACGGCGAGCAGCCGGCCGACGCGATAGCCGGCGCCGAAGCTGCGCAGGATGGCGGCCGCGACGGCGAACGCGGCAATGGCCGTGATGGCGAGGAGGAGGGGACCCACGCCCAGAGGATAGGGCGAGGGAATCGAAGGGCCCGGAGGAACCTACCCAACACGTGGGCGTTGATGTGATCGCCGCCGTTAGTGTCGCTCGGCCCCTCCGGGCTGGTACCTACGCTAGGGCCGCGGCCGGGGCGGGGTCAATGGCATCTGTCCACGAATGTTCGGGCCGTTCGCCAGGTTGTCCACGCCCGGTCCACATCGGGCGCTTCGGCCTCGCGCGACCGCGCGGCCTGCCACGTCCCGCGGCTCAGCCGGCGGAGCGCCCCGTCGCCGGGTCGAGCGCGTTGACCCCGCCCCCGTACGCCGTCAGCACCAGGTGTCCGCCGACCATCGAGGCCGCCGTGACCACGTCGGAGTGGGCGACCCGCCAGGCGACGGTCCCGTCGGCCTCGATCGCGAAGGTCTCGAGCTCGGCCTGGACGATGACGTGCTGCAGCCGCGACGACGCGAAGACCGCCAGCACCGGCGTCGCCGATCGATGGCTCCAGCGAAGCGCGCCCGTCCGCGCGTCCAGCCCGAAGGTGTGGAAGCCGTACTTCACGACGAGCTGCCCGGCCGTGTCCCACAGCTGCCCGGCGGGCTCGTCGTTGATCCGCGAGGCGAGGCGGACGGACCAGGCCCCCGCCGGTCCGTCGACCCGGAGCTCCGCACGACACAGCTCGTCCGGCTCGTCGGCCACCTCCGGCCCGAGATCGACCAGGGAGCCACCCGCCTCGGACAGCGCGAAGACCTCGCGCGCCCGGCCGGATCCGCCCCAGCGCCAGCGCGCCCGGAGCCCGCCCGGGTAGGCGACCGTGGCGTCGCGCGGCTCCGCGGCCATCGTCAGGACGCCATGGTCGGGACGCGGTCAGGGCGCCGCGTCACGAGGCCTGCTGGATCGGCGGCTCCTCGGCGATCGGGGCGACGTGCGCGTCAGCGAGCATCCGAAGGATCGCCGGCGCGATCGGGAAGACGGCCGTCGGCAGGCCCGCGGCGGCCCAGACCTGCGTGTAGCGTCCGAGGTCGGGGTCCTGGATCACCCGCGCCCGGCGCGTGTGCCCGAAGGGCGGGATCCCGCCGATGGTGAAGCCCGTGAGCTCGTCCGCCTCCTTCGCGGTCGCGCGCCGGACGTCGCGCCGCCCGACCACGGCGGCGAGGCGCCCCATGTCAACGCGGTTCGCCCCGGACACGAGGCAGATGACCGGCTCGAGCTCGCCGTCCTCGGTCGTCACGACGAAGACCAGCGACTTGACGATCTGGCCGATCTCCGCGCCGACCACGCGGGCCGCGTCGGCGGCCGTGTGCGTCGTCTCGGGGAACGTGACCACGTCGAGGGTCACGCCCTTCCTGGCGGCTGCGTCGAGCACCCGCTGCACGGCCGGGTGTTCCAGGGCGGCAGGCACGGCCGGAGGATAGAGCATCGCCAGGCGGTACGATCGGTGGCGCAAATGGACGCGATCGTCTTCGACTGGGACGGCACGCTCTTCGACTCGCTGCCGGCGATCTACGACGCCAACGAGCGGGTCATCCGGGAGCTCGGCCTGCCCTTCGACACCGACCGCTACCGCGCCGCCTACACGCCCGACTGGCGCGTGATGTACCAGCGACTCGGCGTGCCGGACCACCGGCTCGAGGAGGCTGGGCGGCGCTGGGTCGCGCTGTACCGTGAGGCGGCCGTCTCCAGCCTGTTCCCGCGCGTGCGCGAGTCGCTGGAGCGCCTCGTCGGCGCGGGCTACGTCCTCGGCCTCGTCACGGCCGGCGACCGCGACATCGTCACCGAGCAGCTGGTTCGCGGCGGGCTCGACCACCTGATCACGGCGCGGGTCTTCGGCACCGACCCGATCGCCGCGAAGCCCCACCCGGAGCCGCTGCTGCGCGTCCTGACCGAGCTCCAGCGCCTGGACCGCGTCGCGTCGGCCCGGTACTGCGGCGACGTCCCGGACGACATGCGCATGGCCCGCGCGGTCGGGGCCGTGGGCATCGGGATCAAATCGACGTTCGCGTCCCGGGAGGAGCTCGTCGAGGCCGGGGCGACGCACGTGTTCCCCAGCGTTGCGAGCTTCGTCGACCAGCTCCTGGGCGAGGCCGCGCATGCCGCGTGAGGCCGCCCCGCTCCACGCGATTGTCCTCGCGGACGGTGCGGCGCCGGCGCGGGCGGTGCTCGACGCCGCGTGGCCGGGCTGGGCGGACGGCGTCGCGCTGGTGGTCGCGGCCGACGGCGGGGTCCGGCATGCGGGCGACCTCGAGCTCCGCGTCGACCGCTGGGTGGGCGACGGCGACTCGACCGGCCCGGAGGAGCTCGCGACCCTCGAGGCGGCCGGCGTGGCGATCACGCGGTCGGCCGTCGACAAGGACGAGTCCGACACGGAGCTGGCCCTCGATGCGGCGCTCGACGCCGGCGCGGACCGGATCTCGATCCTCGGGGCGCTCGGCGGCGCGCGGACGGACCACGCGCTGGCGAACATCTCGCTGCTCCTGGATGGGCGCCTCGCCAACCGGTCGGCGGTCATCTACGACGAGCACGGCGCCCGCCTCTCGGTGCTGGTCGGGCCGGACCACCGCGGCCTGCCCGGCCGGCGAGAGCTGGTCGGCCGCGCCGGCGACATCGTGTCGCTGCTGCCGATGGGCGAATCGGTCCATCGCATCGAGACCGAGGGCCTGCGCTACCCGCTCCTGGATGAGCCGCTGCTGATCGGTCGGGCACGGGGGCTGTCGAACGTCCGGCTCGGGCCCGTGGCCCGGGTGAGCGTCGGCAGCGGCCGGCTCCTGCTCGTCGAGACCCCTGCTAGGCTCGGCGCATGACCACGGCAACCGCGATGCCCGAGGTCGGCCAGCCCGCCCCGGACGTCGTCCTCCCCGACGAGACCGGCGCGATCCACCGGCTCGCCGACCAGCGCGGACGCTGGACCGTCCTGTACTTCTACCCGAAGGATGACACCCCCGGCTGCAACACCGAGGCATGCCAGTTCCGCGATCTCAACGCCGAGTACGCCGCGACCGACGCGGACGTCTGGGGCGTCAGCAAGGACTCGGCCGAGAGCCACCTGAAGTTCCGGCAGAAGTTCGACCTGCCGTTCGTGCTCCTCACCGACCCGGAGCGCAGGGTCATCGACCACTACGGCGCGTGGGGCGAGAAGAAGCTGCTCGGCAAGTCCTACATGGGGATCCTCCGGTCGACCTTCCTGATCGACCCGGACGGCCGCATCGCCCGCGTCTGGCCGCAGGTCAAGGCCGACGGCCACGCCGCGGAGGTCCTCCAGGCGCTCAACGAGGAACGCGCCGCCCGGGCGGCGCGCACCGCCGGCTGACCCTCCCGATCGGATGATCGAGGAGACGAGGGCGCCGAAGACGCCGCATACCTGGCGACCAGACCGATTCATGGTCATCGCCGCGCACCCGGACGACGCCGACTTCGGTCCGTCGGCGACGGCGGCCAAGTGGATCGCCGAGGGCTCCAGGGGCTGGCTTGTCTGCTGCACCAGCGGCGACCAGGGCGGCGAGGACCCCGATTTCGACCCGCTGGAGCTCGCCCGGATCCGGGAGCGCGAGCAGCGCGCCGCCGCGGACGTCGTGGGTTACGAGGGCGTCACCTTCCTGCACATGCCCGACGGCGGGCTCGTCAACGACCTGATCCTGCGCGAGCACCTCGTGCGCGAGATCCGGACGTTCCGCCCTGACGCGGTGCTGGCGACCGATCCCGAGAACTCGTTCCCGCGCGAGGCCGGCGTCAACCACACCGACCATCGGGCCGCCGGCTGGGCGGCCGCAGACGCCGTCTATCCGGCCGCGCGCAACCCGATGGCCTTCCCGTGGCTGGCGAAGGGCGGCCTGCCGAAGCACAACGTCCGCCGCCTGTACTTCTTCTGGACCCACCGGCCGAACGTCTTCGTCGACATCTCCTCGACGGTCGACCGGAAGCTCGCGGCGCTGCGCTGCCACGAGAGCCAGATCAAGGACTTCGACCGGATCGAGGGCTGGATCGGCGAGTGGTCGGCGATCCAGGGCCGGGAGATCGGCGTGAAGGCGGCTGAAGGGTTTTTCTGCGTCGTGATCGACGAGGACGAGGAGGAGTCGCCGGAGCCGATGGAGGCGTCCGAGCGGTCGGGCCAGGAGGCGACGAAGGCCTGACGGCCGAGCGGCCGGCCGCGCCGCGCGGGTCGCGCTTAGCGCACGTCCTCGATCGAGGCGGGCTCCTCCAGCAGCACCGGGCGGACCGCGTCCCACGCCAGCCACAGCTCGCGGAGCGCCTCGCCGCGCGCGCCGAGGAGCTCGCGCATCGCGTCGGCCTCGTAGTCTGGGCCGGCTGCGGCGAGCAGCTCCTCCGGGGCGGGTCGGGCCCCGACGAAGAGGGTGGCGATCTCGGTCGAGTTCGGCCAGCGGCGGATGCGCAGCGGGTCGATGCCGACGTCAGCGAGGGCCTGCGTCAGGTCGCGGTAGGCGGGGACGCGCTGATCGACCCAGCCGCCGCCGCCGTCGTAGACGAAGCCCATCGAGGCCAGTGCACCGACGATCCGCCGGCACTGTTCGACGGTGAACGTGTCCCAGAAGGCCGTGCCCATCGGGAAGTCGACGACGGCCTCCTCGACCGCCGCCGCGGCCATCGCCTCGACCAGGCCGCCGAGCAGCAGCTCCCACTCGCGCCGCCGCGCCCCGTCCTCGCCCGCGAGGCGGTCGAGCAGTTCGACCATCGCCCGGTGCTCGCCCCGGAGAATCCGCTCTAGCGGCGAGGCGGGCCGTGCCCGGCCCGGCGCGGCGCCCGGTTCCGGCGCGGCGGGCGCCTCGGCCCCGGTCTCGACGAGGGTCGTGACGGCCCCCGCCGCCGCCCCGATCGGCACGGTCGTGGAGACCCGCGGGCGCGGCGGCGGCTCGCTCCGGGATCGCAGGCCCGGGGTGCCGGGTTCGGATAGAACGATCGTTCGATCCGGGAGGGGGCTCGCGGCGGG
>DATLYV010000136.1:0-33266 GCA_035574535.1 Binatia bacterium
CCGCCGCGCCGAGGAGCTCTCGAAAGGCAACCAGCAGAAGGTCCAGCTCATCGCCGCGATCCTTCACGAGCCTGCCGTCCTGCTGATGGACGAGCCATTCGTCGGGCTCGACCCGGTCAACGTCGCGCTCCTCAAGGAGGCCTTCGGGGAGATGCGGGAGCGAGGCTCGACGCTGATTTTTTCGACCCACCAGATGGAGATGGTCGAGGAGCTGTGCGAGGCGGTTGCGCTCATCGACCGCGGTCGACTGGTCCTCCACGGCCCGGTTCGCGAGGTCAAGCGGTCGACCGGACGGCGCGTCGTGCGACTTGCGCTGGAAGGCAAGTCGATCGACTCGGAGGACGACATCCCGTGGCTCGCCGAGATCCAGGGCGTGCAAATCGCCAGGTCGCGAGAGGACTACGCCGAGCTCGCGGTGCCGAACGAGGTCGACCCGGATCGGATCCTGCAGACCGCGATCGAGCGGGGTGAGCGCGTGACGAACTTCCTGATCGCGGACCCGTCGATCGAGGAGATCTTCATCGAGCGGGTCGGTCGACCGGCCGCGCCCGAGGAGGAGCGGCACCTCGCGGGCTCCGTGGCGGCTCCGGGCGCGGCCACAGCCTCGAGCGCCGGCTCTCCCTCACCCCCGTCGGGAGCCGCGTGATGGCCAGCCGCTCGGGCTTCGCCGCCCGCACCCTGCCCAACATCCTCGCGGTCGCGCGCCGCGAGATCACCTCGCGCATCCGGACGCGGGCCTACCGTTTCGCGACCCTGTTCCTGGTGGTCCTCGGTGTCGGGCTCGCGATGCTGCCGACGATCATCCAGCTCGTCGATCGCGGCTCCAGCGGCGAGCGCATCGAGGTCGTCGCGGGCGACGCGCTCCCGGGCGTCGACGCCGCGGCCGCGATCCAGCAGCTGCTCAACGCCACGGCCGGGCCGGCCGTCCCGATCGACGGCGACGACACCCCGCCGCGCTTCACGGTCGTGTCGGCCCCCGACGCCGAGACCGCACGCCAGCACGTCCTCGACGAGTCGGCCACGGCGGCCCTCGTGCTCGGCCGGGACGACAAGGGCGACCTGGCGTTCGACCTCTACTCGAGGGCCGGCGCCCTCTCGATCACCAACGCCCTCATCCGCCAGGCCGCCGGCTCGATCGCGATCCAGGACCGCCTGACCCGTGCCGGCGTCCCGCCGGTCGACCAGGCGACGCTCTTCCTCCCGCCGGCGTTCGACGTTCTCTCGCCCGATCCGAACGATCCTGGCACCCCGAACCCGATGGAGGATGCCTCGACGTACCTCACCGGGTTCGGCCTCTCCGTCGCGATCTTCATGGCGATCATCCTCTACGGCACCTGGATCGCCTACGGCGTGGCCGAGGAGAAGAGCTCGCGCGTGATGGAGATCGTCATCGCGGCGGCCTCGCCCTTCCAGCTGCTCGCCGGCAAGGTCCTCGGGATCGGGGCGCTGGCCATGCTCCAGTACGTGATCGTGGCCGTGCCGATGATCCTCGTGCTCACGTTCCAGGGCCAGATCTCCGAGCTCCTGCTCGGCACGCCCTCGAGCGGCCCGCTCCCCGGCGTGCCGGGGCTCAACCTGGGTGCGGGGCTGTCGATCGAGATGGTTCTGACCTTCGGCGTGATGCTCGTCCTCGGCTTTGGCGTCTACGCCTCGCTGTTCGCCGGCGCGGCCTCGCTCGTGAGCCGCCAGGAGGACATCAACCAGATCGTCGCGCCGCTGACGATCATCTCGGTGCTCGGCTACCTGGTCTCGACGTACGCGGGGACGGGGATGCTCCCGCTCGACTCGCCGATCGTCGTCGTCATGTCGTTCATCCCGCTGTTCTCGCCGTACCTCATGCTGACGCGCCTGTCGACCGGGACGGCCCAGCCATGGGAGGTCCTGCTGGCGATCGCGCTGCTCGTCGTGACGGTCCCGGTCGCGCTGTGGCTCGCGGCGCGCCTCTACCGCTCCGGGGTCCTCATGTACGGCCAGCCGCCGTCGCCGATGACGCTGCTCAAGGCCCTCCTGGCGCGGTAGCCGTCGCGCGTCGCTTCTCGCCACGCCCCTCGCTGGGCGCTCGAACGCCGCTGACGGCCGGTTCGGGGCGAGCCGCCTAACGGGTGCGAGTAGAACAGTCGTTCGATAGTCTGGCATGGCGCGCCGGCAAGGTGGACAACCTGGATGGCCGGCGTGGAGAACCGGCGCTGGGGTGTGCACGAGGCAGGAGCCGGGGTGGACGAACCGGGCGTGAGCGTGCGTCGAGCGTGGACAGCGAACGGAGCGGCCGCCACTAGATGTTGGGATCGGATTTCGAAGCCGACCACAACATCTTGTGGTTTTGCCTTGACGCAGCACCCCGAGCGGCGTAGATTCTTCTTCTCGCGAAATCGATGCAAGGAGCCCCGGATCGACCGTCTCGGACCCCCAGAACCCAGTCCGCAGCACGACCCTCGATCGGCGAGCAACGGGCGAGCGAATGGCAGAGAGGACCCAGCGAGGCAGGAGCCCGCGCAGCTACGCGGGCAGGCAGGATGACCGACCGGCAGCCGCCGGCGGCGAGGAGAGGACGACGATGGCCCGAGCGACAGCGGCACCGGTCCCGGTGATGGAGAAGACGGACAAGGGGACGGGGCCGACTGCCAAGGGCGCGGACGCCAGGTCCGGCGCCACGGCCGCCAAGGCCACCGTCGGCAAGGGCGCCCGCACGCGCAAGCTCGCCGGCCCGTGGGGCGCGAGCTTCGACGGCACGGACGGCTACGGCAACGAGGTCCGCGGCCTCCGCTGGGAGCGGCGCTTCACGAGCCCGGGCGTCCACCCGTACGACGAGATCGAGTGGGAGCTCCGGACCGCCGCCATCTCCAGCGAGACCGGCAAGACCGTCTTCGAGCAGAAGGACGTCGAGGTCCCGAAGTCCTGGAGCCAGCTCGCGACCAACGTCGTCGTGAGCAAGTACTTCCGCGGGCACGTGGGCACGCCCGAGCGGGAGCGCAGCGTCAAGCAGCTCATCGACCGCGTCGTCAACACGATCACCGCCTGGGCGGAGACGCAGAAGTACTTCGCGACGGACGAGGACCTGCGGGCCTTCCAGGCCGAGCTGACCCACCTGCTCGTCCACCAGAAGATGGCGTTCAACTCGCCCGTCTGGTTCAACGTCGGGATCGAGCCGAAGCCCCAGTGCTCCGCCTGCTTCATCAACAGCGTCGAAGACAACATGGGCTCGATCATGGACCTCGCCAAGACCGAGGCCATGCTCTTCAAGTACGGCTCCGGCGCCGGGAGCAACCTCTCCCCCATCCGGAGCTCCAAGGAGCGCATGTCGGGCGGCGGCATCGCCAGCGGCCCCGTGAGCTTCATGAAGGGCTACGACGCGTTCGCCGGCGTCATCAAGTCGGGCGGCAAGACCCGCCGCGCGGCCAAGATGGTCATCCTCAACGCCGACCATCCGGACGTCCTCGAGTTCATCGACTCGAAGGCCCACGAGGAGAAGAAGGCCTGGGCCCTCATCGAGCAGGGCTACGACCCGAGCTTCACCGGCGAGGCCTACGGCAGCGTCTTCTTCCAGAACGCGAACCACTCGGTGCGCGTGACCGACGATTTCATGCGCGCGGTCGAGAACGACGGCGAGTGGACGACGAAGTCGGTGACGACGGGCGAGCCGGTCGAAACGCACCGCGCGCGGGACATCTTCCGGCGCATGGCGGACGCCGCCTGGATCTGCGGCGACCCGGGGATCCAGTACGACACGACGATCAACGACTGGCACACCTCGGCAAACACGGACCGGATCTACGCGTCCAACCCGTGCTCCGAGTACATGTTCCTCAACGACACCGCCTGCAACCTGGCGAGCCTCAACCTGATGAAGTTCGTCAGGGAGGACGGTGAGTTCGACGTCGAAGCGTACCGCTACGCGGCGCGGCTGACCATCACCGCCCAGGAGATCCTCGTCGACAACGCCTCCTACCCAACGCCGAAGATCGAGGAGAACTCGCACAAGTTCCGGCCGCTCGGCCTGGGCTACGCGAACCTCGGGGCCCTGCTGATGTCACGCGGCCTCGCCTACGACTCGGACGAGGGGCGCAACTTCGCCGCGGGCCTGACCGCGATCATGCACGGCGAGGCGTACCGCCAGTCGGCCGTCATCGCCCGCGACCACGGCGGCCCGTTCCTCGAGTACGACGTGAATCGTGCGCCGTTCCTGCGCGTCATCGGCAAGCATCGGGCCGCGGCCTACGCGATCCCGAAGGCCGGCGTCCCGCAGGACGTCCTCGACGCGGCGAGGGCCGTGTTCGACGAGGCGCTCGAGCTCGGCAAGGAGAACGGCTACCGCAACGCCCAGGTGACCGTGCTCGCCCCGACCGGGACGATCGCGTTCATGATGGATTGCGACACGACCGGCATCGAGCCGGACATCGCCCTCATCAAGTACAAGAAGCTCGTCGGCGAGGGCTTCCTGAAGATCGTCAACAACACCGTCCCGGCCGCACTCAAGAAGCTCGGCTACTCCGCCGAGGAGACGGAGGCGATCCTCGAGTACATCAACGAGAAGGAGACGATCGAGGGCGCGCCAGGCCTGAAGCCGGAGCACCTGCCGGTCTTCGACTGCGCGTTCAAGCCCGTCAACGGCCAGCGCTCGATCCACTACATGGGCCACGTCCGGATGATGGGCGCTGTCCAGCCGTTCCTCTCGGGCGCGATCAGCAAGACCGTCAACATGCCGGAGAACGCGACGCCCGAGGACATCGAGCAGGTCTACCTCGAGGGCTGGAAGCAGGGCCTCAAGGCGATCGCCATCTACCGCGACAACTCGAAGCGCTCGCAGCCGCTCTCGACCGGCAAGAAGAAGGACGAGGGCTCGGTGGAGCAGGCCGCGCTCATCGAGCAGCTGAAGAAGCAGCTCGAGACGGCCCAGCTCGAGGCGTCGAAGCCGCACCGCCGCCGGCTCCCGGCCGAGCGGACCGCGGTGACCCACAAGTTCGACATCGCGGGCCACGAGGGCTACATCACCGTCGGGCTCTACCCGGACGGCCAGCCCGGCGAGATCTTCCTGAAGATGGCCAAGGAGGGCTCGACCGTCTCCGGCCTCATGGACTCGTTCGCCACGACCGTGTCCGTCGCGCTCCAGTACGGTGTCCCGCTCCGCGACCTGGTGAACAAGTTCGCGCACGTCCGCTTCGAGCCGAGCGGGTTCACGGGCAACTCGGAGATCCCGATCGCGAAGTCGATCGTCGACTACATCTTCCGCTGGCTCGGCTCGCGGTTCCTGTCCGACGAGGACAAGGCGTCGCTCGGGCTGATTGATCGCTCGGCGGTCGTCGATGCGCCGCCCTCGGGAGCGATCGGGTTCGGGGCGGCTCCTGACGCCGAGGCGTCTCCCGGCGCCGTGGTTGATCCCGCGGCGGCTCCGGCTGCGTCGTCAGCCGAGCCGTCGCCCGCGGTGGCCCCGCCGGCCTCCGAGCCTGAGCTCCAGACCGAGGCCAAGCACGCGGGCGATCCGCCCAAGGCCACGGCCGTCGTGGCCCCGATCGAGGCCGCGCCGCCTCGCGTCGAGAAGGTCGAGCTCGGCTACCTCGCGACCGTCGGCGCCTCGAACGGGCACTCCAACGGCCATGCGAATGGCCACTCCAACGGCTCGACCAAGCCCGCCAATGGCAACGGGGTGACACTCAACCTGGGCGGCACCAAGGTCGCTTTCGCCACCCAGGCCGACGCCCCGTCGTGCATGGACTGCGGCTCGATCATGGTTCGCAACGGCAGTTGCTACAAGTGCCTCAACTGCGGGTCCACCTCCGGCTGCAGTTGAGCCCAACGGCGCAATCACCGGACCCGAGAGGGCCCAGTTCCTCCACTGGGCCCTCTCACCTTTCTCGATCCGGCGTTTTCGCGGGAGGGTAGCGTCGGCTCGGCGCGGCTCCTCGACGTCCGCGGCGGCATCGACGTCGGGTGCCGTCCTTTCGTAGGGTCACATCGACCGTGACGACCGCCGAAGCCTTCCTCGAGCAGCTCGACGCCCTCGGACCCGACGCGCGCATGGGCCAGGTCTTCCAGCTGGCGAAGGCGAACGTCGACATGCCGATCGACGAGATCGAGAAGCTGCTCGCGAACGACCGCCACCTCGCCCGCGTCGGGGCGGTCGGCGTCATGGACTTCCAGGCGCGCGCCCGCACGACGCCCGAGGCGCAGCGCGAAGCGCTGTTCGACCTGTACATCCGCCGGCACGACCTGATCGACACGTGGGACCTGGTCGATCGCGCGGCGATCTGGGTGGTCGGCGAGTTCCTCGTGCGCCGCCACCGCGGCGTCCTCGACCGGCTGGCCGCCTCGGACCGCCCGATGGAGCGCCGCACGGCAATCCTCAGCACCTACGCCTTCATCCGGCGCGGCGACCTCGACGACGCCCTCCGCATCGCCGGGCGCCTGGTCGGCGACGACGAGGACCTCGTCCACAAGGCCGTGGGCTGGATGCTGCGGGAGGTCGGCAAGCGGGACGAGGGGCGGCTGCGCGCCTTCCTCGAGGGCAACGCGCCGCGGATGCCGCGGGTGATGCTGCGATACGCGATCGAGAAGCTCGCGCCCGACGTGCGGGCGTACTACCTGGGCATGCAGCAGCCGGCCCGCTGATCGCCGGCCCGCTGATCGTGGGCCGGGTGTTGGGTCGTGTTGGGCTTGATCGGCCGTCCGGCGGACCGGAAGCTCAGGCCGCCTGGAGGCGTCATGCGCCTCGCGAGAGGATCGCGCTTGCGAAGCCGGCGAGCGATGCGCCCCGCGCCCGGCGGAACGCATCGAAGACCTCCCAGGCGGTCACCAGCGTCACCCCGACGGCGATGGCCAGCATCGCCGGCTGATCGCCCGCCGCCAGCCCCGGCCAGCCGATCGCCGACGCGAACGCCGGGTTGACCAGCTGCCCCTGGAGCGCCACGTACGCGATCGGGGCACCCCACGCGATCGCGAGGATCCCGTGGACCGTCGCAAGTGGGTACGTCCAGTGCCCCACCACGTACACGAGCAGGTGCACGGCGCCGAGCACGACCAGCACGCCCGCGAGGTACGGCACGAAGACGTCGAGCAGCGACGGGTCCAGGAGCGGGATCCGTCCCGTCGGCGTGTTCACCTCCAGACTCCGGACGAACAACAGGCCGCCGGCCGTGATCAGCACGGTCAGGACCTCGCCGACGGTTTCGCTCACGGAGACGCGCTTGTTCGACGGCTCCGGCAGCCGGTCGACGGTCCACGTGCCGACCGCCGAGGCGATCTGTTCGCGCGTCTCGCGCGCCGCGTCGGCCCGCTCGAGGAACACGAAGAACAGCGTGCCCCAGAACGCGAGCTGGATGACGACGCCGATCGTGGCCGACGTGCCTGCCGCCAGCGCGCCCAGGTACTCCGTGCCGGCGATGATCTTCAGCGCCGAGACGGCGATCAGCACGATCGGCGCCGAGATCGCGATCAGCCTCGGGATGATGTGGCTGTACACGGGGAACAGCGCCGGCCCGATCAGGTAGTTCGGCCGGCCAGTGTAGGCCGCGGCCAGCCGCCCCGGGTCCCCCAGGCCCTCGAGGACGGCCCGCTCGGCCGCGACCCGATCCTCGCCGTTGGCGACGCGCTCCTCGATCCCGTCCTCGATCGAGGAGCGGAGCTCGCGCTCCACGTCGCCGCGTCTCGACTCCGGGATGCTTCGCAGCACGGCCGCGAGGTACCGCTCGGTCCAGGTTGTGTCAGTCATCGGATGCCTCCGTCGAGGGTCTGCAGGGATCGGGTGAGGTCTTCGACGACCGCCAGGAGCTGGGCGGCCAGCTCCTGGCCTGCGGGCGTCGTCCGGTAGAACTTGCGCGGCCGGGACTCGTCGGTATTCCACTCGCTCTGGAGCAGGCCACGCTCCTCCAGCCGGCGAAGGAGCGGGTACACGGTGTTCCCGTCGACCGGGATGCCCGCCGCGTCGAGCGTCTTCAGGAGCCCGTAGCCGTAGCCCGGCTCCCGCAGCGCGAGCAGGCAGGCCAGCACGACGGTCCCTCGCCTGAGTTCTTCCCGGTGGCTTCCGAGCAGCTCGTCCTTGTCCATGTGCGACACATTGCTGTGTCAGGCACATTACTGTCAAGTGCAGATGGCGGGGAGCGTGGCGGTATCCTCCGCGCCGTGGGTTCGGCGACCCCGGCGCACGAGGCGCTCCTGGACCTGCTCGACGCGGGTGACGCCGGCGCTGCAAGCCAAGGCGCCCGGTCCGGGCCGACGCG
This sequence comes from Binatia bacterium, assembly GCA_035574535.1. Lineage (GTDB taxonomy): Bacteria > Chloroflexota > Limnocylindria > Limnocylindrales > CSP1-4 > UBA5189. The sequence continues at coordinate 8,211 of DATLYV010000136.1, forward strand.
CCGCCGGACGGTCGCGACGCGGCGTGGCTATCCTCGCCAGCCATGCCACGCGACCCGAACGTTCCCGACGCCTTCGAGGTCTACACCATGGTCTTGCTGCGTCGGCCGTCAAACGCGCCGCAGCTCCCCGAGCCGGAGCTCGACGAGCTCCAGGCGCGGCACCTCGCGTATCGGGCGGAGCTCCGCCGGCGCGGCGTGCTGATCGCCAATGGACCGCTCGCCGAGCAGACCGACGAGACGATGCGCGGGCTCTCGATCTTCGCCTGCGACCCGGACGAAGCCGCGCGCCTCTCGGACGCGGACCCGTCCGTCCAGGCCGGCCGCCTCACCTACGACGTCTTCGAGTGGTGGGTCGCGGCGGGTACCTTCGCCTTCCCCAACTCCCCCGAGGTCCGCGGCGACCACCGCGTGATGCCGGACGACTGAGGCGCAATCCCGGGCCGCGACAAGATCCGCGCGCACGCCCCTTCCTTCATCCGTGGGGCGTATCAACCCGGGCCGCGAGACCTGTTCGGGCGCTCAGGCCCCGGGCACCTCGGCAGCCGGGACGAAGGCGACGCAGCAACGGCCCTCGGCGGGCTGGGCGACGGCCCGGTAGCCGGTGTCGGCGAGTGCGGTCGCGGCGCCGTCGAGCAGGGCGTGGTTCATCGCACAGGTCAGCTCGCGGTGCTCCCCCACGAGCACGTGGAACGGGCAGTTGCGGAGCCGGACAACGCCGTCGGCGTCCTCGAACGGCTCATAGCCTTGTGATTCGAGGAGCGGGATGAGACGCGGACCGCCGTACGCGTCGGTGGTGGCAGCCTGCTCGGCCAGCTCGCGGCCGCGCTCGCGCGCGACCTCGAGCACAGTCTCACGCGCCCGGCTCAAACGCTCCACGCCGGTCGCCAGGATCTCCGCCGCGACGTCGTAGCTCCGCGGCGGCAGGTCGACCGAGACCTGCTCGTCGCGCGGTCGCAGATAGAACTTTGCCGGTCGTCCGGCACCGGGGCCGGTCCGCCCGGTTCGACGTCGGTACTCCACGCCGAGCAGCCCCGCGAGGACCAGTCGATCGAGGTGGAAGGCTGCCAGCGGCCGCCCGACGCCGGCCCGCTCCGCCGCGGTGTCGCGATCGACCGGCTCGCCCGCGCGCGCGACAACCTCGTACAGGCGGCGACGGACCGGCTCGGCCAGGGCGGCAAGCCGATCGAGCATCTCGGCGGGGGCGGGTCGCTCCGGCATCGAGCCGCAGTCTAAACCAAACACTCACTAGCAGAAGAGTTGACGGGCACACTGGGCGTTGCTATAACGAGCGCACACTCGTGTTAGAGGCCGGGACGTACCGCCAGACGGCAGACACGGGAGGCCGTCGGCAGAGCCACAGACCGGTCGCACGATGGAGGTGCCCATGCAGGTTCGCGAGCCGCTTGCCGAGGTCGGGGCAGCCGCCACCGGCAGTCTCCCTGTGCCCCTCCTCGCGCGGGTCGGGGCCGCCGTGATCGCAGCCGGCCTGGCCTTCGACCTGGCCGCTCACACGGTCCTCCACTCCGTCCACGACGAGCTCATCGGCGCGTTCCCGCTCGGGGAGCACCTCGCCCACCTGATCGTCGTGGTCGGGATGGTCCTCGTCCTCGCCGGCGTCCTCGCCGACGGGATTCGCATGCAGCGCCGGCTCGGCCGGCACAAGGAAAGGGAGTGATCGAGTCATGCCATTCGGTGACTTCATCAACGCGATCCCGCCCCTCGGGTTCCTGCTGATCCACGTCGTCCTGTTCGCGGTCGGGGCGTACTTCGCCTGGCGTTCGTTCGGCGCGGGGGCATCGACCCTTGGCTGGGCGTTCGCCCTCTTCGCGCTCGGGGAGGTCTCGTACATGACCTACCACCTCGACTGGACGACCTTCCTGTTCGCCCACACGATCAGCGAGGTCTTGGTCGCCGTCGCGTTCATCCTCGTCTTCGTGGCCGCGGGCAACCGTGTCCTGTCGGCGTCGACCAGCCCCTCGAGGGCCTGACGTGATCACCCGCCGGCGCGCGCTGGCTGCGGCGTCGGCCGCGGCGCTGGCGCTCGCGCTCGCCGCCTGCTCGGGCTCGGGGTCGGACCCCAGCTCGGTGGGCGGACCGGGCGCGACGCCGGTCGCGACGTCGACCGTCGACCTCCCGCCGTCGTACCGCTTCGAGCCGGATGACATCGTCGTCGGCGCCGGGACGACCGTCACGTGGACGAACCACGACAACTTCACCCACTCGGTCCAGTTCCTTGACGGCGGTCTCCCGACGGAGCCGCTCGTGATGGCGCCCGGCGGGGTGGCGACGTTCACGTTCGAGTCGCCCGGCACGTTCGCCTACCAGTGCCACCTCCATCCCCAGGACATGCGGGGGACGGTCACGGTCACACCGTGATCAATGTCAACCCGTGATCCGTCGCTCCGTGATCCGTCACCCGCGTGAACGGACCTCCCATGTCCCGCCGACGCCTCAGCGCCCCTCGAGGTCGTCCCGGCCCACGCGGTCGGAGCGCTCAGCCGGCGCTGCTCCGGACACGGGTCAGGACCACGGAGCCCGCCGGCCGACGACGTACCACGTCTCCATCGGTCCCTTGCCCTTGACCTCGATCGTGCCGCGCGGCTCCAGCTCGAACTCGTCGCGGAGCAGCTCGTACGTCGGGCGGGTGACCTGGATCCGGTTCGGGCTGCCCCCGGATTCCATTCTCGATGCGGTATTCACCGCGTCGCCCCAGAGGTCGTAGAGGAAGCGCTTCCGGCCGATGACGCCCGCTACGACCGGGCCGGAGTTGATCCCGATCCGAAGCTCGATCCCGAGGCCGCCCACCCGGCCGCCGGGCCGCACGGCGTCGACCATGTCGAGCGCCAGGAGGGCGAGGACCCGGGCATGGTCCGGTCGAGGGTCGGGCACGCCCGCGGCGACCATGTAGGCGTCGCCGATCGTCTTGATCTTCTCGAGGCCGTGCCGCTCCGCCAGCGCGTCGAACTCGCCGAACAGGCGATCGAGGAGCTCGACGACGCCCCGTGCCGGCATGTCCTTCGTCCGGGGCGTGAAGTCGACGACGTCGGCGAACAGGACCGACGCGGCCCCGAACTGGTCGGCGATGGTCCCCGGCTCGCCCTTGAGCCGCTCCGCGATCGGGGCGGGCAGGATGCTCAGCAGGAGGTTCTCGGCGCGGTCGTGCTCGCTCCGGGCCTCGGCGAGCGCCTCCTCGCGCTGCCGGGCGAAGAGCGCGAGCAGGGTGAAGACCATCGTCCCGCCGACCGTGATGTTCAGCACGAGCATCAGGTCCGAGAACCACTCGGGCAGCGCCCTCGGCGTGTTCAGCACGATCCCGGCGATCCCCGACCCCAGGAACACCGCCACGAACAGCGCAAACCAGCGCACGCCGGAGGCCGCGCCCCGGAACACCAGCGCCCCCAGCGGCGCCATGATCCCCCAGATTCCGACGCCGCCCGATGGCGTGATGCCGCCGATCGGGATCATCGACAGCGTCGGTGAGAGCAGGATCGCGACGAGCTGGATCCGGAGCAGCAGGTCGAAGTCGTGGTTCCGGGCGAACAGCAGGATCGAGGCGATGGAGACGAGCGCGTAGACGAGCGCCACGAGGCCCCACGGCGAGCCGAAGGTCAGGTACAGCGCCGCCCACGTGAAGGCGACCGGCAGGATCAGGATCGCGATGAGGACGAGGAGGGCCTTGCGGATCCGGGTGTCCTGGTCGTCCTCCGGGTCGGCCCCGACCACGGCGAGACGAGCCAGCACGCGGTCCAGGAAGGCGCGCAGCGAGGCCACGGCGGGAGCATAGGGCGGGTTCGCTCCGGGCCGTTGGCGGCGGGCGAGGGACCCTCGGGCTACGTGATCTGCAGCGCCTGCGCCGACACGACGGAGCTCGACGACTGCATCGGCCAGATGCAAGAGGAGAGCGGCGTCCGCGACGCCACGACGCGGCTGGTCCTGCGGATCGTCTCCGGTGGGCCGAGCCAGGCGCTGGTCGAGGCGGAATCGGCGGGCCGCCGCCTGACCATGCCGGCGGCCACGTCCGATTGCGCGTCGTTCGGGCAGTCGATACCTCGGGCTGGGCTACCCGGCCGCGGCGCTCATGGTGCCGTCGCCAGCACCGGCACGGGCAGACCCTGCCGGACCTCGAGGACGGCGCGCTGCCCGAGCGGCGCCTCCAGGCGGACCTCGACCTCGCGCGTCCTGCCGTCCGGCGGGCAGCCGCCGTCGCCGGTGGGCCCGGGGATGGCGGTCACGATGACGACGATCGCCAGGTCGGACTCGACCGCCTCGGCGGTGTAGCTGGCGCCGCACGGCTTGTCGCCGCCGTCCCTGGCGCCGAGGAACTGCGCGGTGATGGTGCGGCTCTTGGGCGTCCCGAAGGCGGCCGCGATCGAGATGCCGACCGGCGGGTCGGCGGCGTTCCAGGGCGGCGGGTCGACGGTCACGCCCTTGTCGACCGCGACGCGGGTAATCCGCACGGCCGACCCCTCGACCGAGAAGACCCACATCGGCAACTCCGCGGGGCCGGTCGAGGTCTCCGCGAGGCCGGTGGCGAGGTTGGCCTCGGTGATGACGATGGGGAGGCAGCCGCGGCACGCGGCGTCGGCGTCCTCGATCAGCGCCTCCAGCGCCGCCGCAGCCGAGAGCACCTGCGTCTCGACCCTCTTGCCGTCAACCCACTTGACCTCGCGCTTGCCCGGCCGCTCGGTCGGAAGGCCCTCCGGGGCGACGAGGGCGCCGGCGAGGAGCGCCGGCTCGTTGTTCGAGGCGACGTCCGGCTCCCACGCTCCGATCTGGCTGGTCAGGTCGCCGGTGAACTCGATCGCGGCACCGCCGTTCTCGCGGACCGCGTCGGCCCAGCGCTCGAGGGCGTCGTGGGCCTGCTGGTGGATCCGGTCCAGGGGCTGGGGGTGCCCGGAACCGACCGGACGGTCGCTGCCGCCGGGCGCGGAGATCAGGTCGGCGCAGGCCGCCGCGACCAGCCCGAGCAGCAGAAGGCCGAGGAGCCGCGCCATGCGCGGTCCATTCGAAGGCACGAGGCGCGTTCCGTCAAGTCGTTCGGGCGGACGGCGGGTGGGCCCGGCCGGCGCGAAGCGGCGGCGCGGATTCCGCGGGCGCGACGGTCCGTCAGGCGGGAGCCGCGAATGTGCTGCGGGATGCGCGGCCACGCGTGGATTCCGGTGCACCGAAGGGCTACCGTGCCCACCGTGCCCACCGACCTCGCGCTGCCGCTCCCCCTCCGAGGGCTGATCATCGGATTCACGATCGCGCTGGCCGTCGGGCCGATCACCCTGCTCGTCATCCGCCGGACGATCGACCATGGCGGGATCTACGGGCTCGCCTCGGGCCTGGGGGTCGCCACGGCCGACGCGACGTACGGCGGCATCGCCGCGTTCGGGCTGACCGCGATCACGGCGGTCGTGCTCTCGGCCCACACGCTGCTCGGGGTGGTCGGCGGGGCGATCATCGTGCTCGTCGGGGTGCGGACGATGCTCGCCCGCCCGGGTGGCGCGGCGCGAGGGGAGGAACGACCAGGCCTCCTCGGCGCGTTCGGCTCGATCTACGCCCTGACGATGACCAACCCGCTGACGATCGTCCTGTACGCGGGCGTGTTCGCGGCGATCGGGCTGGGCGTCGGCGGCAGCTTCGTCGACGCGGCCGTGACCACGCTGGCCGTGCTCGTCGGCTCGGGCCTGTGGTGGGTCGTGCTGTGCGGTGCCGTCGCCTGGGCGCGCGGGCGCCTCTCGACGGCCGTGCTGCTGTGGTTCAACCGCATCTCCGGCGCGGCGCTGGTGACCTTCGGGCTGATCGCGCTCGTCGGCGCGTCCGGGCCGGCGGGCGCGTAGGCGGCCCCCCGCTCCCCCGGTTCGCCGCCCTGCTGCTGCGCGAGCAGGCTCGCGGAGGCCCTCGCGACCCGGCGGCATCGGGCCGAACGTTTGTGGCACGAAGCCCTCGGCGACGAGCTCGTCGATCGCCTCGCCCTCCAGCGGACGAAAACTCGGGCGATGATCTCGCGCGCGACGCGCTTGTTGGCCTCGAGCTTGGGTTTCGAGCTGGGTGGACATGGATCGACCGGACCGCGGCGCCGCCGCGCGGACCAGCTCGCCTCCCACCGAAGGCTTGCACGCGGGTCACAGCAGCGTTGCGCCCGAAGGGGTAGCCTCGCGGCGATGCACGTTCCGTCCGGTCGAACCGCGCGCGTGGACATCCTCGTCGAGGGCTCGCTGACCTCGACCGGCGGCGGCGTCGCGAGCTCCTGCACGCTGATCCGCGACGCCGACCGGGTGATCGTCGTCGACCCCGGCATGGCCGAGAGCGCCCGCTCGATCCTCGATCCGATCGCGGCCCTGGGCGTGCGCCCCGAGGACGTCACCGAGGTCGTCCTCGGCCATCACCACCCGGACCACACGATCCACGCCGGTCATTTCCCGAACGCCGCGATCCACGACCACTGGGCGATCTACCGCGGGACCGACTGGGAGGACTCCGACTGCGACGGCCGCGTGCTGGCGCCGTCGGTCGTGCTGGCGCGCACGCCCGGCCACACGCCCGAGGACCTCGCCGTCGTCGTCGGGACGCCGGACGGCATCGTCGTCTGCACGCACTCGTGGTTCAACGCGCAGACCACGGTCGAGGACGAGTCGCCCGAGGACCCGGACGCCCTGCACGCGTCGCGCGCCGCGATCCTCGAGGTCGCCGACCTGATCATCCCGGGCCACGGGCCGGCCTTCCGACCGACGCCGGAGACGCCCCGCTAGGTCGACGGCCCCCGGACGAGGCGGCGCGACGGTCGCAATCAGCTTACGGGCCGCGCGCGAGAAGCCGAGTCGGGCACCGGGATCCCGATCGCCGCCAGGGTGCCCTCGAGGACCACCGACGATTGTGACCCACCGCGCCGCCCGGCGGGCGTACGCTTCGTGCGTGCAGATCCACGCCCTGATGCTCGCCGACAGCGCCCAGGCGGTCGACGGCAAGCTCTACATCCTCGGCGGCGCCTGGAACATGCTGCGGTTCCCGGATTTCCCGGCGCAGCTCCTCGTCGGGATCGCCGTGGCGATCGATGTCGACTGGAACGAGACAAACCACCGCCACCACCTCGACGTCCACTTCGAGGACGCGGACGGCAACGAGCTCCAACCGAAGATCGGGGCCGACTTCGAGGCCGGGCGCCCGCCCGGGGCCGTGGCCGGCGCGGACCTCCGGATCGTGTTCGCGGTCAACGGGCCGCTCGTGATCCCGGCGCCCGGGTCGTACGCCGCAGTGGCGTCGATCGGGGGCGAGGAGCTCGCTCGGGCACGCTTCCAGGCGATCAAGGTCAACCGCTCGAACTGACTCCGACTCGGGCGCAAGCCCACTGCCCCCGACCTTCGTCGCCGTGGCCGGAGCTCGCTCGCCAGCGTCGAGCGGTGCGGTCCGGTCCGGTCCGTGTTCGTTCGATGGGGTCAGGACCCATTGGCACCATCGGGCCATGGTCGCGTCCTGCACGGGCCGCGACGCTATCCGGGTGCCGCTTCACGCCGCATTCGATCTGGCCGCCCTGCGCACTCCGCCTCGCCGCGGCCCCGCCCGAACGCGCGCCCTCCTCTCGGCAGCGCTGATCGCCGCGACGCTGCTCCTGGGCGTTGGGACCAGCGGCGTCCTCGCGGCAACGACGGTCACCCCGAAGTGCGACGCGGTCAACCTCCGGACCGGCCCGTCGACGACCAAGGCGCGCACGACCAGTGTCAACACGGGCGCGAAGCTGACCGTCGTGGCGACGGTCACCGGCGGCAGCTACTCGACGACGTGCGGCACGACGCTGACCGGGAACACCTGGCACAAGATCAGCGCGATCAACGGCCGCAGCGTCTCGTCGCTCTACGGGGTGTCGTACCTGTACGGCGCGGCGAAGCTCTTCAAGGCCGTCACCAGCCCGACCCCGAGCCCGACCCCGGCCCCGACCGCGACGCCCAAGGCGCCGGCCGCCACGGCCGCACCCACTTCGACGCCGCCCCCCGCACCCACGGCCACGCCGACGCCGGCTCCCACGGCAACGCCCACACCGGTCTACACCCCGAAGTGCGATGCCGTGAACCTGCGCACCGGCGCGTCGACCTCGTACGCGAAGAAGACCTCGGTGAACGAGGGCGCGAAGCTCACCGTCGTCGCCACGGTCAGCGGCGGGAGCTACTCGACGAGCTGCGGCGGCCCGCTGTCGGGCTCGCAGTGGATTCGGATCAGCGCGATCAACGGGCGGACCGTCAAGTCGCTGTACGGGGTCACCTACCTCTACGGGGCGAGCAAGCTGTTCACGCTCGTGCCGGCCGCGACCCCCTCGCCTGCCCCCACGGCGACGCCCACCCCCCCGTCGACCCCGGCGCCGACGGCGTCCCCTGCGCCGACGCCCGCCCCGACCTTCGACCCCGGCTCGACGTCCGACCCGGGCGCCACGCCCGTCCCCGGCTCCCCCGAGCCGACGGCGACCCCGGCCCCGACGCCGACTCCCACGCCGCAGCCCGTGGTCCTGCCGTCGCAGGTCACGTTTTACGGGCGCGGCTGGGGCCACGGCGTCGGGCTGTCGCAGTGGGGCGCGTACGGGCGGGCGCTCGACGGCCAGTCGGCGGCCGAGATCATCACCCACTACTACCAGGGCACGAACATCGGCACGGTTCCGAACGGCCAGGTCCGGATCATGGTCCTCGGCGGCTTTGTGGCCACGTCCAGCAACCCGACCCAGGTCTACGGCCGCGGCGGAACCTTCACGATCGACGGCATCGCCAAGACCTTCCCGGCCGACGCGCGCGTCCGCTTCTGGCCGGTCCTCTCGGGCACCTCGACCACCTGGAAGCTGACCGTCACGGCGCCCGACGGCACGACCCTCCACAGCGCCACGACCTCGAACAGCATCCGCGTCCGCCCCGCGAGCAGCTCGACGACCCTCCAGCTGTGGTCGAAGCCCTCGGCCTACGACCGGTATCGCGGCGTGCTCCGGCTGTTCGGGAAGATGGATGGCAGCAACACGGTCAACGTCATCAACGAGCTGCCGCTGGAAACGTACCTCAAGGGCGTCGTCCCCGCGGAGGTCTCCGTGAGCTGGCCGATCGAGGCCGTCAAGGCCCAGGCGATCGCCGCGCGCTCGTACGCGGAGCGCCATCGGGGCAGCAGCGGGGCGACGTTCGACATGTACGACGACACCCGCTCGCAAATGTACCTGGGCTACCTCGCCGAGAAGGCCGGCAGCAACACCGCCGTCGCCGAGACGGCCGGGCAGGTCGTCCGCACGAGCAGCGGCGCGATCGCCAACACGGTCTACCACTCGGCGTCGGGCGGCTGGACCGAGAACAACGAGAACGTCTTCGTGTCCTCGACCGGGGCGAAGGTCGCCGGGGTCTACCCCTACCTCCGCGGCGTCTCCGACCGTCGACCGGACGGCACCTCGTACGACGAGGCCTCGCCGTTCGACACCTGGAAGACGAACACCTACTCGCTGTCGCAGCTCCAGGCGTGGTTCGCCGACGACCCGCGGACGAACGTCGGGGCGCTGGTGGCGCTCGACCTCCGGGACCGCGGCGTCTCCGGCCGGCTGATCAGCGTCACCCTCATCGGGGCGAACGGCACGAAAAAGACGGTGTCCGGTGACGTCTTCCGTGCCGTCTTCAACGCCCATCGGCCGTCCGGCGACAGGATGTTCCGGAGCAACCTCTTCGACCTGGTCCCGGTCCCGTAGCGCGTCGCGGCCGACCAGGCAGGAGCCAGGGCCCGTGGCCGTGGGATGCGCGGTCGCGGGACGCGCGAGAATGGGCGCCTTCAGCGCCTGACCCCGCCCGATTTCCTGGAGACCCCACCCGTGGCCATCGCCTCCCGACCGACGACCTTCCGCACCCAGGCCTTCATCGACGGCCGCTTGGTCGACGCGGCCTCCGGCGAGACCTTCCCGACCGAGAACCCCGCCAACGGCGAGGTGATCGCGCACGTCGCCGCGGGCGGGCCGGAGGACATCGACCGGGCCGTCGCGGCGGCCCGTCGAGCGTTCGACGACGGTCGCTGGTCGCGCCTGGCGCCCGCGGAGCGCAAGAAGGTGCTCCTCCGCTTCGCGGACGCCATCGAGGCGGCGACCGACGAGCTCGCCACCCTCGACGCGCTCGAGGCCGGCAAGCCGATCACGGACACGCGCGAGGTCGACCTGCCTGAGACGGTCAAGACGCTGCGCTGGTACGCGGAGGCGATCGACAAGGTCTTCGACGCCGTCGCGCCGACCGGGCCGGAGGCGCTCGGGCTGATCGTCCGCGAGCCGATTGGCGTGGTCGGGGCGGTCGTGCCGTGGAACTTCCCGATCCTCATGGCAATGTGGAAGATCGGGCCGGCGCTGGCGGCCGGGAACACGATGGTCGTGAAGCCGTCGCGGCTCTCCTCGCTCTCGGCGATCCGCCTCGCGGAGCTGGGCGCGGCGGCGGGGCTGCCGGACGGCGTCCTCAACGTCGTGCCGGGGCCGGGCGGGGCCGCGGGCGCGGCGCTCGGGCGGCACATGGACGTCGACAAGGTCACGTTCACCGGATCGACCGAGGTCGGGCGGCTGTTCCTGCAGTACTCCGCGGAGTCGAACCTCAAGGAGGTGACGCTCGAGTGCGGCGGCAAGTCGCCGTCGATCGTGCTCGCGGAGCCGCCGGACATGGACGTCGTGGTCGAGCAGGTGCTGTTCGGCGCGCTCATGAACATGGGCGAGAACTGCTCGTGCGGGTCGCGGCTCATCGTCCATCGATCGGTCCAGGACGAGCTCGTCCACCGGCTCGCCGCGGGGCTCGAGGACTGGCCCGTCGGCGACCCGCTCGACCCGGCGACGAAGATCGGGCCCTTGGTCGAGAAGCCGCACATGGACAAGGTCCTCGGGTACATCGCCCGCGGCCGCGAGGAGGGCGCGCGGGTCGCCGCCGGCGGCGGGCGGATCCTCGAGGAGACGGGCGGTTACTTCGTCGCGCCGACGATCTTCGACAACGTGCGCAACGACATGACGATCGCGCGCGAGGAAATCTTCGGCCCGGTCCTCTCGACGATCCCGTTCGAGGCGGAAGAGGAGGGCATCCGCCTCGCCAACGAGACGTCCTACGGGTTGGCCGCCGCGGTGTACACGAAGGACCTCGATGCGGCGTTCCGGGTCTCGCGGGCGCTGCGGGCCGGCACCGTCGGCGTCAACGCCTATTCCGAGGGCGACATCACGACGCCATTCGGCGGCTACAAGCAGTCGGGCTTCGGCGGCCGCGACAAGGGCCTCGAGGCGCTGGAGCAGTACACCGAGAAGAAGACGATCTGGGTCACACTGCGGTCGTGACGCGACGGCAGGGCGGCGAGGGGTCGTCGCGATGACGCAGGACAAAGACGCGGTCGCCGCGATGTGGGCGGACTACGTCGCCGCGACGGGCGCCCACGGGCCGTACACGGCCTGGGGCTTCGGCGACGACGAGAAGCCGGAGCTGATGACCGAGCTGGGCCTGCTCGTCCGGGACGGGCCCAAGCGCGCCACGACCAGCCGCCTCGACGCCTACGGCCCGGATGACCCGATGCCGACGGTCGGCGACCACTCCGTGATCCTCGACGGCGAGGGCCGACCGCTCTGCATCATCCGCACGTCGAAACTCGAGATCCGGCCCTTCGGCCAGGTCGACGAGGCGTTCGCCTGGGACGAGGGCGAGGGTGATCGATCGCTCGCCTACTGGCGCGCCGGGCACATCTGGTACTTCGACTCGATCGGCACGCCGGTCGACAACGACACGCCTGTGCTCCTCGAGTGGTTCGAGAAGGTCTGGCCGCCCCCCCTCGACCCGCCACGGGAGTAGGGGTCGGCGGTTCCCACCCCGACGATCGACGGCAGCGGTGGCGGGCGCCGGCAACGATCTCGTCGACCCAGTTCGGTCCGTCTGCTCGGCGAAACATCGGCAACGGCGGTAGCGGCGAGCCTCCGACTGCCTCTTGGACCGAGTCCGGACCATCTGCCGAGCGAACGACCGACCACAGCGGTACCGCGGTGCTCCACGGGCGACTCGAGACCCAGAACGGCCGCCAGGGGCCAGTTCGGGCGACGCGTACGCGCGACCGACCGCTGGTGGCGGTGTTGCGAACGCGTCGGCGCCGAACATGCAACGACGGCGAGCCACGATGTGACCCGCCGTCGAGCTCAGCGATGGGCGCGGGCTACGAGGCGCGCCAGAAGAGCCAGGCGTCCTTCATCCGCTGCGTCTGGCCGGCGGTGAACTCCGTCAGGCACGGGTCGTCCGAGTAGTCCATGTAGTTGTGGACCGGGTCCAGGCCCGGCTGCGGGCAGGTGTCGCGTCCGACCTGGCAACCGAACGCGGCGGATTTCTCCGGCGGCGTGTCGTCGACGAAGTCGCCGGTCTTGTTGCACTGGCCGAAGAAGGTGTGCTCGAGGTTCAGCCAGTGGCCGGTCTCGTGGACGAGCGTGTCGCCCTCGTCGTACAGCCCCTCGTACGCGTCCGACGCGCCCGGGACGGTCCGCCAGTCGATGACGATGCCGTCGAGGTAGGCCTGCGCCGTGTCGGTGATCTCCGGGAGGTAGGCCCAGCCGAGGTAGGCGCCGCCGCTGGTCGTGTAGACGTTCAGGACGTTGTCGCCCGGGACCTTCAGCGCCTGCTTCATGGCGTGCTCGGCACCGCCGGATTGCGAGGCGTACCACGTGGCGTTGTTGGTCCGGGTGACGCCGGCGAGCGTGAAGGCGAAGCCGGTGTCGACGCCGCCGTAGCGGCCGCCGAACGCGGCGTTCATCTGGGCGACCTGGTCGCGAATCTGGCGGTCGGTGAGGTTGCCCTCGGTGCCGTTGGTGATCACGTGGAACCAGATCGGGACGGTGACTTCCATGCCGGCCGGGGCCTTGCCCTTGGCCTTCGCGGGCATGTCCTTGACGACCTGGCCGGTGTCCTTCTCGCGGACGACGCCGCGGCTGTCGGCGATGCCGCCGCGGGCGGTGATGTTGCTGCCCTCTGGACCGCAGGCCCAGGGCGGCGTCGCGTTCAGGGCGGCGGCAGGGGCCGTGGTGGCGAACGTGAGGACGATGCCGGACGCGATGATCCGGAGTCGGCGCAGCGCAGTCATGGCCTGACCATTCCTCCATCCGGGGCAGTCCCCGAGGCCCCGTGACGAGGACGGTACCGCGATTTGCAGGGCCCGGCCTTGCCTGTCAGCCGCTCGTGGTGACCTCGCGCACCGGCTCCGGCACCTGCCCGGCGACCAGGCGCCAGCGGGGGTCGACCAGCAGGTACCAGTCTGCGAGTCGCGACGAGGGACGGCGTCGGGGTCGGCGTCGGGGACGGCCGGGCGGGGCTCGAGGGGGCGGCGGTCACGAGCCCGAGGAGACGGGGGCGGTCGCGGCGGTCGGTTGCGGCGGCCGGAGGTCGGGCCGCATCCGACGGCGGACGACCCCGGGGCGCTGGCCACGCGCCGGCGGATCAGGTGGGCCCGGCGCTCGGCGCGGGCGTCGGCGGTGGCGGCGAGGGCGTTGGCGTCGGAGCGGGCGTTTCGCCCGGCTGGGTCGAGTGCTCGGCGCTCGATCCGTCGGAGGGCGAGGGCGCGGCCGAGGAATCGAGCGACGGTGACGGCGTGGGCGGCACCGGGACGCCGCGCAGCTTCGCGATGTCCTTGCGAATCCGCGTGATCTCGCTGGGCGTCAGCCAGGTCGAGTAGCTGGGCGGGACGATCCGGAGGTGCTTGACCGACGCGTCCGCGGCCTTGCCGAAGAGCTGGACGAGGTTCGGCAGCGAGTCGCGCGGCAGGTCCGTCCAGGCGAAACCCTTCGCGGCACTGAACAGCGCCGGGGCGTTGAGGATCGTGTCCGGCCCGATGTCCTCGCGGATCGCGATGAGCAGCGTCTGCTGGCGGGCCATGCGCGTGTAGTCGGAGCTCGCGTGGCGGCTCCGCGCATAGGCGAGCGCGGTCCGCCCGTCGAAGTGCTGCTTGCCGGCCGGGATGTACAGGGCCATCGGCCCGACGACCGGGTCGGGGTAGTGCGAGTCGTAGACCGCAGACGGGACGTTGATGTCGATGCCGCCCATCGCGTCGACGACCTTGATCACGCCCCAGAGGTCGGCCACGAGGACGGCGTCGACAGGTCGACCGGTCAGCTCCGAGACGACCGCGCGCACCGCCCCGATCCCCTGGACCGTGCCGGTCCCGGGCCAGCGCTCGGGGTGGCGGAACGTGGCCTCGACGTAGAGGGCGTTGAGGAGGTCGCGGAAGCAGCCGCACGACACTGCGTCGCGGGCCGGCCCCGGCGGGAAGGGCGCGTTCACGAGGTTCCGCGGCAGCCCGACCATCGCCGTCTTGCCGGTCGCGACGTCGATCTCGACGAGGAGCATCACGTCCATCCGCCGGCTCCAGCGGTCCGGGCCCGCGTCCGAGCCGAGGAGCAGCAGGTCGAAGCGGCCGTCGTCGCCCCAGGGCACGGCGCCGGGACGATCCCAGGGCACCGAGATGTTCAGCCCCGGCAGCGAGCCCGTGCCCGCGGTCCGCGGCGGCCCCGGGGTCCGTGGCGGCTTCGGCGTCTGCGACGGTCCGAGCGACTCCTCGGCGCTGGGCCACGGCGTCTCCTCGCCGGTCTGCGGGTCGAAGGTCCAGTCCGGCGGGAGGGTGATGTCCGGCTCGTCCGGCTCGCGCGTCTCATCCGGGCTGACGGCGAAGGTCGTGTCGAGGAAGTCGCTGGCGGCGGAGATCGTTGTGTTGATCCACGCCTGCGGCGCGACGACGAGGAGGAGGATCGCGGGGACCAGGAGCGCGGCCGCGAGGCCGGGGTTGCTCGTGGGGCGGGCCGCGTCGACGGCCGCGCCGATCCGCCAAGCGGCCACCAGGATGTTGAGGATCGCGAGGGCCGGGAGGACGCCCGGCGTGACCACGAAGGCGAGGATCGCCGTGAGCCCGCCTCCCGCGTACATCCCGAGGATGCCCGCGATGAGCAGGATCGTCGGGGTGAGAAACAGGACTGCGGGCCGTCGGCGCCCGACGAGCAGGTGCCCGAGCCCGGGGAGGAGCAGCCCCAGGAATCCGGCAACGGCGAGGCGCCGCGGTGAGGCGGCTGCCGCGACCGATGGCGAGGCTGGAGCGTTCAACGCCATCACTCTGCCGCGCCGGAGCCTGTGCGGACCAGGTACGAAGGTCATGGTTTGGCATGGGAAGGTCGAGTCCGGTGCGGTCTGGTGCCGTCGGGTGCGGTCCGGTGCACCATGACCGCATGCCGGAGCTCGCTGCACCGGACTACGGGATCGCCCGCATGTTGCTCGAGCGCGGGATCGCCGCGCTCTACGCCGTCGCGTTCGTCGTCGCGTACCGCCAGTTCCCCGCGCTCGCCGGCGAGCGTGGCCTCGAGCCCGCGCCGCGCTTCCTGCAGCTGGTCCCGCGCTTCCTCGACAACCCGACGATCTTCCGCTGGACCGGCTACTCGGACGCGAAGCTGCGGGCGGTCTCGATCGTCGGGCTCGTCATCGCCCTCGCGATCGCGGCAGGGCTCCCGCAGGGCGGCCTGCTCCCGGCGTCGATCGGGCTCCCGGTGACGATGCTGTGCTGGTTCGCCCTCTGGGCCATCTACCAGTCGATCGTCAACATCGGCGGCTCGTTCTACAGCTTCGGCTGGGAGACCCTGCTGCTCGAAGCCGGCTTCCTCGCGATCTTCCTCGGCACCGCGGCGATCGCTCCCCCGCTCCTCGTGCTCTTCCTGTTCCGGTGGCTCGCGTTCAGGGTCGAATTCGGGGCCGGGCTGATCAAGCTCCGCGGTGACCCGTGCTGGCGCAACCTCACGTGCATGGACTTCCACCACGAGACCCAGCCGATGCCGAACCCGCTGACCTGGCTCTTCCACCGGCTGCCGCGGTGGTGGCACCGGATCGAGACGATCGGGAACTTCGTGGCCCAGCTGATCCTGCCCTTCGGGCTGTTGCTCCCGCAGCCCTTCGCGACGCTCGCCGCGATCCTGATGATCGCGACGCAGCTGTACCTCGTCGTCAGCGGCAACTACGCGTGGCTCAACTGGATCACCATCATCGTGATGACGGCCGCCCTCGCCGACCCGGTCCTGGCCTCGGTGGTCCCGGCCCTTGGCGCGCTCGCGCCGGTGCCCGCGGGCGGGTTCGAGCCGGCGCCCGCGTGGTTCACCGCCGCGGTGGATGCGCTCACGCTGGTCGTGGTCGTCCTCAGTGCGCCCGTCGTGCGCAACCTCCTGAGCCCGCACCAGGCGATGAACGCCTCGTTCGACCCGTTCCGGCTCGTGAACACGTACGGCGCGTTCGGGTTGGTCAGCCGGGTCCGCGACGAGGTCGTCATCGAGGGCACGCAGGCGGAGGCGGTCGATGCGAACACGGCGTGGCGCGAATACGAGTTCAAGGGCAAGCCCGGGGACGTGCGGCGACTCCCGCCGCAGGTCGCGCCCTACCACCTGCGGCTCGACTGGCTGATGTGGTTCCTGCCGCTGTCCGCGCGCTACGGCGAGCGCTGGTTCCTGCCGTTCCTCATGAAGCTGCTCGAGGCCGACCGCTCGGCGCTGCGGCTCCTCCGCCGCGACCCGTTCGCCGGGCAACCGCCGCGCTACGTGCGGGCGCTCCTCTACCGCTACCGCTTCACGACCTGGCGGGAGCGGCGCGAGACGGGCGCGTGGTGGGCCCGCGAGTACCTTGGCGAGTTCGTACCGCCGATCCGGCTGCGTGAGACGGCGCGCGGCCAGGAAGCCGGCAGGTGAGCGAGATTCGCGGCCCCATCCCGGACGCGGTCGTCGTCGGCGCGGGCCCGAACGGCCTCGCCGCCGCGATCACCCTCGCCCGCGCGGGGCGCAGCGTCCGTGTCCTCGAGCGGGCCGCGGAACCAGGCGGCGGTGCCCGCTCCGGCGAGGTGACCCTGCCCGGCTTCGTCCACGACATCTGCAGCGCGATCCACCCCTTCGGGCGCCTCTCGCCGTTCTTCCGCGAGGTCGCGCTGGAGCGCCACGGCCTCCGCTGGATCGAGCCCCCGGCCGCGTTCGCCCACCCGCTCGACGGCGGCCGAGCCGTCCTCATCACGAGGGACGTCGAGACGACGGCCGCCGCCCTCGGCCGCGACCGCGATGCCTGGCGGCGCCTGTTCGGGCCGCTCGCACGGAGCTTCGAGGCGCTCACCCCGGACATCCTGGGCCCGTTCCACATCCCGCTCCGGCCGCGGCGGACGCTGCGCCTCGCGTGGTTCGGGCTCCATGCGCTCCAGCCCGCCACCTGGCTCGTCCGTCGCTTCCGCGACGAGCCCGCCCGGGCCGCCTTCGCCGGTGCCGCGGCCCACTCGATTCTCCGCCTCGACGAGCCGATCAGCGGCGCCGCGGCCCTCGTCATGGTCGGCAGCGCCCACGCCGACGGCTGGCCCTTCCCCGAGGGCGGCTCCGGCCGGCTTACGGACACCCTCGTCGCCGAGCTCCGAGCTCTGGGCGGCGAGCTCACGACGGCCACCCCGGTCGAAACCCCGGACGACCTCCCGCGGAGCCGCGTCGCGCTCTTCGACACCGGCCCGCGCACCGTGGTCGACGTCGCCGGCGCCCGCCTGCCCGAGCGCTACCGCCGCCGCCTCCGCGGCTATCGCTACGGCCCCGCCGTGTTCAAGCTCGACCTCGCCGTCGACGGCCCGATTCCCTGGCAGAACGAGGCGGTCGCACTCGCCGGGACCGTCCACGTCGGCGGGACGTTCGAGGAGATCGCCCGCTCCGAGGCGGACGCGAACGCCGGCCGCCACAGTGAGCGCCCCTTCGTCCTGCTCGCCCAGCCGAGTCTCTTCGACGGGACCCGCGCGCCTGAGGGCAAGCACGTCGTCTGGGCGTACTGCCACGTGCCGAACCGCTCGACGGTCGACATGACCGAACCGATCCTCCGCCAGATCGAGCGGTTCGCGCCCGGCTTCCGCGATCGCATCCTGGCGACCGCGAAGACCTTCCCCGCGGACCTCGCCGCGTACAACCCGAACAACGTCGGCGGCGACCAGTCGGGCGGGCGGATCGACATCCGGCAGCTGTTCACGCGCCCCGTCGCGCGTCTCGATCCCTACTCGACCCCCGACCCGCGCCTGTTCCTGTGCTCCTCCTCGACGCCGCCAGGCGGCGGCGTCCACGGCATGTGCGGCTGGCACGCGGCACACTCTGCGTTGCGGCGCCTCGGGGCCGACTGAGCGCCACGCGGATCGCCGCCCGCCATACCGTTCGGAGCAGCCTTACCGTTGGCAGCAGCCTTACCGTTCGGAGCAGCCGATTGAGCAACCTGCAGGACCTCGCCGACCTCCCTCTCCTCGAGATCTGGGGCGAGGCGGTCCGGGCGCGACGCGTCCAGGGCGACCGGATCACGCTCGCGATCGTGGAGCTGGCGCCCAACGCCGTCGTCCCGGAGCACGTCCACCCGAACGAGCAGCTCGGCATCTGCCTCCGCGGTTCCGGCACGTTCACGCTCGGCGGCGAGACGCGCGAGATCCGCCCCGGTTCGACGTGGCGGATCCTCGCCAACGTGCCGCACGACCTCGTCGTCGGTCCGGAAGGCGCGGAGGTGATCGACGTGTTCACGCCGGTTCGCGACGACTGGGACGACAAGCCCGTGCTTCCCGCCGCCGCGCCTCGCTGGGCGGCGGGCCGAGGTCCAGGGAGCGCTCCCTCGTGAGCCTCTACAAGCTGCGTCGCAATCTGCCCGAGCTCGAAAAGCCGACGGTCGTCGTCGCACTCGACGGGTGGGTCGATGCGGGCAGCGCGGCCACGAACGCGGCCGCGACGCTCGCCCAGGGGGCCAGGGTCATCGCGACGTTCGACGCGGACGCGATCTTCGACTACCGGGCGCGGCGCCCGACGCTCGAGATCGTCCACGGCCGGCCGCGGTCCCTCGAGTGGCCGGAGCTGACGCTGCGCGCGACGCGGGTCGGCGACCGGGACATCCTCGTTCTCTCGGGCGCGGAGCCGGACTATCGATGGCGCGAGCTCCAGGTCGACATCGTGCTGCTGGCCCAGCGGCTCGAGGTCGCAGAGTGGATCAGCCTCGGCGCGATCCCGGCCGCCGTGCCGCACACGCGCCCCGTGCCGATCCTCGGCACCGAATCGCGCTCCGGCATCCTCAAGGGCGGGGTGCTGCCCGGCCCGGAGGGCATCCTGCGGGTGCCCGCGGCGGCCATCTCGGTGCTCGACATCGCGGTCGCCAAGTCGGGCATCCCGACGGTCGGCTACTTCGCGCAGATCCCGCACTACGTGTCGGGCGAGTACCCGCAGGCCTCGATCGACCTGCTGCGGGCGCTGGGGCGGCACCTCGGCGTCGAGCTCGATGTCGGGCGGCTGCCCGAGGAGGCGCGGCTGATGCGCGTTCGACTGGATGCCGCCGCGGCACGCGAGGAGACCACGAAGACGTACGTCGAGCGGCTGGAGACGCTGGTCGACGAGGCGCGCCTGCCCTCCGGCGACGACCTGATCAGCGAGATCGAGCGGTTCCTGCGCGAGGGCGGCCAGCAGGGCGGCAGTGGGAGGCCGAACTGAACGACCGCCAGGAGGAGCAGATGCCGCAGTCCCTGGCCACCGAGCCCGGGGGCGTCCAGCCCGGGGTGCCCTGGCCTGACCCGCCCCGGCCCGGACCCGGCTCCGGCGTCGATCTGATGTTCGACGGCGACCCGACGACCTTCGGCCTGATCGACCCCGACCCGGCCTACCCGCCGATCCTCGTGCTCGGCCGCGACACCTGCGAGGACACCATCCGCTCCCGCGACTGGATGGACTCGCACGGGATCCCGTACGTCTACCGCAACGTCGAGCTCGACCCCGAGGCGGACGCGAAGAATCGCAAGTTCAACGACGGCAACCGTGTCACGCCGGTGATCCTCGTCGGCAATCCGGAGGCGCCGTCCACGGTGCTGATCGAGCCCTCCGACGAAGAACTGGCAGCCGCCATCGGCGTCGGCGTCTAGCGAGCGGGCACCGGCGCTGGCGGCAAAAGCCGCGTTTTCGCCGTCCGCCCCGCTGCCAGGGCGCCGCCCCGGCGTTCGCCGCCCCACAGGCCATCCCACTGCCCGACTGTCGGCCGGAACCGACATCCGACCGGCGAGCGCCGAGCTTCAGCCCTCCAGCTACCCTGCCGAGCGTCGACCGTCCGCTACGGCCGACAATCGGAGCTCGAGGCGCTCCGAATCCGCCGGGAGCGGGGCAATGGAGCGTGCCATGCCCGCGCCCGCGCCGTCCCGCCGGTCGCATGTCGGCTGCAGCCGAAAACTGCGTCAGATGTGCGTGCGGATGAACTGCGTGATGACCAGCCAGCCCAGCCATCGACCGGGTCCGGCGCGTCTGCTCGATGGCGCGGGCCGGAACGTGCTCGCGACGAGGCTCCCGGTGAGCAGCGCCGCGGCCGCGAGCGACGGCGCGAGGCGCGCCAGCCGGTCGGGCGGTCGCGGGGCGTCGATCATCGGGTCACCGACGCGCGGCCGCGGTCATTCGTTGCGGCGCTTCGAGCGGCGGGTTTGCACGGGCGTCGAGCTGGCCGCCCGTCGGGCCGTCAATCGTTCCGCAGGTGGAGCATGCGCTGGATCGCGGCGAGCTTCGGGGCGAACTCGTTGCGGATCGCGCTGATCGCCTGGCGATCGATGTCGAGCTCCTTGGCGATCTGCTGGAGCGTGTTCGACTCCTCGGCCGTGATCGTGTCGTCCGCCGCGCCGACGAGGTAGCAGCAGCGCAGCAGCGCAATCCGGTCCTCGGCCGTCGCGAGCTCCTTGAACTGGCGCGTCACGAGGTAGTCCTCGGTGCCGGCGTACAGCAGCGACTGGTTCCGGGCGATCTGCGCGACGAGGACTGCCTGCGCCTCGGGCAGCCCGCCGTACTCGGCGACCAACGCCTCGATCGCGCGCGTCTCGGCGTGGCTGATGTCCAGGTCGGCCGCGGCCGCGCGCGTGAGGATGTACGCGAACGCCGCGAGGAACCGCGCCCGGTCGACCGGCAGCGCGTCGAGCTGGTTCGCGATCCGGCGAACCGTCTCGGTGTCGCTGGGATCGGTGGGGAACGGCCGGTCCGGCACGAGGCCGCCGGGCAGGAACCGTCGAAGTGCCATGGCGCGAGTATTGCCGACCCGGCCGCCGCCTTCCGCGCGGGCAGGAGGTCGGTCCGGGCGAACATCCTCGACCGTGACCGGGTTCGGCACGTGTCAGCTCGAGCGCCCGAGCACAAGCCCTGAGATCGTCGCGGTCGGTGCGACCGGCGGCGAACGTCAGACGCGCTTGCCCTGCGCTCGGAGCTGGGCCTTGTACGCCCGCTTGCCAGCCTGGTACTCGGCGAGCGCGTCCGGCGAGTCGACGTCGCCGAGCGTCGCGTGCCTCGGCAGGACGTCCTCGATGCCGGGCACCGACACGCCCAGCCGTTTCGCAAGGACGGCGAGGATCGTCTTCGCCTTCATCTCGCCGATCCCCGGCAGCTCGAGCAGCCGCCGCTCGAGGTCCTTGCCGTCCGCCGCCTCGCGCCAGATCCGCGACGCGTCCCCCTCGTAGCGCTCGGCGATCGCGGCCGCGAGCGCCTGGACCTTCGCCGCCATCGAGCCCGGGAAGCGGTGGATCGCGGGCCGCTCACGGAAGACGCGATCGAGTTCAGCGGGCTCCGTCGCCGCGATCCGCTTCGCGTCGAGGTGCCCGAGCCGCGCCCGGATGTCGAGCGGGCCGGAGAAGGCCTTCTGGACGGTCACCTGCTGGTCGAGCGCGAAGCCGATGAGGAGCGCGAGCGGGTCGGTTGAGACGAGCTCGTCGGCTTGCGGGTTGCCGGTGAAGGGCAGCGTTGCGGCCATCGGGATGGGGCACCTCCGTCGGTGGCCGCAGCGTACCGCGGGCGGGGCACGCGGGTCGACGGGACGGCTCCCTCCGGGTCGACCGGACGGCTCCCTCCGGGACGCGATGGCGCCCGATGACGCGCGCCCGATCCTCGCCGGTCGACGGGCGGCTCCCTCCCTGTCGACGGGCGGCTCCTTCCGTGTCGACCGGACGACTCGATCGAGTCCCGGCGGTCGCCCGAAATTCGACCCCCCTCGCGTCGCCCTGCAATGCAGATGCAATGGTCTTTTCCGAGCCATCGGCGTAGGATTGGAGACAACGGAGGTCTGCTCGAATGACGGATCGACGCCGCACCCCGGCTCCTGAGTCCGGACGCAGGATCACGACCCTCCCGGTCGAGAACCTGGCGCAAACCGCGGATGTCTCCCGTGGCGCGAGCAACCTCGCGACCAGGCCCCGAGCGGGCAACATCAGCACCGACACCCGCGCCGGCAGACCTGGGTGATCCGGGGTGCGGCGATGGCCGGTCCGGATCACCGTTCGAACCGGGAATGCAAATGAAGACCCGCGCTCGTTGTGAGCGCGGGTCTTGTCGTACCGGGCGAATGGTCGGCGGCCCGATCATGATACGGGCCATCACTCCAGGACGATGCGCACCCCGTCGCCGTCCGCGTCCTCGACGTCGAGGATCGGCCCGTGGGCCCCCGACGTGACAGCCTCCTCGACCTCCGCGACCTGCTGGGAGGACAGGCCGGGCACCCGCGCCAGCGCGAACCGCCCGAGCGAGATCGGCACCCGCAGGTCGACCACGCGCCGGCCGCGCTCCCGGACCTCGACGCGGGCGTACTTCGGCTTGCGGTCGGGGTCGCCGCCGGGACCGCCCAGGGCGCCGACATCCCCGAGCGCCGCCGCGGCGGCACCGATCGTGGCGCCCGTCCGGCGCACCTCGCGCTCGGCGCGGTCCTTCGCGTCCAGGGCCTCGAGGATCGGGGCGGCCTCATCGGCCGTGAGCTTGCCCTCGGCGACGAGCTGCAGGACACGCTCCAGCGCCCCGGTCATCGGAGGACCTCGTCGAGCTCGCCGAGTCGCTCGCCGGCCTCGGCGACGCTGATCTCGCCGCGCTCGAGCTCGCGCAGGATCTCGAGCCGCCGGGCCTCCGCGTCGTCGGCGGCGTGGGTGGCAGGGGCGGCGTGGGTGGCGTGGGTGGCAGGGGCGCCGTGGGTGGCGTCGGCGGAAGGTCTGCTGGGCTCGCGGACATCGGTGGTGGCGTCGGTGGTGGCGTCGACCTCGGTCATCGGTTCCTCCTGCAGGGGCTGCGCCGCCTGGCGCGGCTCGACGACCGCGAAGTCGCCGGAGACGGATCGGAAGCTGAGCGTCGGGCCGGGCCGGCCGACAACGATCACCTTGCGCCCCGGCATCGACTCGCGCTTCGCCGCCAGCTCGCTCGACACGTCGCCCGTGATCGTCTCGGCCTCAACCCGGAAGCCGGACCGGCCGACGACCCCGACGTCACCGCTGATCGTCCGGATCGAGAACGGGCCCTCGCCCCGCAGCTCGGCGTCGAGGACGGCGTCGCCGGAGGTCGTGCCGAGGTCGAGGCGCCGCACGATCGGGGCCCGGATCTCGACGTCGCCGGACACGCTCTTGACCCGCAGGTCCATCGGCGCGGCGCCCTGGACCCGGACGTCCCCGGACACGGTCTCGAGGTCGGCGGCGCCGGCGACGCGGGCCAGCACGACTTCGCCCGAGGCGCTCCGGAACGACTTGTCGCCGCTCAGGTCCGTGGCGTCGATGTCGCCGCTCTGGGACTCGACCTTGACGGTCGCGCCGTGGGGCAGCTCGACCTCGAGGTCGATGCTCTCGTTGCGCCCGAGGATCCCGAGCCCGAGTCGCTCGTTCTGGCGGACGTCCAGGAAGCCGTCGCCCGAGTCGACCGTGAACTGCTTGCGGAAGGCGGCCTCGTCGTCCGCCTTGACGCGGACCTGGTCGCCCTCGACGCCGCGAATCCGGACGTCGCCGGAGGCGACATGGAGCCGGCAGGTGCCGCGCGGGCCGATGCGGTGCTCGACGGTGGGGTTCGCGATGGGACTGGTGTCGCGCATGGGTCAGGCCTTTCCGAGGTTGCGGATCGCGGTCGCGGCGTCCTCGGCGGTGATCTCGCGTCGCGCGAGCCGCTCGAGGATCTGCTGCCGCGCTGCGGCGAGGTCGCTCGCAGGGGCGGTGGCGTCCTCCTCGGCGTCGCCACCGTCGCGCGGGCCGAAGCCGAGGGCGCGGACGAGCGCCTCGACGCGCGAGCGGACCGTCGGGTACGAGATGCCGAGCTCGCGCTCCATGTCGCGGAGGTTCCCGCGGGAGCGGAGAAAGCTCTCGAGCAGCGCCAGCTGCTCCTTCGACAGCCGCCCGAACCGCCCGACGCTGAACTCGCCCTCGAGGGTCGTCCCGCATGCCCGGCAGTGGAGGCGGGTCACAGCGAGCTCGCTCGAGCAGACGGGACAGGTGGCGATGACGTCGTGTGCCATGGTCGGACGATGGCAGATCGACTTTCACTTTGTCAATTGGCAGCTTCTCAAAATGAAACACGACTGGATCCAACGCGCCATCCGGGGGCCGAGCCGGGCGGCCGTACGACTAGGTTGACCGGGTCCCGCATGTCCAAGCGGTCCGCGTCCCGCACGACTAGGTTGACCGCGTCCCGCAGGTCCAAGCGGTCCGCGTCCCGCACGACTAGGTTGACCGGGTCCCGCCTGTCCAAGCGGTCCGCGTCCCGCACGACTCGTTGACCGGGTCCCGCCTGTCCAAGCGGTCCGCGTCCCGCACGACCAGGTTGACCGCGTCCCGCAGGTCCAAGCGGTCCGCGTCCCGCACGATCAGGTTGACCGGGTCCCGCCTGTCCAAGCGGTCCGCGTCCTGCGTGCTTGCCCAGCCGGATGCACGCAGAGTGTTCATCTCGGCGGCTTTTCGGCCGCAAGGACACCCGAAGGCCTCTCTGCGGTTGGCAGAGCGTTGCGCTGCGGGGAGGCGAACGTCCCGTCCCACGTTCGACTCGGGCGATTTCGTGGGGTCGGCTCGCCTCCGGAAATTCGGCCGCCGGGACGCCAGCCGACGAAACGGGCCTCGAAGCCGAAGGCATGAACATGGGCCGTGCATTTCGAAGGTCAACGCACGCAGACGCCGCGAGGGAGGATCGGCGGGCCGGGCAGGGCCCGCGGGCGGGGCAGCCGCCGCGAGGGAGGATCGGCGGGCCGGGCAGGGCCCGCGGGCGGGGCAGACGCCGCGAGGGAGGATCGGCGGGCCGGGCAGGGCCCGCGGGCGGGGCAGACGCCGCGAGGGAGG
>DATLYV010000137.1:0-5237 GCA_035574535.1 Binatia bacterium
CCCGCCGCGGCCGTCACCGCCTCGTCGCCGTCCGGATCGACGCCGCGCGCCGCGAACCCCCCCGCCGCCGCGATCCGGTCGCGCAGGAACGCGGGCATCCCGGTGGCACCAGCGGGCACGAACGACGGGCGCCGCGGCGCCGCGCCCTCGTCGCTCTCAGCGCCGCCCTCGCCGCCGTCGCCTTCTCCGGCGCTCGGCGACTCGTCGTCCGCATCGCCGGCCCTCGCCTCGGCCGCGACCGCCTCCTCGCGCGGAGGTGGGCTCGGGTAGGTGAACGACACGTCGCGGAAGCGGATCCGCCCCGCGACCGGCCGTGCCGCCAGGTCGATCGCGTCGGGTGCGTCGACGATGACCGGATCCAGCTCCAGGTACTCGAAGATCCGGTCGAACAGCGCGAGCGCGCCCTGGATCTCGACCTGGACGTTCAGCAGCTGCCCGAGCGGGAAGAACAGGCGCGACTGGAGCGTCGTGAAGGCGACGATGTCGCCGATCGTCGGGGCCGACGTGTCCCCCTGGATCGCCAGCCAGCCCGCGAGCCAGTAGACGAACGCCGGCGTGATCGAGAAGACCGTGCCGACGATCATGAAGAACCACCGGCCGACCATCGCCTGCCGGATCTGGAGCGCCGCGAGGCGTCGATTCAACCCGCCAAACCGTTCGACCGCCGCGTCCTGCTGGCCGAACGTCTTCGTCAGGAGCATCCCCGAGACCGACAGCGTCTCCTGGGTCGTCGACGACAGGTCCGCGAGCGCCTCCTGCGTCTCGGTCGAGACTTCCCGCCGGACCTTGCCGACGCGGTACGTCAGGTACATGAAGAACGGCAAGAGCCCGAGGGACAGGAGCGTCAGCCGCCAGTCGATGACGAACATCGCGATGATCGTCCCGACCGCGATCGCGAGGTTCGAGGCGATCGACGAGGCCGTGTCGGTGACGACGCCCTGGACGCCGCCGACGTCGTTTGCGAGGCGGCTCTGGATCTCGCCCGTCTTCGTCTCGGTGAAGAACCGCAGCGGCATCCGCTGGAGGTGGGCGTAGAGCGCCGAGCGCAGGTCCTGCATGACCCGCTGCCCGATCAGGTTGTTCAGGTAGCTCTGCCCGATCCCGATGAGCCCGGTGATGATCGGCAGGGCGATCATGAGCCCGACGTAGAGGTTGAGGAGGCCGAAGTCGCGCTTCGGCAGGGCGTCGTCGATGAGGAGCTTCAGCAGGATCGGGTTGATGAGGCCGAGCAGGCTCGTCGCGAGGATCGCCACGACGACGACCCCGACCTGCCAGCGGTAGGGCCGGAAGAAGGCGACGATGCGTCGAAGCGTCCGCCCGCGGCGCTCCTTCGGGACGGGCTCGAATTCGGTGCTCGCGCCGAAGCGGCCGCCGCCCAACCGGCCGGTCGAGCCGCCGCCCGTGTACGAGGCGGCCATCCGTCGTGTCCCGCCGTCGCGACCGCCCATCGTCACCTGGCGGCCCTCCCGTTCCTGCGCATCCGCCGCACGCTACCACCTCGAAGCGGACGTTGCCGTCGCAACGATCCTCGTGCCGGGGCGACCCTGGCGACGTGCGCGGCGCCCACACCGCGGCGATGCCGCATCATCACCGCGTGCCCCGCACCGACGGCGACCCGCCGAGCTCGCCCGATCCCGTCACGCCGGCCGATCCGGCGACGCCAACCGATCCGGCCGTGTCGGCCGCCGCCGCCGCCCTGCCCGAGGCGATCTTCGTCACCGGCGTGAGCCGCAGCGGGACGACCCTGCTCCGAACGGTCTTCGAGTCGACCAGCACGGTCGCGATCGCGCAGGAGAACCACTACCTCGGCCACCTGTTCGAGCGCTGGGGGGCGCGTCAACGGTTCGCCCGCCTGGGCGACCCGCGCGACGACGCGACCATCCGCGCGATCGTCGACGACCTCTACTCCGGCGCCTTCCAGCGCCGGTCCCGCCTCCGCGAGATCAGCCCGTACTGGCGCTGGCTGCTGCGGACGGTTCCACGCGAGGAGGTCGAGCGGCGGCTCCTGGCGTCGGATCGCACGGACCGCGGGCTGTTCGAGGCGTTCCTCCGCCTCTACGCGGACCACCACGGCAAGGCGGTCCTCGGCGAGAAGACGCCGGCGCACATCAACTACGCCGACGAGCTGCTCGAGTGGTTCCCCGGCGGGCGGATCGTCCAGATGGTCCGCGACCCGCGCGGCGTCTACGTCTCGGAGCTGCGGCGTCGGCGCGAGCGCCCGTCCAGCGTGCCCTACCGCCAGTTGCGGTACGTCCCGCCGCTGTTCGCCCTGTTCGTGCTGCTGCAGGTGACGTGGGCCTGGGCCCGGGCGATCGATCGGCACCGGGAGCTGTCGGTGCGCTACCCGGATCGCTACCGGATGGTCCGGTTCGAGGACCTCGTCCGCGACCCGCAGGCGACGCTCGCCGGCCTGTTCGACGTCCTGGGCCTGCCGCTGGAGCCGCAGGTTTTCGACCGCACGGTCGTCTCGCGCGGCGTCAACCTCGGCGAGCAGGGCTTCGATGCAACCGCCGCCGACCGCTGGCAACACGCCATCTCCGGGCGCGCCCGACGCTGGCTCGAGACCACGCTCCGCGGCCGCATGCGCTCCGTGGGCTACCGCCAGGCCGACCCGGGCCACGTGGGGGGTGACCGGCCGACCTCCAGCGCTGAGCGCACCGACCTCCAGCGCTGAGCGCAGCGGGTGGCGGCGCCCGCCTACCAGGCCGTGAGCGTGTTGGCCTCGTGGATGCCCTGCGATTCGAGCCAGCGCTCGGCGTCGATCGCCGCCTTGCAGCCGTCGGCCGCCGCAGTCACCGCCTGGCGGTATCGATGGTCGTGGACGTCGCCGGCAATGAAGACGCCCTCGATCTCGCTGTCCGTCTGGTCTCGGACGACGAGGTAGCCCTTGGCGTCGACCTCGAGCCAGTCGCGGAAGGCCTCGGTGTTCGGCTTGTGGCCGATCGCGACGAACAGGCCGTCCGCCGACATGGTCCGCTCGTCGCCCGTCTTCGTGTCGCGCAGCCGGAGCCCGGAGACCTTCTCCTCGCCGAGGACCTCCTCGACCGCCGTGTTCGTGTGGATCTGGATCTTCGGGTTCGCCTTCGCCCGCTCGACCATGATCCGGCTCGCTCGGAACTCGTCGCGGCGGTGGAGCATGTGGACCTTCGAGGCGAAGCGCGTCAGGTACGTCGCCTCCTCGAACGCGGTGTCGCCGCCGCCGACGACCGCGATCTCCTTGTCGCGGAAGAAGAAGCCGTCGCACGTGGCGCACGCGCTCACGCCGCGGCCGCGCAGGCGCGTCTCGCTCTCGAGACCGAGCCACATCGCCGAGGCGCCGGTCGCGATGATCACCGCCTGGGCGCGGTACTCGACGCCGCGGGCCCAGATGCGGAATGGACGGGCCGAGAAGTCGACCCGGTCGATGTCGACGTCGACGAGGTGCGTCCCGAACCGCTGGGCCTGGGCACGGAAGAGGGCCATCAGCTCGGGGCCCTGGATGCCGTCGGGGAAGCCCGGGTAGTTCTCGACGTCGCTGGTCAGCATCAGCTGCCCGCCGGGGGTCGAGCCGGCGAGGACGATCGGCTCGAGGTTGGCGCGCGCGGCGTAGATCGCGGCGGTCAAGCCGGCCGGTCCGGAGCCGATGATGATCAGCTTCGACTCGGTGCGGCCCTCGGACGCGGAGACGTAGCCGGGGCTCCCGGGGAGGATCGCGACGGCGGGCCCGCCCGCGGCGGCGACGGGTGCGCCGCTGAAGTCGATGGCCAGGTCGGGGAAGGGGGCCGGCGCGGCGGGCGCGGCCGGGGCGATGTCGCCCGAGAAGTCGATCGCGAGGCCGCCCAGACGACTGGCGAGGGCCTCGGGGTCCGCCGGCGTCGGCGTGCCGCCGACGTCGGGCGCAGCAGGTGCCAGGGGAACCGAAGCGCGGCTGGACCCGACGACGACGGCGGACTCCATGGGGGCGCCGTCGGCGGACTCCGTGGGGGCGCTTGACCCGTTCCACGAGTCGTCGCCGAGGGCGACCTTCGAAGCGCTCTCGAGGGCGTCCGACCGCTGCTGTTTGCTCATTTGCGCAAGTGTACCACTCCGTAGATACCCCCTGGGGGTATCGATGTGCGTCCCTCGACGCGTCGGAAGGTCCGGGTCCGGCCCGTTGCCCGAACGGTACCCCGTTCCGCCGCCGCGCACACCGCTGCGGGGCACGGTCGGTGTCGTCGCCACGGAGGGGCAGTCCGGCCGCCCACGGCGATCGCCCCGCGCGACGCAGCGGTCGGCGCCTGCTCATGGCAGTTCGTCGCTCGGCGCCCGCCGCGAACGCCGACGCCACGCATCGGTCGGCGCCTGCTCATAGCAGTTCGTCGCTCGGCGCCCGCCGCGAACGCCGATGCCACGCATCTGTCGGCGCCAACCGACATCCGTCGCTCGGCGCGCGTGCCGCACGACGGAAGCAGGCCGTCCTTCGTCGGATGTCGGCTCTGGGCGACAAGTGTCGCCCGACAGCCGCCGCACGCTCCATCGCCGTCGGTCGTGCGCCGGTCGCGATGGCTTCCTTTCGTCGGATGTCGGCTGGGACCGACAGCGGGGAAGGTGCGGGCGAACACGGACGCAGGCCGTCCTTCGTCGGACGTCGGCTGGGACCGGCAGCCGCGAGGCTGCGGGCGCCCGCAGGGGGGTCTTCCTTCGCCCGATGTGTCGCGCGTCAGGCGTTGCGCAGCGGCTCGATGACCTCGGCACCGATGCGCTCGAGCTGGTCGGTGCGCCAGACGTCGGCCACCGAGAAGAGGACGTGCTGCACGCCCACGTCGCCCAGCTCGCCGTAGTAGTCGACCAGCTGCGACGGCGTGACCGTCCGGCCCCCGGACCCGCCCCCGTCTTCGGACACGCCCGCGAGCCGCACCGTGCCCTGGAGCGTCGAGCGCTCGATCTCTTCGTACGGCCGGCCGACCGCCTCGCAGTGCTCGCGCAGCACCTGCCACTTCCGGAGGATCGACTCGGGGCCGCCAAAGACGTTGCTCGCGTCCGCGTACTGGGCGACGAGGCGGAGCGTCTTCCGCTCGCCTCCGCCGCCGATCATGATCGGCACGCGCGGGCGGGAGATCGACTGCGGCGAGTTGAGCAGCCGCGTCGCGCGGAAGTGCCGGCCCTCGTGCTGGCCCTGCGTCCCGAGCTCGCCCTCGAACATCTGGTGCGCGATCTGGAGCGTCTCCTCGAGCAGCTCGAAGCGCACGCCGAGCGGCGGGAACTCGAACCCCAGGCCG
>DATLYV010000138.1:0-5283 GCA_035574535.1 Binatia bacterium
CCTCGCGGTGGATCTGCGCGACGTGCCGCTGCGGCTCCCGGAACGCCGCGATCGGCGCCGCGCGGCCCTCGCGGCGTGGGGCGAGCTGGCCTGGCCGGGGGACGAGCGATGACGGCCCAGCGCGAGACCTCGGAGACCGGCCTCCCAGGCGCCGCGGAGGCGCCGGGCGCCGCCCACGGCGCCGGTGGATCGAACGGCGCCGAGGCGAGCCCCGAGGGTCTCGACCTCGTCTCGAAGCGGACGGTCCTCGTCTCTCCGGTGGATGCGCTCTTCCGGCTGCATCCCGGCGACCGGCCGCTGGTCACGATCGGCGAGGCGGTCGGGCGCGGCCAGCCGCTGCTGGAGCACCACCGCGACCCGCGGACGATCGTCGTCCCGGGCCTGCTCGGCGAGGACGGCGTGGCCGCCCCGGGCGACCGCTGGGAGGGGACGCCGGGCCACCGCGTCCGCGAGGGTGACGTCCAGCCGGGCGGCGAGCTGCTGTTCCGGAGCGGCAACCGCTGGCGCATCGCCGGTGGCGACCGGCCGGACACGCTCGAGGCGCCCTTCGCTGGCGTCGTCCACGACGTCAAGCCGGGGACCGGGGTCGTCGTCCGGGCGATGACGCGCGCGGTGCTCGGGCGGACGGTCCTCGCCGGCCCGACCTGGGGCCGCCTGCACGTCGCCACGGGTCCGGACGGGGAGCTGCGGGCGCAGCACGTCGACGTCGGCGCGGCCGGGGCGATCATCGTGGCCGGGGCGCGGATGGACGCCGAGGCGCTGACGCGAGCCCGCGCCGTGGGCATCCGGGGCGTCGTCGTGGCCGCGCTCGGCGTCAAGGAGCAGCGCGACTTCCTGGCCTCGGAGCGCCGCGGCCGTGCCGCGGTCCACGGCCTCCCGCCGTTCGCGATCCTCGTCCTCGACGGCGCGGCCCGCCGGCCGGTCGCATCGGCGCTGATGGCCATCTTCGAGGCCGCCGAGGGCGGCATGGCGGCCATCGTCGGGGACCCGCCGGCCCTCGTCATCGACGACCCGAACGTGCCGCTGCCCGCGCCGCGGCCGGACGTCGTCCGGGTCCGCTCCGGCCCGCTCGCCGGGGCCGAAGGCGTCTGGGCGGGGCTCGCCGGCCCGCGCCGCTTCCCGGCCGGCGTGACCCTGGAGGCGGCGTTCGTCCGGTTCGGCGGTCGCCCGCCGGTGGCCATCCCGATCGGCGACCTCGAACGCTTTGCCTGATCGCGCGGTGGCGACGGACACGAGACCGACGGTCGAGCTGTCGAGCTCGAGCCCCGAGGCGACGCGGCAGCTCGCGGCCCGGCTCGCCGCGGTCGCGGCGCCGGGCGACGTGCTCTGCCTGTGGGGCGACCTCGGCGCCGGGAAGACCGTGTTCGCGAAGGGCTTCGGGTCCGGCCTGGGCATCGAGGACACGATCAGCTCGCCGACCTTCGTGCTCATGGGGGAGTACGTGGGCCGCCTGCCGTTGTTCCACATCGACCTGTACCGCCTCGAGCGGGCAGAGGAGGCGCTCGACGGGGGCCTGCTGGACGAGCGGCAGGCGCTCGGCGTCGTGCTCGTCGAGTGGCCCGACCGGCTCGGCGACACGATCCCGGTCGACCGGCTGGACGTCGAGATCGAGTCGCCGAACGGGGCCGACGAGCCGCGCCGGATTCGCCTGACCGCCCGCGGCGGCCGGCACCGGCGCTACATCGACGCCGCGATCCTGCTGGTCGACGGGCTGCCTGGCGGCACGCCGGCGCCGGCGCCGGCGCCGGAGGACCGGTGATGGCGATTGCCGACGGCTGGCTGCTCGCGCTCGACACCGCCACGGCGACGATCGTCGTCGCGGCCGGCGCGGCCGACGGGACGCTCCTCGACGAGGAGGCGTTCGAGGGCCGGTACCGGCACTCCCAGGAGCTGCTGCCGGCGGTGCTGCGGCTCATGGAGCGCGCGGGCCTGCGCCTGCCGGACCTGCGGGGGATCGTCGTCGGGACGGGGCCGGGGGCGTTCACGGGCCTGCGGGTCGGCCTGGCGACGGCGAAGACGCTCGCCCACGAGCTGTCGCGCCCGATCGTCGGCCTCCCGACCGGCGAGGCGCTGCTCGCGGCGGCCGGCGCGCGGGAGCTGTGGCTGCCGTCGGGGCCCCGCGACCTCGTGGTCGTCCGGCGAGGAGCGGCGCCGCGTGTCGTGCGGGAGCGGGGCGACGCGACCGGCGAGGGCGATGCCGGCGCCGGAGACATGGCCGGTGTCGTGCCCGATTCGGAGAACACGATCGCCGTCGACCTGGCCGGTCGAGCGCCCACGGGCGCCCTCGAGCGGGGACGGACGGCCGTCGAAGCACTCGGCGCGAGCCTCCTGCGGCTGGGCGCCGAGCGCCTCGGACGGGGCGATGCGGACGACCCGGAGCGGCTCGTCCCGAGCTACGCGAGACCGCCGCGCGGCGCGATCGGCGACGACGCGGAGATGGACGTGGCATGGTCGCGCGACCCCCGGTAGCCATCCGCATCGAGGCGATGACCCTCGACGACCTGCCGGCCGTCCACGCCATCGAACGGCGCAGCTTCGCCGTCCCGTGGCCCGACGACGCCTACCGCAACGAGATCCGGACGAACCGCCTCGCGACGTACGTCGTTGCCCGCGCCGGCGACGAGGTCGTCGGGTTCGGCGGCATCTGGATCATGGTCGACGAGGCCCACATCACGACGTTCGCCGTCGACCCGCGCTGGCGCCGCCGCGGGGTGGGGGAGCGGATGCTGCTCACGCTGCTCGACCTGTCGGTCGCGCGCCGCGCCCGCGAGGCGACCCTCGAGGTCCGCCTCTCGAACCTGCCGGCCCGCAAGCTCTACGAGAAGTACGGCTTCCGGCCGGTCGGGATCCGGCCGCGCTACTACTCGGACAACGGCGAGGACGCGCTGATCATGACGACCGACCCGCTGGCGTCCGCGGGCATGCGCGAGCGCCTCGAGCGGCTCCGCGCCGCGCTGGCGGACCGCCCGGTCGAGCCCGTCGCTGATGCTGCCGGGCCGGAGCCGCCCGAGCCGGAGTACCGCGGATGAGCGGACCCCTCGTCCTCGCCATCGAGTCGTCCTGCGACGAGACCGGCGTCGCGCTCGTCGAGAGCGATCGCGACGGCGCGAGCCGCATCCATGCCAACGTCGTCGCGTCCCAGGTGGCGCTCCACGCCCCGACCGGCGGCATCGTGCCCGAGGTGGCCGCGCGGGCCCATCTCCGCTGGATCCTGCCGGTGCTGGACGAGGCCTGGACGACCGCCGGGGCATCCTGGGACGACGTCGCCGCGGTCACGGTCACTCGCGGGCCGGGGCTTGCCGGGTCGCTGCTGGTCGGGATCAACGTCGCGAAGACGCTGGCGTTCGTCCACGACAAGCCGTTCGTCGGGGTGAACCACCTCGAGGGCCACGTCTACGCGGCCTGGCTGCGCGATCCCGGTCAGGAGGAGGGCGAGCCGCCTGCGTTCCCGCTCGTCGCGCTCGTGGTGAGCGGCGGTCACACCTTCCTCGTCGAGATGACCGACCACCTGACCTACCGACTGCTCGGCCAGACGGTCGACGACGCCGCGGGCGAGGCGTTCGACAAGGTCGGCCGGCTGCTCGGCCTGCCGTACCCGGGCGGCCCGGCGATCCAGAAGGCGGCGGAGGCGGCGACGTCCCACGCGACCCGCTTCCCGCGGGCCTGGCTCGGCGACTCGTTCGACTTCTCGTTCTCCGGGCTCAAGACGGCGGCCCGGCGGACGGTTGACGCGGCGCGCGCCGACGCGGGGCTGCGCGAGCCGGATGAGCCGCTGCCGCACGCCCTGGTGGCCGACCTGGCATGGGGCTTCCAGGACGCGGTCACGGACGTGCTGGTCACGAAGACGATCCGGGCGGCACGGGAGATTGGGGCCTGCTCGATCGTGCTCGGCGGCGGCGTCGCCGCGAACGCGGCCCTCCGGGGCCGGCTCGCCGGCGAGGCGGAGGCGCTGGGCGTGCCGCTGATCGTCCCCCGCCCGGGGCTGTGCACGGACAACGGCGCGATGATCGGGGCCGCGGGGGCGCGACGGTTCCTCACCGGCGAGCGCACCGGGCTCGACCTCGAGGCCTCGCCGTCGCTGCCGCTGGCGCGCTGAGGCGCGGCACGTGACCGAGGGGGCCGCGCGGGCCGATGCGCCGCGCGCGCGGCGCCCGCAGCGCCTCGACCCGCTCGAGGTCCGGCGCACGCTGAAGCGCGAGGGCCTCCGGGCGAGCCATTCGAGGTCGCAGAACTTCCTGGCCGACCCGGACGTGCTCCAGGGCATCCTCGACCTCTCGGAGGCGGGCGCCGGGACGCGGGTCCTGGAGATCGGGCCGGGCCTCGGCATCCTGACGGGCGGGCTGCTCGACCTTGGCGCCGCCGTGACGGCCGTCGAGCTCGACCGAGAACTCGTCGCCTACCTGCGCGGGCGGTTCGCCGCGGCCATCGCAGAGGGCCGGCTGGACCTCATCGAGGGCGACGCGCTCGACATCGACCTGCCCGAGGTGGTCCCGGCGCCGTACCGGGTCATCGCCAACCTGCCGTACCACATCACCAGCCCGATCCTGCACCGGCTGCTCGAGCGGTCCCCGTACCCCGAGCGGCTCGTGCTGATGCTCCAGGCCGAGGTGGCCGACCGGATCGCCGCGGCGCCGGGGCAGATGAGCTACCTGTCCGTGTTCGTGCAGTACCACGCGGCGGTGCGGGTGGCGCTGCGGGTGCCCGCGGCGGCGTTCGAGCCGGCGCCGAAGGTCGCGTCCGCGGTCGTCGTGCTGGAGCCGCACCGGGAGCTGCCGCTCCCGCCGGAGCGCGAGGCGGCGCTCTGGGGCCTCGTCCAGTCCGGGTTCCGCGAGCGGCGGAAGATGCTCCGCAACGTGCTCGCGCGGCAGCTGCACGCCGGCGACGATGGGGCGACCGGCCCGCTCGTGGGTCAGGCCCGGGTCGACGAGGCCCTCGCCGCGGCCGGCATCGCGGGTGACCGGCGGCCGCAGACGCTCTCGGTCGAGGACTGGCTTCGGCTGTTCGCCGCGCTCGGCCGGGCGGGTGTGGCACGGACGGCGAACGCAGCCACGGCCGGCGAGGACGCCCGGTGAGCGACAGCGAGTTCGCCCCGGTCGTGCGCCTTGCGCCGGCGAAGCTGAACCTCACCCTCGCCGTCCTCGGGACGCGGCCGGACGGCTACCACGCGCTCCACTCGGTGATGGCCCCGCTCGGGATCGCGGACCGGCTCAGCCTCGCCCGCGCGGCCGGGCGGGAGGACAGCCTCCACGTCGTCGCCGCGGACGGCCGGACGCCGCTCCCACC